>NZ_BAABIB010000071.1:0-831 GCF_039542405.1 Amycolatopsis dongchuanensis
CCAGGCCGACTACCGACACACCACGGCTACCGCTGCTTGACATAAACATTAGGCAGCACCGACTTCCTGCGTTGATTCGGCCGCGTGGGCGAGCAGCAGCGCCCGCAGCAGCCCGATTCGGTAGACATCGGCGATCAACTCCGGACCCTGCTCAGTCAGCCGGTCGGCTAGCCAACCGGCAATCGTGGTGCTCGCTTGCTCGGCGAGCTGTTGGAGCTGGGAGCAGGTATCGGCGTCAACAGCGACGGACACGACCCGGTACCGCCCAGGCCGCACGAGTGTGCGGCGCACCCTGTCGGCCAGAAGCTCCGGGCCGACGCTCGCGGCCAGCACGGTCACCACGTCATCCACAGACCGACCCAGTACCCGCGCCAGCTCGCGCACGCGGGCAGCCGCACGCGCGGGCACGACGTAGCGGCGCTCGACTCGACGGACCCGAGGAACGGCGCGGGTCGGGGCGCTCACGCCGCACCTGCTTCAAGCCGACGAACGAACGCCGCCGGGAGAGTCAGCGTCGGTCGGGTCGAGCCGCTCGGGCCGGCGTGCCATCTGGGCATCCGGCCGGTGTCGATCTCGTCTAGCGCTGCGCCCAGCACCTCCCCGGCCGCCGTCTGCTTGTCGAGGATGTTGTGGTGCTCGGCGAGGTCGTAGAGCAAAGACGCCACCGCGCCCGGCAGGCGAACCTTAAGAACGGTTCGCTCCGGCGTGGAAGGCGTGGCATTGTTCGTATCCTTCATGCCTTCACGGTCAATGATTGAATGGCCGGACACCAACTAAGGGATGTCTCGTAACCCGGTGGGCGGCTGGCCGGTCCGGTAGTTGATCATGTTG
>NZ_BAABIB010000072.1:0-66346 GCF_039542405.1 Amycolatopsis dongchuanensis
ATGGTGCCTGCCGCAGTCGCGCGAGGTCGCGCCGCCGCTGCCCGAGCCCGCGCCGCCACCGCCGCACCGCCGCGACGGCGGCCCGCGGCGACCACCCCACCCCCAGCGAACCCCCGCCGTCAGCGGATGCGGCGGAGCAGGCGCAGCCCCGCGGTCATCCCGCCGGTCCACAGCTTCGGCGGCACCAGGCGCGGCGGGCGCAGCCGCAGGCCGCGTTGCACCGCGATCGACTGGGATTCCGTGTACTTCAGCAGGCCCTCGGCGCCGTTGCGCCGCCCGTAGCCGGACTCCTTCATGCCGCCCATCGGCAGCGCGACGGAACCGAAAGTCGCCGAGTAGCCCTCGTTGACGTTCACCGTCCCGGCCTTGATGCGCGAGGCCACCGCCCAGCCCGCGGCCTGGTTGCCCGTCCAGATGCTGGCGTTCAGCCCGTACGTCGTGTCGTTGGCGCGCTCGATCGCGTCCTCGATGTCGGTGTAGCCGTAGATCGACACCACCGGCCCGAACGTCTCGCCCGCGAACAGCTCCGCGGTCTCGGGCACATCGGTCAGCACGGTCGGCTCGTAGAACAACGGCCCGAGGTCCGGCCGGGGACGCCCGCCCGTCAGCACCGTCGCGCCCTTCTGCCGCGCGTCCTCCACGTGCGCGGAGATCGTGGCGAGCTGGCTTTCCGACGTCAGCGAACCCATGTCCGCGCCGTAGCCGAGCTCGCCGCCCAGCCGCAGCGCTTCGGTCTTCGCGACGAACGCGCGCGTGAACTCCTCGCGGATGCTCTCGTGCACGTAGATCCGCTCCACCGACACGCACAGCTGCCCGGCGGAGGAGAAACACGCCGTCACGGCACCGGCGGCGGCCTTGGCGACGGGCGCGTCCGGCAGCACGATCATCGGGTTCTTGCCGCCCAGCTCCAGCGAGTACCCCGTCAGCCGCCGCGCGACCTTCGCCGCCAGTTCCTTGCCCGTCGGGGTGGAGCCGGTGAAGCACAGGTAGTCCGACTCCTCCACGAGCGCGTCACCGATCTGCGAGCCGCGGCCCAGCACGATCCGCCACACGCCCGCGGGCAGCCCCGCCTCCTCGGCGAGCTCGTGCAGCCACAACGCGGACAACGCCGTCTGGTTGTCGGGCTTCTGCACCACCGCGTTCCCGGCGACCAGCGCGGGCAGGACGTCCATCGAGGTGAGCGCGAGCGGGTAGTTCCACGGGGAGATCACCCCGACGACTCCCTTGGGGTGCCGCAACTCCCCGGCCTTGGTGAGCAGCGGCAGCACCCCGGCGACCCGCCGGTCACCGAGGATGCGGGCACTGTGCTTCCCGTAGTAGCCCGCGACGAGCGCCGTCGAGGCGACCTCGTCGAACGCGTCGAGGCGCGCCTTGCCGGCCTCCAGCTGGACCAGGTCGAGGATCTCGTCCTGCCGGTCCAGGATCAGGCGGTGCAGCCGCGTCAGCACCTGCTGCCGCTCACGCACCGGGCGCGCCGCCCACGACCGCTGTGCCTCCCGCGCCTCGCCGAACACCTTGCGCACGTCGGGGTCGGTGGCCTGCGGCAGGGTGGCCGTGACGAGCCCGGTGAACGGCGCGGTGATCTCGACGGGTGCCGAGTCCTGGCCACCGGCCGCGCGGCGGGCCAGCTGGGCGGCACGCGCGGCGGACGGTGCTCCGACGACTCCGCCGACCGTGGTCGGTTTGCCTGGTTCGTGGCCCGTGGTCGCGGCAGTGCTCGTCATGGCCCCTCCGGTGGCGCAGCTACGTTACTGACGAGTACACCATACCGGCGGTATGCGAAACCAGTGTTACCTCGCGGCGGGGAGGTCGTCCTCGCCGTCGAGCGCGGAGGCTCCCGGCGCCGGCCACCGGGCGCCGGTAACCCGTGGCGGGCTCGGTTCCGGGGCGGCGCCTTGCGGTACCGGTGGGGTTGCCTCCGGGGCGCTGGGCCAGCCCCTCTCGGGAGCGGCCGTCGGCCCCTCGGACGGGCCGGGCTCCGGGTCCGCGGACAACATCGACACCTGGACCTCGTCACCCTCGTCGTCCGCCTCGGTCTCCACCCGCCGGCGGTGGGGCAGGAGCACGGCCGCCGCCGCGAGGGCCGTCGCCGCGGCGGCCACGACGAACCAGAAACCCGGTTGGATGCTGTAGACCGAGAGGTTGCCGGTGCTCGGCTCGGCGGGCTGGGCGTCGTTGAAGTTCAGCGCCGATTCGATTTCCATCCCGAGCATCAGCGCCACGACGACCGCCCCCGCCACCGCGGCGGACACCGCGAGAGCCGCCCGGCGCCCCACCCGCAGGGCGAGAACTCCCGCGAGGACCAGCCCCACGGCGACCACCAGCACCGGGATGCCGTAGAGCGGCGAGTGGATCTTCCCGTCGTCGCTGATCGTCGGTTCTCCCGGACCGGGAGCCAGGACCTGGCCCCAGCCCGTCCGGTCCATCTGCAGCAGCGGGACCCCGTTGACGGACTGCACCAGGCGCACGAGCGGCAGGAAGCTGCTCACCAGCAACAGGCCGGCGGAAGCGAGCGTGAGCACAGCGCCGAAGATGCGGGGAAAACGCGCCATTTGAACAACGTACCAGCGTCAGGGCCTCAGCTGGAGCGTCGAAAACCCGCCGAGGTACAGACCATTTCCGCACCCGAACGGGTCAAGCGAACCGCGTCATCCGCACCAGTCCGCGTCGTCACCCCTGTGTCGCGGGCCGGCCCGAGTGAGGGCCGGGCCGGCCCGCGTGCCCTACCGCGATCCGCTTCCACTCCTCCAGCAGCTGCTTGCGCCGTGCCGGCGCCCCGCCCAGCTCGGCGTCCAGCGCCAGCCCGCGCGCCAGGTTCACCGTCAGCCAGAACAGGGTCTCCACCTGCTCGGCGGGCAGGTCCCCGACGATCGACCGCACGCGCCGCAACGCGGTCCGCCCGAGCGCCCGGTCGACCGGCCGGATCGCTTCGCGCAGTGCCGGATCCGTGCGCGCGGCTATCCACAGCTCGGTCGACGCCGTGGCGAGCGCGCCCGAATACCCCTCCCACAGCAGGTCCACCGCCGCGGGGATCGCGTCGAGCCCGCCGGGCAGCGCTTCGAGGGACTCGGTGAGCGCGGCCATCCGCTTGGTCGTCAGGTGTGCCACGGCCGCCGCCATCAGCTCCGCCTTGTCCGCGAAGTGGTGCTGCGCGGCGCCTTTCGACACCCCGGCCCGCGAACAGATCTCCTGCATCGACGTCCGCGCGTAGCCGAGCTCGACGAGGCAGTCGATCGTCGCGTCGAGCAGGGCCGTGCGGGTCTGCTCGCGCCGCTGCGCCTGCGTTCGGTGTCCTCGGGGCTCGACCACGGTGCCTCCCGGATGTACATTCCGATCAGAACTTACCTTCCACGCGTAATGTTTTCTAGGAGGCCGCGCCGTGCCACTGCCACCCGCGAAGAGCGCCTGGGCCGAGGGGCTGGACGACGTCCGGGAGCTCGCCAGGACGTTCTGCCAGAAGGAGCTCGCGCCCAACCAGGAGCGCTGGAGCGCCCAGAAGCAGGTCGAGCGCGAGCTGTGGAACAAGGCGGGTGACGTGGGCCTGCTCGCCCTGTCGATCCCCGAGGAGTACGGCGGCGGTGGCGGCACCTTCGCGCACGAGGCGATCCTCTACGAGGAGCAGGCCCGCTCCGGCGACAGCGCGTGGGGCGTCACCGTGCACAACGGGATCGTCGCGCACTACATCCTCGCCTACGCCTCCGAGGAGAAGAAGCGCGAGTGGCTGCCCAAGTTCGCCAGCGGCGAGATGGTGGGCGCCATCGGCATGACCGAACCGGGCACCGGCTCGGACCTGCAGGGCATCAAGACCCGTGCCGTCCGCGACGGGGACTACTACGTCATCAACGGCGCCAAGACGTTCATCACCAACGGCGGGCTGGCCGACCTCGTGGTGCTCGCGGTGAAGACCGACCCGGACGCCGGGGCGCAGGGCGTCTCGCTCATCGGCGTGCCCACCGACACCCCGGGGTTCCGGCGCGGCCGGGTGCTGGACAAGGTGGGGCTCAAGGGCCAGGACACCGCCGAGCTGTTCTTCGACGACGTGCGGGTGCCCGCGGCCAACCTCCTCGGCGAGGAGGGGCAGGGCTTCATCCAGATGATGCAGCAGCTGCCGCAGGAACGGCTGATCATCGCCGTCACGGCGGTGGCGGGCATGGAGGCGGCGATCGACCAGACCATCGCCTACACCAAGGACCGCACCGCGTTCGGCCGCCCGATCTTCAACTTCCAGAACACGAAGTTCACGCTGGCCGAGGCCGCCACCGAAGCGGTCGTCGCGCGGGCCTTCCTCGACCAGTGCATCGAGCGGCACCTGCGGGGCGAGCTGGACGTGCAGGGCGCGGCGATGGCGAAGCTGTGGACCACCGAGCGCGTGAACAAGGTCGTCGACGACTGCCTGCAGCTGTTCGGGGGCTACGGCTACATGACCGAGTACCCGATCGCGCGCGCCTGGACCGACGTCCGGATCAACCGGATCTTCGGTGGCACCAGCGAGATCATGAAGGAAATCATCTCCCGCACGCTCTGAGGAGGACTGCTGTGAAGTCAGGTCCCCTGCGGGGGCTGCGGGTCGTCGAGCTGGCCGGGCTCGCGCCGGCGCCGTTCGCCGCGACCCTGCTCGCCGACCTCGGTGCCGACGTGGTGCGCGTGGACCGCGCGAAACCGGGTGCCGACGTGCTCGGGATCGCCGGTGACCCGCTGATGCGCGGGCGCCGCACCATCGGCGTCGACACGAAACGGCCCGAGGGCGTCGAAGTCGTGCTGCGGCTGGCCGAGCGGGCGGACGTGTTCATCGAGGGCTTCCGGCCCGGCGTCGCCGAGCGCATGGGCCTCGGGCCGGAGGACGTGCACGCCCGCAACCCGCGCGTCGTCTACGGGCGGCTGACCGGCTGGGGCCAGGACGGTCCGCTGGCGACGGCGGCCGGGCACGACATCAACTACGCCGGGATCGCCGGTGCGCTCGAACCCGTCGGGCGCGCCGGCGAACGTCCCGTGCCGCCGCTCAACCTGCTGGCCGACTTCGCCGGCGGCGGGATGCTGCTCGCGCTCGGGATCCTGGCGGCGCTGCACGAGCGGACCGGGTCCGGGCGCGGGCAGGTGGTGGACGCGGCGATGGTCGACGGCGCCGCGCTGCTCACCACGCAGCTGCACGGCATGCGGGCGGCGGGGATGTGGCCGGGGGAGCGGGGTACGAACTTCCTCGACGGCGGCGCACCGTTCTACGACACGTACGAGACGGCGGACGGCAAGTACGTGGCTGTCGGCGCGATCGAGATGCGGTTCTGGGCGGACCTCGTGAAGGTGCTGGACCTGGCGGACGAGGACCTCCCGGTGCACGTGAACCCGGCGGAATGGCCGCGGCTGCGGGAGATCCTCGCGGAGGCGATCGGCAAGCACACGCGGGACGAGCTCGTCGCGAGGGCCGAGGGCACGGACGCCTGCCTGACGCCCGTGCTCAGCCCGTGGGAAGCGGCGGAGCACCCGCACAACGCGGCCCGCGGCACGTTCGTCGACATCGGCGGCGTGGTCCAGCCCGCTCCGGCGCCGCGGTTCGACCGGACCCCGCCGGACGTTCCGGAGCCGCCGCACGAGAAGGGCGCCGACACCGCCGAGGTGCTCGCCGAACTCGGGTACGACGCCCCCACGCTGGACTCCCTCCGCGCGTCCGCCGTCATCGCGTGACCGATGCCGGGGAGACCGGAGCCGGTCTCCCCGGCATGTCGGCGGGGGTGGCGCGGCCGCGCGATTTACGCTGCAATGGACACGGAGAGTCAGCGGTGGCCGCCGACAGGGTGAAAGCCTGTCGTAAAGCCTTGTCGCCGGGCAGGATGGCGGGGTGTCCGGGCGTGGCCGCCGGAGCGGCCCCCGCGAACCGATCGGATGGAGCGTATGTCGGCGAACACCAAGAAGATCGTCATCGTCGCCGTCGTCGCGTTCGTGTTGTTCTTCCTGATCAGCAGGCCCACCCAGTCCGCGGAGGTCGTGCAGAACGTGCTCGGCTGGCTGCGGGACGGCGCGGAGGCGATCGTGACCTTCGTGCGGACCCTGTTCTCCTGACCCCATCAGCGGTTCGCCCGGTGCCGGACGGCATCGGGCCCACTGCCGTGTCCGCGTGTTTCGAGATCACGGAAAGTCACCATTCCCGGCGTTTGGGCGGGGTCGTTCGACCATCCGGGTGGATCAAGAGGATTAACGCCCTGGTCGCCGGATTCCCGGGGAAAAGGGTCTGGCGTCCAGGCCGGAATTGGCTCTACGGTGCTCACATTGCGTGACCAGCGCGTTCTGGCACGCTCCATCGCTCGATATCGCGGTTTCAGTCAGGCTTGTCGGTTGGGGCACGAGGAGGCAGGGATGACCGGAGATCCCGGGGTTGATGCGGTTATCGCCCAGTGGGCGGCCGAGCGGGAGAAGACGCCGGAGGAGCAGGAGATCGACCGCATCACGTCCGCCTGGCTCGCCGACGTCCCACAGCAGCAGCCGCCAGGGATCCCCGGTCAGCGCGCGCGTTCCGGTGCCCGTGGCTGGGCGCAGGTCGAGTCCGCCGACCCCGACTACCTCGACGCGATGCGCGCCCGGCTGCCCGGGGTGCCGCACGAACTGCTCGTCGCCGCCGCGGGCTGGTGGCAGATGATCGGTGACGTCAGCGAGGCCGAGCGGTGGTGGGACGCGGGGATCAGCCCGCTGGACCAGCGCGCGCTCGACTACCGCGCCGCGGGCCTCACGCCGGGCGACCTCAGCCGCCGCCTCGGCCCGATGACCGTCCTGCAGCACCTCCGCCGCGGCAGCGCCCCGGCCTGGTGCGTCGCCCGCCTCGCCCGCCAGCAGAAGGCCGGTTAGTTCTGGATTCGGCCTGCCGACCGGTGCGGGTAGCGGAACCTGAGGCGGCCCCTCGTTCCGGGATCGCCTCCTCATGACCGCCAGGTCACCACGTCGGCGCTGTCCTCGCGAGGAACCGCCTCAGAACCCGCGGCGGTGCCGGTTGCTCGGGTGGTAAAGCGGCTACGCCGCCGCAACAAGGTCGAATACACGCCCGTAACGTAGGTGTCCGTATGGTCGTTGGTGGTCATGCGAACACCGTTGCGGGAGGCAGGATTCTTGGGCACTGAGCAAGCCGAGCAGGAGACGGCCGCGGTGCCCGGAAGGGCGCGGTCCGGTCTCGCGGCGCTGGGGCGGCTCGGGATCGTCGCGGCGGTGCTGGCCGTGGGCGCGACGGCGGTGTTCGTCACCACCAAGGTCACCACCCCCGAGGCGGGCCGCACCACCACCGACATCCCGGCGCTCTCGGTGCCCGCGGTCGACGTCGAACCCGGGTCGACCGCTCCCGTCAACGCCACGGTCGCCGGTAGTCCCGTCGCCAACACCCAGCCCGTCCAGCAGCAGCCGCAGCCCCAGAGCAACAAGACGCCGCTCGCGGTGTGGGCGGACAAGGTTTCGACGGTCACGAACATCCCCGCGCGGGCGCTCGTCGCGTACGGCAACGCGGAGCTGGCGCTGCGTGACAGCCAGCCCGCCTGCCGGGTGTCCTGGGCCACGCTCGCGGGTATCGGGCGCATCGAGTCCAACCACGGGCAGTACGCCGGAGCGGTCCTGCAGGCCAACGGCTATCCCTCCAAGGCCATCGTCGGGGTACCGCTGGACGGCTCGGCGGGCGTGCGCGCGATCGGCGACACCGACGGCGGCCGGTTCGACGGCGACCCGAACTACGACCGCGCGGTCGGGCCGATGCAGTTCATCCCCAGCACGTGGGCGAAGTGGGGCGGCGGCTACGACCCCCAGCAGATCGACGCCGCCGCGCTGGCCGCGGCGAAGTACCTGTGCGCGGGCGGGCGCGACATGTCCAGCGCCGCCGGCTGGTGGCAGGGCATCCTGTCCTACAACAACTCCGTGGAGTACGCGCAGAAGGTCTTCGGCCTCGCCGACTCCTACGCCAAGGCCGCGCAGGCGGTCAAGGTCTCGTGAAGCGGGGCGAGTGCTAGCGTCGGGGTGTGCCAGCCGGGTTCCTCACGCCACGCCGCATCGCCATCGGCGTGCTGTGCCTGGTCAGCCTCGTCGTCTGCTGCGGGCTGGCCTGGTGGCAGTGGAACCGCTTCGAGTCGGCCAGCGGCACGTTCCAGAACCTGGGTTACGTGCTGCAGTGGCCGCTGTTCGGCCTGTTCCCGGCGTTCATGGTGCTGCGCATCCGCAAGCTGCGCCGGGAGGCCGCGGCCGCCGACGACGCGCCCGAGCCTGAGCCCCGCCAGGAGTGGGGCCGCAAGCCGGTCGCCGAGGTGCCCCGGCCGCGGCCCGCGCGCCCGGCCGTCACCGACGACGAGGACGAGGAACTGGCCGCCTACAACCGCTACCTCGCCGAACTGCACGCGCGAGACCAAGAGGAACGCTAGGAGACCCGCAGATGGTGAGCAGCACTGAAGGCACCGCCAAGGCGAGCGTGTCCCTGAAGGGACCGCTGCTGCGCTACCGGGTGCTGGCCTACGCCACCGGTGTCGCGCTGCTGTGCCTGACCGCAGCGTTCATCCTCAAGTACGCCGCAGACTCGCCGGGCATGATGAGCTGGGCGGGCGTCACGCACGGCGTGTTCTACATGGTCTACCTCGTGATGGCCGTCGACCTCGCGCTCAAGGCCCGCTGGTCGATCAAGGGCACGATCCTGGTGCTGCTCGCCGGCACCATCCCGTTCTTGTCGTTCGTCGCCGAGCGGGCCGTCACGCACCGCGTCCAGGAGGGGCGGAAGCTCTGACCCGCAGCGGCGGCACGGTGTTGCCGCGCAGCGCGGTCGCGTCGATCGTCTCCGGGCGGTAGGCCAGCTCCTCTAGGCGCAGGTCCGGTTCGCCCGGTTCGCGGCGGCCGGACAGGAACGCCCACTCGTGCTCGTCCGAGCCGTAGTAGACGACCGTCCCGAACGCCTCGGTGAACCGCCGCCACGCGGTGATCAGCGTGTCGTTGCGCCACATCGTCGGACAGCCCGCCTGGCTGGACACGACACCGCCGGGCGCGAGCACCGCGGCGCAGCGCGCCAGGAACTCCGCCCCGTAGAGCCGGTTGTGCTGTGCCGCCGGGTCGTCGTTCTCGTCCGGCAGGTCGATCACCACGACGTCGTAGCCCGGTTCGCAGTCGCCGAGGAACTCCCAGCCGTCGCGGTAGTGCACCCGCACGGCCCCGTCGCCGCGTTCGGCCGCCGCCAGTTCCTCGGGCGTGTAGCCGTAGGGCAGGTGTTCGGCGCACGCCCGCACGGCCTCGCGGTCGATGTCGACGTGGTCCACCAGTGCCCCCGCATCGGCCGCGATCCGACTCGCCACGCCCTCGCTGGAGCCGATGATCAGCACCCGCCGCAGCCGCTTCGCGAGCAGCATCGGCGGCACCATCAGCGCCTCGTGGTAGGTCAGCTGCGTGGCCTCCGTGCTCTGCCGTTCCTCGTCGCAGAACAGCGAGACGCCCTGCGCGGTCCGCCCGATCAGCACGTGCTGGAACGGGGTGCGCGTCTCGAACAGCACCTCCTCGACCGTCCACGACCGGCTGAGCCCGCGCCCGACCGGCTCGACGAGCTGCCGCGCGCCGTGCCCGCGGTGGGCCGTGGTGGTGCGGACCGATTCCGTGCCGAGCGCGCGGGCGAGCAGGCGCACGGCGAGCTCGGGGTCGGCCCGTTCGCCGCAGGTGAACACGTCCGCGAACGCGGCCCCGATCTCGGGGTAGGCGTGCACGGACGCGTGGGACTCGGCCAGCATCGCCAGCACCGTGACCCCGTGCGGCTCGAACCGGTGGGCCAGCACGTCGATCACCTTCGCACCGGCCTCGGTGACCGCGGTGCGCAGCGCCTCGCGCAGGAACTCCGGGTCGTCGAGCAGCCGGGGCTCGACGCCGTCGAGTTCGGCGAGCACGTGCCGTCCGGAGAAGGTGCCGATCTCACTCAAGGCAGTACGTCCGCAGCGGCTCGATCCCGTTGAACGCCACCGAGGAGTAGCTGGCCGTGTAGGCCCCGGCGTCGAGGATGCCGAGCTGGTCACCCGGCGCCAGCGCCAGCGGCAGTTCGCAGGGCGTGTGTTGGTAGAGCACGTCGTCACCATCGCACGTCGGTCCCGCGAGGATCACCGGCCCCCGCTCACCGCCGCCGTCCTCGAACCGGTACGGGATGGCCTCGTTCTCCGTCTCGGCCAGCCCGTTGTAGCGGCCGATGTCGAGGTAGACCCACCGGTGCTCGCCGCGCCACGCGACCAGCACGACCTCCGTGCGGATGAGCCCGGCCTCGGCGACGACGGCCCGGCCGGGTTCGAGCACCAGCCGTGGGGGTGTGGGGAAGTGGGCCGCGAGCGCGGCGCGCACGACCGCCGCGTACTCGGCGAGCGAGGGCACCGGATCGCGGTAGCGGATGCCGAACCCGCCGCCGATGTTCAGGTGCGCCAACGGGATTCCGGCCTCGGCGGCGACCTTCGCCGCGGTCGCGATCCCGGTGTCCCACGCCGACGGGTCCGGCTGCTGCGAGCCGACGTGGAACGCGAGCCCCGGCGTCAGCCCGAGGTCGGTGGCCAGGCGCAGCAGGGCGACGGCCTCGGCCGGGGTGCAGCCGAACTTGCGGCCGAACGGGGTGGCCGACGCCGGGGTCTCGACCAGCATCCGGACCGAGACCGCGGAACCGGGGGCGTGCCGCGCGATCTGCCGCAGGTCGCTCTCGGCGTCGGTGGTGAACTCGCGCACCCCGTGCTCGAAGGCGAACGCGATGTCCGCGGCCTTCTTGATCGGGTTGCCGTACGACAGGGACTCCGGCGCGGCACCCTCCGCCAGGCAGGCGGTGATCTCCGCGGGCCCGGCGACGTCGAACCCGCCGCCCGCGGCCAGCACGGCCCGCAGCACGGCGGGTTCGGGGTTCGCCTTGACGGCGTAGCACAGGCGCGAGTGCGGGAATTCGGCTGCGAACTCCCGCACCCGCGCGGTGACCAGTGCGGTGTCGACGACCAGGAAGGGCGTCGGCGGGGCCTGCCCGGCCAGGAAGCGGCGGATCCTCTCCGAACTCACGCTCCCCAGGTTGTCAGGTCCCGATGCCGGTCAGCGACCGGACCTCCATCTCGGCCTGCTTGCGCTCGTCGGCCTTGTCGCGGCCGATCAGCGTGCCGACGAACCCGCACAGGAACGAGAACGGGATCGACACCAGGCCGGGGTTGGACAGCGGGAACCAGTGGAAGTCCACGCCCTTGATGATCGACGTCGCCCCGCCGGACACGACCGGCGAGAAGATCACCAGCACCACCGAGCAGATCAGGCCGCCGTACATGCCCCACAGCGTGCCCGTGGTGTTGAAGCGCTTCCAGAACAGCGTGTACAGCAGCGTCGACAGGTTCGCCGACGCGGCGACGGCGAACGCCAGCGCCACCAGGAACGCGACGTTCTGGCCGTTGGCGAGGATGCCGCCGAGGATCGACAGCACGCCGATGCCGAGCGCGGCGCGGCGCGCGACGCGCACCTCGTCCACCGGGTCCGCCTTGCCGCGCTTGAAGATGTTCGCGTACACGTCGTGCGCGAAGGACGCCGAAGCGGTGATCGTCAGGCCGGCGACCACGGCGAGGATCGTCGCGAACGCCACCGCCGCGATGATGCCGAGCAGCACCGTGCCGCCGATGTGCAGCGCCAGCAGCGGCGCCGCCGAGTTCTCGCCACCGGGCGCGGCCTTGATCTCGTCGGCACCGACGAGCGCGGTCGCGCCGAAGCCGATGACCAGCGTGCACAGGTAGAACACGAACACGCACGCCGTCGCCCACACCACCGAGCGGCGCGCCTCGTGCGAGTTCGGCACGGTGTAGAAGCGCATCAGCACGTGGGGCAGGCCCGCCGTGCCCAGGATCAGCGCGACGGCCAGCGACAGGAAGTCCAGCTTCGTGACGCCGCTCTTGCCGTACTGCGCGCCCGGTTCGAGCAGCCGCTCGCCCAGCGGGCTGTGGTAGGCGGCCTGCGACAGCAGGTTCGACAGGCTGAAGCCGAACTTGCCGAACAGGAACACCGTCATCAGCACGACGGACAGGATCAGGATCGCGGCCTTGATGATCTGCACCCACGTCGTGCCCTTCATGCCGCCGACCAGCACGTAGAACACCATGACCAGACCCACGACGGCGATCACGATCGACTGGCCGAACCGGCTGTGCACGTTGAGCAGCAGCGCGATCAGCGCACCGGCACCGGCCATCTGCGCGAGCATGTAGAACAGCGAGATGACCAGCGTCGACGTGGCCGCGGCGGCGCGGACCGGGCGCTGCTTCATCCGGAAGCTGAGCACGTCGCCCATCGTGAACCGGCCGGTGTTGCGCAGCAGTTCCGCCACGAGCAGCAGGTCGACCAGCCAGGCGACGAGGAAGCCGATCGAGTACAGGAAGCCGTCGTAGCCGTTGATGGCGATCGCGCCGGCGATGCCGAGGAACGAGGCGGCGGACAGGAAGTCACCGGACAGCGCGACGCCGTTCTGGCGGCCGGTGAACGCGCTGCTCGCCGCGTAGTAGTCGGCCCGGGACGACTTCCCGCTGCTGGCCCGGTACACGACGAACAGCGTGATCGCGACGAAGATCGCGAACACCGAGGTGTTGAGGATCGGGTTGCTGCTGTCGGGGCTGCTGCCCGCCGCGAACGTGGTGAACATGGGGTTACTGGACTCCTGCCTGCTGCCGCACGACCTCGACCTGGGGGTCGAGCCTGCGCTTGGCGAACCGCAGATAGGCGATCGTGATCAGGGCCGTCGAGACGAACTGCAGGATGCCCAGCACGATCGCGACGTTGATCTCGCCGTAGACCTTGGTGCTCATGAAGCCGTGCGCGTACGCCGCGAGCAGCACGTACCCGAGGTACCACGCGATGAACAGCAGGGTCATCGGGAACGCGAACCGGCGGAACCGGCCGCGCAACGTCGTGAACTCCGGACTCCGCTGGATCGCTTCGTAGTCCACGGTCGTGGCACGCGGGCGAGGCTGTGGGGCCTCTTCGCCTGCCCCGAACAACGCCGGCGCCTGACCGGGGCCCGGGGCGGAGGTTCTCGTCGCTGGATTCTGGACGACGTTCTGCATGGCTGCCTCCCAGCGAGCTGGCGAACCTTTGAGCCGCACATGCTAGCCACGGCTTACTACGGCTCTTGCGGGAGGCTGGGTTCACTGCGTGAGCACCGATTAGTGCTTTCACCAGGAGGAATGGGCCGTTCAGGCTAGCCGCGGCAGAAAGCGCTTGCTGGCGGTCTCACTGTTAGTAGTCAGAAAGCGCTACCACCACCGAATCGAGTGACAGGTGAGTTGCTCACCAATTCGGAGCGTGAAGTGGAGAATTATTGTCCGATTTGCCCTGTTGGCGGGGGAAATCCGGCCTGTTCAGCAGCCCGCGGAAGCCACAAGATCGGGCGTTATTCTTCTGTAACTCCGGCGCCCGGCGTACGGTCAGTGCGCCTTTTCCTCACTCTCCCGGCCACCCCTGGGCTATGTGGGTGAAAGCGGAGGAAAGCGGTCTCACCAGGGCCGTCACGCAATCGGAGGCTCCGGGCGCCGACCCGCGCACCCGGCGGTCAACCCCCTGTCACAACGGGTATTTCCGCAGGTCGGCGCCCCCTTTTGCGGGAGGGTCCCGATGCTACCCATTGGTGTAAGCTCCTCTGGCCACGTTGACTCGCTGTGATCGAAGGTAACCGATCTTGTCCGGGCATCGGTGCACATCGCATCATGCAGGGGCACCGGGAGCAGCAGGTCGACGCGGCCGGGGACGGCGTCCGTCGGCCCGCGGGCCACGCACAGACGAACGTCGCAGGACGCGCACACGAGATGCCGGACAGGGAGTCACCTTCGTGACCGTTGCAGGACAAGGCCAAGTGCCGGTGGGACAGCTCCTGGGTCAGCAGCCGAGGCGGCCCGCCAAGTGGCGCGCGATCACCAGATGGCGGGACTGGAGCATCTCCGTCAAACTGGCCGCCGTCACGCTGGTCCCCATCGTCATCGCGCTCGTGCTCGGTGGCATCACCATCAGCAACCAGGTGCAGCGGTCCACCGACTTCGAGCGGATCGACCGGCTCGTCGTGCTCAGCACCGACGTGCGCGCCCTCGTCGACGCGCTGCAGCAGGAGCGCACCCGCACCGCGGCGCTGCTCACGCAGGGCACGGTCGGCAGCTCCCCCGAACTCGACGCGGCCCGCGCCGCGACCGACACCGCGCTCAAGCCGCTGGCCACCGACACCGCACGGGTGACGCAGGTGGACAACGCGGTGGCGGCGCCCGGCACCGCGAGCAACAACGCGCTGGCCCGGCTCGGCGAGGTCCGCCAGCAGGTCGCCGCGGGGCAGCTCGACTCCGTGCAGGCGCTCGACGCGTACTCCGCGATGACCACCGCGCTGCTGGGGCTCGACACCTCGCTCGTCGCCGGGATGGGTGACCCGTCGATCAGCGGCACCGCCAACGCGCTGCACGACCTCCAGGTCGCCAAGGAAGAGGTCTCGACCTCCCAGGTGCTCGTGACCTACGGCATCGCGCGCAGCAGCCTCACCCCGACCCAGCTGAACCAGCTCCGCACCGCGGAGGTGCGCCTCGCCGACCGGCTCGAGGACTTCCGCGCCGCCGCGACCGGTGCGCAGGGGCAGGACTTCGACCGCACCGTCACCGGGCAGGACTTCGACACCCGCAGCAGGCTCGTGAGCACCGTGCTCGCCGCGCAGGGCGTCACCGTGGGCGACGCGCTCGAAGCGATCTCGGGTGAGCAGTGGACGGCGGTCTCCACCGCGGTCGTCGACTCGCTGCGCGCGGTCAGCGGCCGCCTCGGCGACCAGGTCGCGACCACCTCCGCCGACCTGGTGGACAGCTCCGGCACCGACGCGGGCCTGCTCGCCGTGCTGCTGTTCGCCGCGCTCGTCGTCACCGCCGCGGTCGTCTTCCTCATCACCCGCCAGCTGCTGCGCTCGCTGCGGCTGCTGCGCCGCAGCGCGCTGGACGTCGCCGACCGGCAGCTGCCCGCCGCCGTGCAGAACATCCAGGAGGGGCGCGAGCAGAGCGCCGAGGTCACGCCCGTCGAGGTCGGCACCGGCGACGAGATCGGCCAGGTGGCCAAGGCGTTCGACGCGGTGCACAGCCAGGCGCTGCGCCTGGCGATCGAGCAGGCCGCGATGCGGACCGGCTACTCGAGCGTGTTCGTCAACCTCTCGCGCCGCAGCCAGAGCCTCGTGCAGCGGCAGCTGCAGCTGATCGAGCGGCTGGAGCGGGACGAGGAGGACGCCGACCAGCTGGCGACCCTGTTCCAGCTCGACCACCTCGCCACCCGCATGCGGCGCAACAACGAGAACCTGATGGTGCTTTCCGGCGCCGAGCCGGGCCGCCGCTCCGGGCAGCCGATCTTGATCGCCGACGTGCTGCGCGCCGCCGTGTCGGAGATCGAGCAGTACCAGCGCGTCGTGGTGCAGCCGCCGCCCGAGGGCCGGATCGTCGGGTACGCGGCCAGCGACCTGATGCGCCTGATCGCGGAGCTGCTGGACAACGCGACGGCGTTCTCGGCGCCCGAGACGCAGGTGACGGTGTCGACGCGGGTCGCGGACAACGGTGCCGTGGTCGTCGACATCATGGACAAGGGCATCGGCATGAACGAGGCCGAGGTCGCCGAGGCGAACGCCCGGCTGACCGAGGCCGCGACCGTCGACCTCGCGACCTCGCGCCGGATGGGCCTGTTCGTGGTCGGCCGCCTCGCGGGGCGGCACCGCATCGGCGTCGCCCTGCACGGTGGCAAGGACATCGTCGGCGTGCGGGCGACCGTGACCGTGCCGGCGGAGCTGGTGATGGGCCTGCCGCAGGCCGAGCCCCCCGCGCCGCTCCCGCAGCCGCAGGACCCGGCGCTGGCGCGGCGCCGCACCGTCAACGGCACGGGCCGCGCGGGTGCGCTGACCAGCCTGGCGGGGACGTCGGGCACCCTCGGCGACGGTGCCGCCGTGCCGGGGCCGTGGAGCCAGAACGGGCACACGGGCATGCTGCCGCCGCGCCCGCCGTCGGACCTCGAGGTGTCGGGGACGGCGTTGTTCAACCCGATCCCGGCGGACGAGCAGGACCTGCCCGAGGCGCCGTCGTCCCCGGCCGACCTGCCGGGTGGCGCGCTGCCCGCGGGCAAGGCGCTGTTCGAGGCGAACACGAGTTCCGGCGCGCTGACGGAGTGGTGGAGCGCGGCCGCGGCCGAACCCGCGCCGCCGCCCCCGCCGCCCACCCCGCGTGAGACGACCCCGATCTTCGACGAGACGCTGTCGGCGTGGTTCCGCAGCGACAAGCCCGCGCCGAAGCCGGCCGAGAAGGCCGCCGAGTCCGGGAAGTCCGAAGCGGCCGAGGAAACCAAGGCGAACACCGGCTGGGACTTCGCGGTCGACGAGAACTTCCGCGCGGTGCAGGCCGCGGCCCAGGCCGAGCCCACGAGCTTCACCGAGTCGGGCCTGCCGAAGCGCCGCCGCGGCGAGCAGCTCATGCCGGGCAGCGTGGCGCCGGGCACGGCCGCGCCGCGGTCGCCGGAAAGCGCTTCCCCGGAGGCGCCCGCACTTCCGACCCGCGACCCCGCGGACATCCGTGGTCGCCTGAGCAGCTTCCAGCAGGGCATCAGCCGGGCCCGGCACGCGGCCCGCGAGCAACCTGCCGAGACCGGTGACGCGCAGTCGGCGGCGCCGTCCGCCGGGGCCACGGGGTTGCAGCGCCGGCCGCAGGTCGAGCACGGTGGCCAGGCGTGGCCGGACGCCGACCAGGCGGCCGCCGCCGAAGCGGATGCGCTGCCCCAGCGCCGTCAGGGCGGCGAAGGCGCGGCCGAAGGTGGGCTGCCGCAGCGGCAGCGCCGTGCAGAAAGCGCTTCCCCGGAGGGCGAGCTGCCGCAGCGCCGTCCGGGTGGGGATGCGTCCTTGCGGCAGGCCGGCGCCGAGAGCGGTGCGTCCGAGCAGCAGGAGAGCGGCTTGCCGCGGCGGCAGCCGGGCGCCGAGCGTCAGCAGGGCGCGGAAGGCGGCCTCCCGCGGCGGCAGCCCGGCGCGGCCCCGCACGAGGGCGCCGAAGCCGAACGCCAGGGCGCCGAGGGTGGCTTGCCGCAGCGGCAGCAGGGTGCCGAGGGCGGTCTGCCGCAGCGGCAGCCGACGACGGACAGTGGCCTGCCGCGTCGGCAGCCCGGCGGGGAGCTGCGGAGTCAGCCCCCGCAGACCGGGGGTGGCAGCAGCCTCTTCGGCGGCCAGCCGGGCGAGGACGGCTCGCTCCCGCGCCGGCAGCGTGGTGAAAGCGTTTTCTCGCGTCAGCGTGGCGGGGAGAACGGCCTCGACCAGCGGCGCCGGCCCGCCGACACCGACCCCGGTGCCGCGGAGCGCCGGCCCGCCGCCGACTCCGGTCTCGCGCAGCCCCAGCCGGGCGTCGCTCCCGGTTTCCCGCAGCGCCAGCCGGGCGGTGACACCGGCCTCCCGCAGCGCCAGCGCGGCGGTGAGAACGGTCTCGCGCAGCGCCAGCCGGGTACGGACGCCGGCCGCCAGCCGGGCGGTGACACCGGTCTTCCGCAGCGCGGGCGCGGCGGCGAGAACGGCCTCGTGCAGCCCCAGCCAGGCGACTCCGGCCTTCCGCAGCGCCAGCGTGGCGGCGATAACGGCCTCGCGCAGCCCCAGCCGGGCGACTCCGGCCTCCCGCAGCGCGGGCCGGGCAGTGACGGCTCCCTGCCCCGCCGCCAGCCGGCGGCCGCGCAGGCCGGGACCGACGCCGACCAGCTCCCCCAGCGCCGCCCCGGCGTCGAGCCGCCCCGGCGGCTCGAACCGCCGGAGGACCCTGCCGAGACCTCGGGTGCCTTCCTGTGGCGCAAGCCGCAGTTCGGCGAGGAGGGCCAGCCTCCGCTGCCCCGGCGGCAGGACGAAGCCGAGCCCCTCCCCGGTGCCGGGGAGTCCGCGTGGTCCTTCGCGGCGGACGAGAGCTGGCAGGCGGTGCAGGCGCTGTCGCAGACGGCTCCTGCGAGCTACACGGCGGCGGGACTGCCGCGCCGCCGTCGTGGTGAACAACTCATGCCGGGCAGTGCGTCTTCCACGGGCGGGCTAGGCCCCCGAACCCAGCGCGACCCGCAGGATGTGCGCGGCAGGCTGAACAGTTTCCAGCAAGGTGTCCGGCGTGGACGGCACCGCACGGGTCAGCCGGCCGAGTCTGATCACGAAACGATGGAGGGTGAATGACCTCGCCGCAGCCACAACAGAACCAGTTCGGATGGCTGGTCAACGACTTCGCCGAGCGCGTCCCCGGTGTCGCGCACGCGGTGGTCGTGTCGGCCGACGGGCTGCTGCTGACCGCGTCGAACCGCTTGCCCCTCGACCGTGCCGACCAGCTCGCCGCGGTTGCCTCCGGTCTCGTCAGCCTCACGCAGGGGGCGGCGCGCTGCTTCGAGGCCGGTGCGGTCAACGAGACCGTGGTGGAGATGGAGCTGGGCATCATGGTGCTGATGTCCATCAGCGACGGCTCGTGCCTGGCCGTGCTGGCCGCGCCCAACTGCGACATCGGGCAGGTGGCCTACGAGATGACGATGCTGGTCGACCGCGTCGGCCAGATCCTCACCCCGGAACTGCGCGCGCAGCTGCAGGGTTCCGGGGGTCCCCTGATCGGCGAACCGGTGGGATGATGCCGCGATGACCCCTCCCGCGGAGGACGAAGACGCGACGTTCGCGGACGTCCTCAACGGCTTCACCTTGGATTCCGGCCGTGCCCGCCGGAAGCGGAAGAAGGCCAAGGAGACCGAGGAGGCCGAGGCGCCGGCCGCGTCGCAGGACGAGCCGGCGCCCGGTCCGGCACCGGTGCCGTCGCCCGCGCCGGCACCGCCCGGCAGGCCACCGGGGTACGAACCCCCGGTGCTGCAGCCCCCGGCGGCGCCGCCCGCCCAGCAGGGCTCGGGCTACTTCGAGCCGCCGCAACAGGGGTCGGGGTACTTCGAACCGAACCAGGGGTCGGGGTACTTCGAACCGGCGCGGGGCACGAACTTCGGCACCGGCTTCTTCGAGCCCGCGGTGGCCAACAGCGGCCCGGCGCTGCCCGAGCGGCCCGAGCCGGCGCCCCTCGACGAGGAGACCGCCGCGGTGCGCCCGTACGCTCTCACCGGCGGACGGACGAAGGCCAGCTACGCGCTGGAACTGGAGACGCTGGTCTCGGTGAAGGACGGTGTCGCCGCCCGCCTCGACGCGGGGCTGGTGATGCAGTACGAGCACCGTCAGATAGTGGAAGAATGCCGGAAGCCACGTTCGGTCGCGGAAATCGCGGCACTGCTGCGGGTTCCGGTCGGCGTGGCCAGGGTGCTCATCAGCGACACGGCCGACGCCGGTCTGATCACCGTGCACAAGACCGTGTCCGGCAGTGACAACGCCGAGGCGCATCTCATGTTGATGGAAAGGGTGTTGAGTGGACTCCGTCGGCTTTAAAGCACCGCGGCCGGCCGCGCCGCAGACCATGACCTCGGCCAAGATCGTGGTGGCCGGTGGCTTCGGCGCCGGCAAGACCACCTTCGTCGGGTCGGTGTCGGAGATCGTGCCTCTCACCACCGAGGCGATGATGACCGACGCCAGCCGCGGCATCGACAACCTCGACAACACCCCGAACAAGGCCACCACCACCGTGGCGATGGACTTCGGCAGGGTGTCGCTGGACGAGGACCTGATCCTGTACCTGTTCGGTACCCCGGGTCAGCAGCGGTTCTGGTTCATGTGGGACGACCTCGTGCGCGGGGCGATCGGTGCCGTCGTGCTCGCGGACACGCGCCGGCTCGCGGACTCCTTCGCGCCGGTCGACTTCTTCGAGGACCGCAGGCTGCCGTACATCATCGGCGTCAACACGTTCGACGGCGTGCTGCACCACGACCTGAACGACGTTCGTGAGGCGCTGGCCATCGACCCGGGCATCCCGATCGTCCGCTGCGACGCGCGGGACCGGGAGTCGACCAAGCAGACGCTGATCACGCTGGTCGAGTACGCGATGCGGCAGTGGATCTCGCTGCGGGCGGCCAACGCCCGCTGACGCGGCAACGGGCACCGGGTGCGGAGCGCGCCCGGCCTGTCGCGTGCCCGGAAAACCCCAGTGGCCCACGTCACGCTGAAGTTCGGGTGTAAAACAGTAGGAAGTCCGAGTATTTTGGGGACATGAGCGCGTCCCTGTACGAAGCTGTGCACCCGGTTCGGTTCGTGACGGCGTCGAGCCTGTTCGACGGGCACGACGCCTCGATCAACATCATGCGCCGCATCCTGCAGGCGCAGGGCGCCGAGGTCGTGCACCTCGGGCACAACCGGTCGGTCGACGAGGTCGTGACGGCCGCGATCGACGAGGACGCCCAGGGCGTGGCGATCAGCGCCTACCAGGGCGGTCACGTCGAGTACTTCTCCTACCTCGTGGAGCTGCTGCGCGAGCGCGGCGCCGGCCACGTCCGCGTGTACGGCGGCGGGGGCGGCGTGATCGTGCACGACGAGATCGAGCTGCTGCACTCGCGCGGGGTGGCCCGCATCTTCTCCCCGGACGACGGCCTGGAACTCGGGCTGCCCGGGATGATCAACCTGATGATCCGCGAGTGCGACTTCGACCTCGCGGCACGGCAGGCCGGTTCGCCGGAGGACCTCCTCGCCGGTGACGTGCCCACGCTCGCGCGCGTGATCACGCGGCTGCAGGCGGGGGTGCTGGACGAGGACTGGCGGGCCCGGATCGCCGAGGCGGCCACGAACAGGAGCGTGCCGGTGCTGGGTATCACCGGTACCGGTGGCTCGGGCAAGTCCTCGCTGACCGACGAGCTGGTGCGGCGGTTCCGGCTGGACCAGCAGGACAAGCTGCGCATCGCGGTGCTGGCGATCGACCCGACGCGCCGCCGGGGCGGCGGGGCGCTGCTGGGCGACCGGATCCGGATGAACTCGCTCGGGTCGTCGGTGTACTTCCGGTCCCTGGCCACGCGCACCACGAGCGGTGAGATCCCGGAGGGGCTCGACGACGCGATCCTGGCGTGCAAGGCCGCCGGGTACGACCTGGTGATCGTGGAGACGCCGGGTATCGGCCAGGGTGACGCGGGGATCGTCGACCACGTCGACCACTCGCTGTACGTGATGACGCCGGAGTTCGGCGCGGCCTCGCAGCTGGAGAAGATCGACATGCTCGACTTCGCCGACGCGGTGGCGATCAACAAGTTCGAGCGCCGTGGTGCGGAGGACGCGCGCCGGGACGTGGCGCGCCAGCTGGTGCGCAACCGCGAGGAGTTCGGTGCCTCGCCCGAGGACATGCCGGTTTTCGGGACCAGTGCGGCGAAGTTCAACGACGACGGTGTGACGTCGCTGTACCAGTTCCTGCGGGACCTGCTGGCGGACAAGGGACTTCCGGTCGCCGCGGGCACGCTGCCGCGCGTCGAGGGCAAGGTGTCCACGGGTGCCAGCACGATCATCCCGACGTCGCGCACGCGGTACCTCGCGGAGATCGCGGACACCGTCCGCAGCTACCACCGGCACACGCAGGAGCAGGTCGAGGCGGTCCGCGAGCGCGACCAGCTGGCGGCGGCGAAGGCCGCGCTGGAGAAGGTGGACGCGGACACCACCGCGATCTCCGAGCTGCTCGACGAGGCGGAGTCGCGTGTGGACGGTGAGACGCGGCGGCTGCTGGAGCACTGGCGGGAGCTGGCGGAGTCCTACCGCGGCGAGGAGCTGGTGTTCAAGGTGCGCGACAAGGAACTGCGCACCCAGCTGTGGCGGGAAACGTTGTCCGGCAACAAGATCCCGCGTGTCGCGTTGCCGCGCTACACCGAGAACGGCGAGCTGCTGTCGTTCCTGCGCCGTGAGCACCTGCCCGGCTACTTCCCCTACACGGCGGGCGTTTTCCCGTTCAAGCGCGAGGGCGAGGACCCGGCGCGCATGTTCGCGGGGGAGGGTGACGCGTTCCGCACCAACCGGCGGTTCAAGTACCTGTCCGCGGAGTCGCCCGCGAAGCGCCTGTCCACCGCCTTCGACTCGGTGACGCTGTACGGGCACGACCCGGACACCCGGCCGGACATCTACGGCAAGGTCGGCACTTCCGGTGTGTCGATCGCATCGCTGGAGGACATGAAGGCCCTCTACGACGGGTTCGACCTGACTGCGCCGAACACGTCGGTGTCGATGACCATCAACGGTCCCGCGCCGACGATCCTCGCGTTCTTCCTCAACACCGCGATCGACCAGCGCGTGGACGCCTTCCGCGCCGAGCACGGCCGCGAGCCGGCGCCCGAGGAGTTCGACGAGCTGCGCGAGTGGACGCTGCGGCAGGTGCGCGGCACGGTGCAGGCGGACATCCTCAAGGAGGACCAGGGGCAGAACACCTGCATCTTCTCCACCGAGTTCTCGCTGCGGATGATGGCCGACATCCAGGAGTGGTTCATCGAGCACGGGGTGCGCAACTTCTACTCGGTGTCGATCTCCGGGTACCACATCGCGGAGGCCGGGGCGAACCCCATCTCGCAGCTGGCCTTCACGCTCGCCAACGGGTTCACCTACGTCGAGTCCTACCTCGCGCGCGGGATGCACATCGACGACTTCGCGCCGAACCTGTCGTTCTTCTTCTCCAACGGCATGGACGCGGAGTACTCGGTCCTGGGCCGCGTCGCGCGGCGGATCTGGGCCACGGCGATGAAGGAGCGCTACGGCGCGAACGAGCGCTCGCAGAAGCTCAAGTACCACGTGCAGACGTCCGGCCGCTCGCTGCACGCGCAGGAGATGAGCTTCAACGACATCCGCACGACGCTGCAGGCGCTGTGCGCGCTGTACGACAACGCGAACTCGTTGCACACCAACGCTTATGACGAGGCGATCACCACTCCGACGGAGAACTCGGTGCGCCGAGCGATGGCCATCCAGATGATCATCAACAAGGAGTGGGGCCTGTCGAAGAACGAGAACCCGCTGCAGGGCTCGTTCATCATCGACGAGCTGACCGACCTGGTCGAGGAGGCCGTGCTCACCGAGTTCGACCGGATCTCCGAACGCGGCGGCGTGCTCGGGGCGATGGAGACGGGCTACCAGCGCGGCCGCATCCAGGACGAGTCGATGCTGTACGAGCGGCTCAAGCACGACGGCTCGCTGCCGATCGTCGGGGTGAACACGTTCCGCAACCCGCACCCCGAGGACGACGAGGTCGAGGTCGAGCTGGCGCGCGCGACGGAGGAGGAGAAGCAGTCCCAGCTGCAGCGCGTGCGGGACTTCCAGCAGCGGCACCGCGCGGAGGCCGAGCAGGCGCTGAAGGCGCTGCGTGAGGCGGCCACGAGCGGGGAGAACGTGTTCGCGGTCCTGATGGACGCGGCGCGGGTGTGCACGCTGGGCCAGATCACGGACGCGTTCTTCGAGGTCGGCGGTCAGTACCGCCGGAACGTGTAGCGCGTCACGCCCGGACGGCGGTGAGGTGCCAGACCGGCATCGGCAAGCGCCCCTGCCCGTCGAGCCGCTTCCCCGGCGCGTCGGGCAGGGCCTGTCCCGGGACGGTGGTCGCGTAGTGGGCCGGGACCAGGCGGGTGATCCGCCAGCCCTCGCCGAAGGTGCGGCGCAGGTTGTCCTCGGAGACGGTCGGCGGGCCCGGGCATCGAGGCCAGCTCCTCGGAGGACCAACAGCAGCACGCGTACGGGACCAACCGCTTACCGGCCCGGCCCGACGATGCGAGGAACAGGGCGTTGCCGCCCGGGCCGGGCCCCGTAAGGGCACCTCCGCATGCGCGTGAACGCACCCGGAGGTGCCCCCCGGGGAATAGCCGGCGGCGGTGCCGGGTTGCGCGGACGTATGAAGTACGGAATCGCCACCTTCGTGACCGACGAGACGATCCAGCCCGCACCGCTCGCCCGCGCCCTGGAGGAACGCGGTTTCGACTCCGTGTTCCTGGCGGAGCACTCGCACATCCCGGCGAGCCGGGAGACCCCGTACGAGGGCGGTGGCGAGCTGCCGGACTACTACCGCCGCACGCTCGACCCGTTCGTGGCGCTGTCGGCGATGGCGGCGGTGACCGAGGATCTCCTGCTGGCGACCGGCGTCGCGCTGGTGATCCAGCGGGACGTGATCCACACGGCGAAAGAGGTCGCCAGCCTGGACCTGATCTCCGGCGGCCGCGTGCTCTTCGGCGTCGGCGTGGGCTGGAACCGCGAGGAGATGCGGAACCACGGCACCGAGCCGCGCACCCGCGGCGCCCTGCTGAACGAGCAGATCGAGGCGCTCAAGGCGATCTGGACGCAGGAGCAGGCCGAGTACCACGGGAAGTTCGTCGACTTCGACCCGATCTTCGCGTGGCCCAAGCCGGTGCAGGCGCCGCACCCGCCCGTCTACGTCGGCGGGGAGAGCCCGAAGGCGCTGGACCGCCTGCTCAAGCACGGCGACGCCTGGCTGCCGCGCCCGCACACCGAGATCGCGGAGATCAAGCGGGTGCGCTCGTGGCTGGCCGACAACGGCCGTCCGGACGTGCCGTTCACCGTGTTCGGCGCCCCGGCCGACAAGGGCAAGCTGGAGCAGTACGCCGAAGCCGGCGTCGAGCGCGTCACGTTCTTCCTGACGCCGGGGCCCGAGGCCGAGGCGCTGAAGAAGCTCGACGAGTTCGCGGCGCTCCGGTGAAGGTCGGCATCAGCACCTTCGTCACCGACGAGAGCATGCCGCCCGCCGCGCTGGCCAAGGCGGTGGAGGAGCGCGGTTTCGACGCGTTGTTCCTCGCGGAGCACTCGCACATCCCGGTCTCCCGCGAGACGCCGTACCCGGCGGGCGGTGAGCTGCCGCGTCCGTACTTCCGGGCGCTCGACCCGTTCGTGGCACTGGCCGCGGCCGCGGCGGTGACGAAGTCGCTGCGCCTGGGCACGGGGGTCAGCCTGCTGGTCCAGCGTGACGTGATCCACACCGCGAAATCCGTCGCCAGCCTGCACCTCATCTCCGGCGGCCGCGTGCTCTACGGCGTCGGCGTGGGCTGGAACCGCGAGGAGATGCGCAACCACGGCACCGACCCGCGCACGCGGGGCAGGCTGCTCGACGAGCGGATCGAGGCCCTGCGGGTCCTCTGGAAGGACGACGAGGCGAGCTACTCCGGTGAGCACGTCCGGTTCGACCGGGTCTTGCAGTGGCCGAAGCCCGCGCAGCCGCCGATGATCTACATCGGGGGCAACAGCGAGGCCGCCGCCGACCGGGCTCGACGGCTCGGGGACGGCTGGTTGCCCAACGCGGTGCGCGATCCCGCGCAGGTACCGGCGCAGCTCGCCATGGTGCGGGACACCGGCCTGCCGGTGACGGCCACGTCGGCGCCGCCCGACGAGCGGCTGTTCGCCGCGTACGCCGAGGCCGGCGCGGAACGCGTCACGCTGTCGCTGCCACCCGGGCCGGAGGCGGACACGCTCCGCAGGCTCGACGAGTTCGCCGCGCTGCGCTGAAGCTCGGTACGGTTGCCCTATCGCACGTCAGAAAGGTTGATGAGGTCGTGAGTGACGTTCAGATCGGCATCGCCGCGGCGCTGGAGCAGTTCTCGCCGCGCGAATCCATCGAGCTGGCCGCGCTGTCCGAGCAGCACGGGTTCTCCGGGCAGATGGCCGCGGACCACTTCCAGCCGTGGGTGCCGCAGCAGGGGCAGGCGTCCTTCGTGTGGAGCGTGCTGGCCTCGCTCGCCGAGAACACGACCGGTGACCTCGGTCCCGGCGTGACGTGCCCGTCGTTCCGGCTGCACCCGGCGATGGTGGCGCAGGCCGCCGCGACGCTGGAGGCCACGTACCCGGGCCGCACGTGGCTCGGCATCGGTTCCGGTGAGGCGCTCAACGAGCACATCATCGGCGGCTACTGGCCCGAGGCGCCCGAGCGCGTGCGCCGCATGTTCGAGGCGCTGGAGATCATCCGCAAGCTGTTCAGCGGCAAGGACGTCAAGCACTCCGGTGAGTTCTTCAAGCTGCACACCACGCGCCTGTGGACGCTGCCGGACACCCCGCCGCCGGTCTACATCGCCTCGGCGGGCCCGTACACCTCGCGCAAGACCGGTGAGCTGGCCGACGGGCTGATCACGCCCGGTGCCTCGCTGGACAAGCTGGCCGGCATCCTCGACAACTTCGCGCAGGGCGCCCGCAAGGCCGGCAAGGACCCCGACACGATGCCGAAGCTGCTGCAGGTCCACCTGTCCTGGGCGGAGACCGACGAGCAGGCGCTGGCCAACGCGATGGACCAGTGGCCCAACGGCGGGATGAAGTTCCCGAAGGCCGACGTCCGCTCGCCGTTCGACTTCGCGCAGATGGCGAAGCTGGTGCGCGAGGAGGACTTCGAGGGCCGCATGGTCATCTCGTCCGATCCCGACGTGCACCGCCAGTCGCTCCAGCGCTACATCGACGCCGGGTTCAACCGGATCTACGTGCACAACGTGGGCCGGAACCAGAAGGAGTGGATCGAGGTCTTCGGCCGCGAGGTGCTGCCCAAGCTCAAGGCTTGAGCAGCGCGGCGAGCTGGCCCGTGCCGTCCGTGAGGGCCTTGGCCATCGAGCGGTAGCAGGCCAGCGGCGCCGAGGTCAGCACGATCACGACGTACCGGGAGTCCTGCCCGAGCAGGCCCGTGGTGTGGAAGTAGGCGGTGTTGCCGGTGCTGCCCCAGCCCTGCTTGATCGCCCAGGTCGTGCCGGGCAGGCCGTCCGGGATGCCGAAGAACTGGTCCGTGCCGTCCGCGGCCGTTCGCGACGCGTGGTACATGGCGTCGTAGATCAGGTCGCGGGCGGCGCCGGGCACGTTGTCCTCGAGGTACCGGTACACCGCGACCAGGTCCTCGGGGGTGACCTTGGTGGCTCCCCACTGGCCTGCCGCGCTGGGCGGCTGGGTGCTGGTCAGGCCCATCAGCTTCACGTCCCGGGTGATGATGGACGTGCCGCCTTCGCTCATCCAGAACGCGCTGGCGATGCTGTCGTCGCTGGTCGAGAGCATCTTGGTGAGGCGGTTCTGAATGGCGGGGCCGGGCACGTGCCAGTCGTTGCGCGCGAGCACGTCGATGGCGATGAGCAGCTTCACCACCGACATGCTGGAGAACGTCGTGTCGGCGTTGAGGCTGGTGACCGCCTGGCCCGCGGTGCGGTCGTAGACCTCCAGCCCGACCTTCGCGTCGGGCACGGTGCGGCGCACGGAATCCTGCACGCGGTTGGCGAGCTGCCGGGCGTCCGCGGCGGACAGCGCCGGTGGCGGCGCCGGCGCGGAGTCCGTGGCCAGCGCCGGAGTGGTGGTCTCCGTCGGCTGGGGCTGCGACTGGGGTTGCGGTGCGGCGGAGACCCTCGTGCTGGCGGCCGAGATCGAGGCCTCGTCGTGCGTCACCGAGACCACGATCATGACTGCGGCGCCCGTCGCGACCGCTGCGAGCACGGCCCGTGCGACCGTTCCACGTTTCACATGCCAAGAAACGCGGTCACCCGATCGGGTTGTTGCGTCTCACCGCGAACTCAAACGTGACGCTCAGCGGATTGACAGCCCGCACACAGCCAAGATCACCGAACGCGCCGGCGCGTGTTCAGCCCGCAGCGGGCCGGTCCAGCAGCAGGTGCACCGACAGCTCCAGCCGGTTCGCGACGTCGGCGGCCGAAGCGCGCCGGGTGACCCACGCGACCAGGTTCGCCATCCACACGTCGGCGATGAGGTGGAAGACCGCGCGGTCGTGCTCGGTCGGCTCCTCGATGCGCATGGCCTTGGCGAACATGTCCTCCATCAGCCGCCCGACCTGCTCGACCTCGGCGGCCGCGGTCGTGTCGGCGAACATGAACGCCCGGACCATGGCCTCGGTCAGGTGCGGGTCGCGCTGCATCATCCGCGTGTTGCGGTTGAGCACGAAGATCAGCCGCTCGCCGGGCGTGTCACCCGGGATGGCGCTGCGCTCCAGCTTGTCCTTGGCGCGCTCGAACTCCCTGGCCAGGCCCGACACCAGCAGGTGGATCTTGGACGGGAAGTAGCGGTACAGGGTGCCCAGCGCGACGTCGGCCTTGTCGGCGACCGCGCGCATCTGGACCGCGTCGTAGCCGCCCTTGGACGCCAGCGCCAGCGTGGCGTCGATGATGCGCCGGCGGCGGTCCCGCTGCGCGGCGGAACCGAGCTCGTCACCCAGCCCGTTCCTGGTCTGGGCGGTTGCCCTCGTCTTACCGGCCATCGACCTCTGCTCCGAAACTTGTTCCACTGTCGGTGCACAGCTTACCTAACGGTCTTCCTTCGGAAAAACTGAAACACGTTCTATAGTTGGCTCCATGGTCATCGGGGTGACGGCGGAGCAGCGGGCCTGGGCGGAGTCGGTCCGGCGCGGGGCGGTGGCGGAGCTGTGTTCGGTCGCGCTGCCGGAGGAGCTGGGCGGCGTGGGCGGCACGGTGACCGACCTCGCGGTCGGCCTCGCGGAGGCGGCCGCCGCACTGACGCCGGGGCCGCTGTTCGGCACCGCGCTGGCGGGACTGGTGCTGGCCCGCCGGCCCGATTCGGCGCTGGCGAAGGAACTGGTCCCGCGGCTGGCGGACGGCAGCGCGCGGGCGGCGGTCGCGTTCGGACCCGGCGGCCTGGTGATGACCCCTGAACTGCGGGTGCGCGGCCGGACGGATCCGGTGCTCGACGCGGATCCCGGGGCGTATTCGCTGCTGGCGGCCGATCGCGCCGGGGAGACGGTGTGGTTCGTGCTGCCGCCGCGTCCGGTCGAGCACGCCGATGGTCTGGACCTGTCCCGTGAAGTCGGCTTTCTCGTGCTGGACGAGGAGATCCCGCAGAGCGCCTTGCTGGACGAACCGGTCGCCGAACTCGCCGCGACGCTGGCCGCCGCCGAGGCGGCCGGTGTGGCGGACTGGTGCGTGCGCACCGCGAGCGAGTACGCGAAGGTCCGCGAGCAGTTCGGCAGGCCCATCGGTTCGTTCCAGGCCGTCAAGCACCTGTGCGCGGAGATGCTGTGCCGCGCCGAGGTCGCGGCCGCTCTGGCCTGGGACGCGGCGGAGGCGGGTGGGGCGCACCCGCTGGCGTCGGCGGTCGCGGCGGCGGGAGCGCTGGACGCGGCCGTGGACAACGCGAAGGACTGCATCCAGGTGCTGGGCGGCATCGGGTTCACGTGGGAGCACGACGCGCACCGCTACCTGCGGCGGGCGGTGACCCTGCGGCAGCTGCTCGGCGGTTCCGGGCGGTGGCGGCGGCGCGCGGCGGAGCTCGCGTTGTCCGGGCAGCGGCGGCAGCTCGGGGTGGCGGTCGCGGAGGATCCCGTGGTGCGCAAGGAAATCGCCGCGATCGCCGCGTTGCCCGAGGACCAGCGGCGGGTGCGGCTGGCCGAGACCGGGTACCTCGTGCCGCACTGGCCACGACCCTATGGGCTCGACGCCGGTCCCGAGCAGCAGCTGGTGATCGACGCGGAGCTGCGCCGGGCGGGAGTCCGGCGGCCGGACCTGGTGATCGGCGCGTGGGCGGTGCCGACGATCCTCGAACACGGCACGGCCGAACAACAGGAGCGGTTCGCCGGTCCCACGCTGCGGGGCGAAATCACGTGGTGCCAGCTGTTCTCCGAGCCGGAAGCGGGTTCGGACCTCGCCTCGCTCCGGACGAAAGCGACCAAAGTGGACGGTGGCTGGCGGCTGTCGGGCCAGAAGATCTGGACCTCGCTGGCGCGGGAGGCGGACTGGGCGATCTGCCTGGCCCGCACCGATCCCGACGCCCCCAAGCACCGCGGCATCACGTACTTCCTCGTCGACATGACGTCTCCCGGCATCGACATCCGGCCGCTGCGGGAGATCACCGGGGACGCCGTGTTCAACGAGGTGTTCCTCGACGACGTGTTCGTGCCCGACCGCGATGTCGTCGGCGAGGTGCACGGCGGCTGGCGCTTGGCGCGCACGACGCTGGCGAACGAGCGGGTCGCGATGGGCGGCGGGTCGTCGGTCGGCGAGGCCGTCGAGGAGCTGCTGTCCGCCGCGGCCGGGCCCAGCGAGCGGCTGGGCGCGCTGGTGACCGAGGGGACGGCGTGCTCGCTGCTCGACCTCAGGGCGACCTTGCGGCGGCTGGCGGGCCAGGACCCCGGCGCGGAGTCGAGCGTGCGGAAGCTGATCGGCGTGCGGCACCGGCAGGCGGTGGCCGAAGCGGCGCTGGACCTGCGGGGGCCCGCCGGGGTGGTGGACGGGGCCGCGCAGCACGAGTTCCTGCTCACCCGGTGCCTGAGCATCGCGGGCGGGACGGAGCAGGTGCTGCTGACGCTGGCGGCGGAACGGCTGCTCGGTCTGCCGCGCTGAGCTGTCGGTGGTCCCGCCTATCGTGGGACCGTGGAGCTCACCCCGGACACGCACGCGATCTTCGTGCCCTCGGACCCGCCGCGTGACGGCGTGCTCGCGCTGTGGGGCGACGGCGCGGGTCCCACGCCGGTGGAGCTCGTGCTGCCGCAGGGCAAGGCGTTCCGGCGGACCACAGTGGACGCGCACGTGCTGCCGCTCGCCGAAGCGCTGCCGTTGCTGCTGTCCGTGCGCGAGCCCGCCTCCCCGGCGGTGGCCGCCTGGTCGGCCGCCGTGCACGCCGCGCTCACCCTCGTCGCGCGCGGTCGGCTGCTGCCCGCGGTCACCTCCGGCGGCGTCGACACGTGGCGCGTGGGGCCGCTCGACGGCGCCGATGAGGCGTTGCTGCGTGACCTCGCGGCGGCGTTGCCGCCCGAGGCGCACGCGTTGCCGTTGTCCGGGCTCAAACGCGTCCGGCTGCACTCGCCCGAGACGCTGGTGCGCGCGCTGTGGGACGCGACGGCCGACGTGCTGGTCCGGTCACCCGCCGCGAGCGTCGTCGCGGGCGGACCGGCCTTCGCCTCGCCGCAGCCGACGTTGCTCGACGCCGCGGACGCGGAGTGGCTCGCCGCGCAGCAGCCCACCGGCGCCCAGCTCCAGCTGCGCGTCGAAATCCGGGAGGAGGAGCCCGAGCAGTACACGTTCGCGGCGGTGCTCGCGTTGCGCAGCGCGCTCGACCCGAGCCTGGTGGTCGACGCCGCCACGCTGTGGGACGCGCCGGACGCGGTGCTCGCCCGCCTCGGCGACCAGGTCGAGGCTCAGCTGCTGCTGGCGTTGCGGCGCGGGGCGCGGGTGTGGCCCCCGCTGGGTCGCGCGCTTGAAGCCGCCACGCCTGCCGAGGTCCTGCTCACCGACGACGAGCTGGTGGAGCTGCTCGACACGGGCAGTTCCGCGCTCGGCGCCGCGGGCGTGGAGGTGCTGTGGCCACGCGGGATGTTCAGCGAGGGCGTGCGGGTGCAGGCGAGCGCCACTCCGGCGCCGGGGAGCGAGGCGAACGCCGCGTTCCGCATGACCGACCTGCTGAAGTTCCGGTGGCAGCTCAGCCTCGGCGGCGAGACGCTGACCGAGGCCGAGATCACCGCGCTCGCCGAGGCCAAGCGGCCGATGATCCGGCTGCGTGGCCAGTGGGTGCGGGTCGACAGGGGCATGCTCGCGAAGCTGCGCCGCGGTGGCCGCGAGCTGACCGCCGCCGAGGCACTGGCCGCGGCGCTGACCGGGGCGCTGGAGGTCGACGGCGAGGAGCTGGATTTCGCGCCGCCGCCCGCGTTGTCCGGCCTGCTCGACCGCATCCGCGAGGTGCCGTCCGCGCAGGTGGAAGTGCCGTCCGACCTGCAGGCGACGTTGCGGCCCTACCAGCGCGCCGGGATCGCGTGGCTCGCGCGCATGACGGAGCTGGGGCTGGGCGGCGTCCTCGCCGACGACATGGGGCTCGGCAAGACGATCCAGCTCATCGCGCTGCACCTGCACCGGCGTGCGCTCGGCGCGGGGCCGACGCTCGTGCTGTGCCCGACGTCGCTGCTGGGCAACTGGGAGCGCGAGTTCGCGAAGTTCGCGCCTTCGGTGCCGGTGCGGCGGTTCCACGGCGGCAGGCGGCACCTCGACGAGGTCGCGCCCGACGAGGTGGTGCTCGCAACGTACGGGGTGCTGCGCCGCGACCGCGAGGCGCTGGCGGAGGTGGGCTGGGGGCTGCTGGCCGCCGACGAGGCGCAGCACGTGAAGAACCCGTTGTCCCGCACGGCCAAGGAGCTGCGCCGCGTGCCCGCCGCCGCGCGCGTCGCGCTCACCGGCACCCCGATGGAGAACCGGCTCACCGAGCTGTGGTCCATTTTGGACTGGACGACACCGGGGCTGCTCGGCTCGCTGGACCACTTCCGCCGCACCGTCGCACGGCCGGTGGAGCGCGACCGGGACCGCGAGCGCACCGAGCGGCTGGCCGCCACCGTGCGCCCGTTCCTGTTGCGGCGCCGCAAGAGCGACCCCGAGATCGCCCCGGAGCTGCCGCGCAAGACGGAGACCGACCGGTTCGTGCCGCTGACCACCGAGCAGGCCACGCTGTACGAGGCCGTCGTGCGGGAGAACCTGGCGATCATCCGCGAGTCGCAGGGCGTGCAGCGGCGCGGGCAGGTGCTCAAGCTGCTCACCGAGCTCAAGCAGATCTGCAACCACCCCGCGCAGTACCTCAAGCAGAGCGGGCCGCTCGCGGGCCGGTCGGGCAAGCTGACCGCGTTCGAGGAACTGCTCGACGTGATACTCGACGAGGGCGAGAGCGTGCTGGTGTTCAGCCAGTACGTGCAGCTGGGCAAGCTGCTCGTGGCGCGGCTGGCCGAACGCGGGCTGCCCGCGGAGATGCTGTCGGGCGCGACGTCGGCGAACCGGCGTGAGGAGCTGGTGGCGCGGTTCCAGGGCGGTGACATCCCGGTGTTCGTGCTGTCGCTCAAGGCGGGCGGCGTCGGCCTCAACCTGACCCGCGCGACCCACGTGATCCACTACGACCGCTGGTGGAACCCGGCGGTCGAGGACCAGGCGACCGACCGCGCGTACCGGATCGGGCAGGACCGGCCCGTGCAGGTGCACCGGCTGATCGCGGAGGGCACGCTGGAGGACCGCATCGCGGCGGTGCTGGAGTCCAAGCGCGGGCTGACCGAGGCCGTCGTCGGCGCGGGGGAGGACTGGCTCACCGAGCTGTCCGACGAGCAGCTGGCCGAGCTCGTGCGCCTGGGTGAGCAGCCGTGACCCCGCGCCGCACCTTCGGCGGCACGTGGTGGGGCCGGGCGTGGGTGGAGGCGCTGGAGGGGCGCGCGGAGCTGGACCCGAACCGGCTGCCGCGCGGGCGCACGTACGCGAGGAAGGGCCGGGTCAGCGCGCTGGACGTGACGTCGGGCGAGGTGCGGGCGTTCGTGCAGGGCAGCCGTTCCGTGCCGTACCGCGTGAAGATCCGCACGGCGGTCTTCGGTGACGAGCAGTGGTCCGCGCTGCTGGACATCATCGGGCGCCGCGCGGGGCACGCCGCCGCCCTGCTCGACGGCGAACTCCCGCCGGAGCTGGCCGAGGACGCGCGCGAGGCCGGGGTGGACCTGCTGCCGGGGCCGGGCGATCTGAAGCCGCGGTGCTCGTGCCCGGACACCGCCGATCCGTGCAAGCACTCGGCAGCGGTGTGTTACCTGGTGGCCGACGAGGTCGACGCGGATCCGTTCGTGTTGTTCCTGTTGCGGGGCAGGGGTCGTGAGGCGGTGCTATCGGAGCTGCGGGCCCGGCGGGCGCGCACCACGGTGGTCGAGGAACGGGTCGAGCCGGGGTTATCGCCCGAGGACGCCTTCGCGCGTGCGGTCGCGCCGTTGCCCCGGCTCCCGGCGCCGCCGGCGGAGCCCGGGCAGCCGGTGACGCTGGACCTCCCGCCGCCCGGCGTCTCGTTGCGGCCCGACGTCCTGGCCGGGCTGGCGGCGGACGCGGCGGCGCGGGCGCGCGACCTGCTGCGGGGTGGGCCGCTGGAGCTGACGGCGGAGGAGGACCTGGCCCGCCGGGCCGTGCACGGCGACGTGATCAGCCTGGCCAGGGCCGCGGGGCTGCCGGCCGGAGAACTCCGCCGCTGGGCGACCGCTTGGCAGGCGGCGGGCCGGGGCGGGCTGGCCGTCCTGCGCGAATCCTGGCAGCCACCACGCGGTGCGCTGCTGGCGGCCAAGGCCGAACTCGACGACGCCGACCTGCCGGGCGAGACGAAGGTCTGGCGCAACCGCCTCACCCGCGCCGACGTCCAGCTCCGGCTGGGCCAGGACGGTCTGTGGTACCGGTTCCGCCGCGGTCCTCAGGGCTGGCTGCCCGTCGCCCCCGGCTCCCGCGCTCCGCTGGACGCGATGACGGACTACCCGGCGAGCGAGCGCAGGTAGGCCCACTCCAGGAAGCGCTCCACCCCGCGGACGACGTGCGCGCTGCGGATGGACGGGAAGATGTCGAAAGCGTGCTGTGCGCCCGAAATCTCCGCGTAGGCGACCGGATTCGGCGACACCGCGCGCAACCGCCGCACGAACTCGCGGGCTTCGGCCACCGGGACCATCGTGTCGCGCTCGCCGTGGATGACGAAGAACGGTGGCGCCTTGTCGTTGATCCGGTCCAGCGGAGAGGCGGCGACGTAGTCCTCGTGGAACCGGACCGGGTCCTTGCCGACGACGAACCGGGCCAGCAGCGTCTTGAGCCGGTACTCGCTGGCCTTCGCACCGCTCGTCGCGGCGAAGTCGTAGACGCCGTAGTGCGGGACGCAGGCCTGGATCGTCGTGTCTTCGTCCTCGAACCCGGGCTGCAGCTTCGGGTCGTTCGGGGTCAGCGCCAGCAACGCCGCGAGGTGCCCGCCCGCGGACCCGCCGGTGGCGGCGAGGAACGCCGGGTCGCCGCCGTAGCCGTCGATGTGCTCGCGGATCCACGCCACCGCCCGCTTGATCGCGACGATGTGGTCCGGCCAGTGGGCCTTGGGCGAGAGCGGGTAGTTGACCGCGACGCCGATCCAGCCGCGCTGGGCCATGTGCTGCATCAGCGGGATGCCCTGGTGGTCCTTGCTGTCGACCATCCACGCGCCGCCGTGGATCTGCAGCAGCACCGGCCTGCCCTCGACGGTCTCGCGCGGCCGGTAGATGTCGAGCAGGAACCGCTTGCCGCCGGGCGCGTACGCCACATCCCGATCTCGCCGGACTTCCGGGTTGCGCATCCGGAACGGCATCACGAGCTGCCCCCACGGCGTCGCCAGGTCCTTCGGGTCCGGCGGGCGGCGCAGGTCCTCCAGGTACTGCTCGCCCAGCGCCTCGGCGAGCGCGTGCTCCACCTCGCCACGGGCTCGCTGCGCGTCGGCGATCAACGCGCCGAGCCCGGCCATCGACGCCATCGACAGGGCCAGCCCGGCGCGGTCGGAGCGCGTGCGCAGCCCGTGCCGCGCGAGGTGGGCCGCGGTGTCGGCGGCGGTGAGCGCGAGCAGGTGCGGGGCCAGTTCGTTCGTGAGCCAGCCGGCGAAGAACGCGGGGATCGCGGCCCGTTCACCCGGCAGGGGGCGCAGTGCGTTCGCGGTGAGGGCGAGCTGTATCGCCCGCCGGGTGAGGAAACGCGGTCGCATAAAGCTGATCTTAGGCTTTCCGCCTAGGATGAGCAGGGTGCAACCGCTCAGTGGCCTGGACGCCAGTTTTCTGTACCTGGAAACACCTTCGCAGGTCCTGCACATCTGCGGCCTGCTCACGCTCGACGGTTCGACGATGCCCGGCGGATATCGCTTCTCCGCGTTCCGCGAGAAGCTGGCCGAACGGGTCGCCGCCATTCCGGAATTCCGCCGGAAACTGCACAATTCGCCGCTGAACTTCCTGCACCCGGTGTGGGTGGAGGACGAGGGGTTCGACGTCGACTCCCACCTCCACCGGGTCGCCGTGCCCTCCCCGGGCGACCGGGAGACGCTGGCGGAACTGTGCGCGCACTTCGCCTCGCAGCCGCTGGACCGCGATCGCCCGCTGTGGGAGATGTACGTCATCGAGGGGCTCCCCGGCGACGGCGTCGCGGTGCTGCTGAAGATGCACCACGCCACCGTCGACGGCGTCAGCGGGGCGAACCTGATCGCGTACCTGTGCGGGCTGGAGCCCGATTCGCTGCTGCCGCTGCCGGAGCGGGAGGACAACCACGAGCCGCCGGGCCACCTCGACCTGCTGCGCTCGAGCCTCGTGTCGCTGGCCCGCCGTCCCGTCGAGGTCGCGAAGCTGCTGCCCGACCTGCTGGAGATGGCGCCGCGCTGGATCGGCCGCGCGCTCAAGCGCACCGGGATGCCGGTGCCGTTCACCGCGCCCCGCACGTCCTTCAACCGCACGATCACGGGCCTGCGCACGGTCGCGTACACGAGCCTGGAGCTCGACGAGATCAAGTCCGTGAAGAACGCCTTCGGGGTGACGGTGAACGACGTCGTGCTGGCGCTGTGCGCCGGGGCGCTGCGCCGGTACCTGGAGGCGCGCGGCGAGCTGCCGGACGAGCCGCTGGTCGCGACGGTGCCGGTGTCGGTGCAGGACCGCGTGGAGGAGAGCACGGGCAGCAACCAGGTCTCGGCGTTCTTCGCGCAGCTGCCCACGCAGCTGGCCGACCCCGCCGCGCGCATCTACGCGATCGCGGAGAGCAACCGGGTCGCGAAGGAGCACCACTTCAGCATCAAGCCGGAGATGCTGCAGGACTGGGCGCAGTTCGCCGCGCCGCGGTTGTTCGGGATGGCGGTGCGGGCCTATTCGGCGCTGCGGCTCGCGGAGAAGCACCCCGTGGTGCACAACCTGGTCGTCTCGAACGTGCCGGGCCCGCCCACCCCGCTGTACCTGCTCGGCGCCAAGATCACCGGTTTCTACCCACTGGGGCCGGTGTTCCACGGCGCCGGGCTGAACATCACCGTGTTGTCCAACGCGGGCAGGGTGGATGTGGGCCTGCTGGGCGCACGAGAACTCGTTCCAGAGTTGTGGTCACTGGCCGACGCGCTGCCGGAGGAGATGAAAGATCTGCTGGAGGCCGCTCGCGGTCTTGCCTGAGCCGCACTCCTCGGCTAAGACTAGAACAGGTTTCAGTCTCAGCCTGAGGAGCCGGCGTGGACTTCACCCTCGACGAGGCCCAGCGGGAGATCGCCGGCCTGGCCGCCGACGTCCTCGCGCGTGAGATCGACTTCGGCCGCCCGCCGGGGCCCGGTGGCTACGACGAGCAGGTGTGGCACGCGCTGGCCAAGGCCGGGCTGCTGAACCTCGCGGTGCCCACCGAACTCGGCGGGGACGGACTGGGCCTGGCCGAGGTCGCGGTGCTGCTCACCGAGCTCGGCCGCGCCGCCGCGCCGGTGCCGTCGCTGACATTGGCGTTCGGCCTGCTGCCGCTGGCGGCGCTCGGCACCCCCGAACAGCGGGCCTGGCTGCTGCCGGAGATCGCGAGCGGGGATGCGCTGGTCACGGCGGCCCCACACGAACCGTCGGCCCCGCTCACGGCCCAGCCGGAGACTCGCGCTGTTGCCGAGAGCGGCCGGTGGCGGCTCACCGGGGTCAAGACGAACGTGCCGTTCGCGGCCGCCGCCACGCGGGTGCTCGTGCCCGCCGGGACCGGGGTGTTCCTCGTCGACCCGCGCGCCGAAGGCGTCACGGTCGCCGGGACGACCCTGCGGCTGGACGGCGTCGTGGTGGACGAGGCCGACCAGCTCGGCGGCGCCGACGCGCTCGAAGTCCTCCGCCGGTACGCGATGGCGGGCATGCTCGCGCTCGGCGACGGCGCGCTCGCCGGGGCACTCGACCTCACCACGCGGCACGTCGCGCAGCGGCACCAGTTCGGCCGTCCGCTGGCCACCTTCCAGGCGGTCGCCCAGCAGATCGCCGACGTCTACGTCGCCTCGCGCACCGTGCACCTCGCCGCGCTGTCCGCCGTGTGGCGGTTGCACACGGGCCGGGACCCGCAGCCGGATCTCGACGTCGCGGCGTACTGGCTCGCCGAGGAGGCACCACCCGCACTGGCGACCTGTCATCACCTGCATGGCGGACTCGGCGTCGACATCAGCTACCCGCTGCACCGGTACTACGCGCAGATCAAGGAGCTGAGCGCATGTTTGTCGAGCTGACACCCGCTCAGCGACGGCTCCGGGCCGAGCTGCGCACGTACTTCGCCGGGCTCGTCACCCCCGAGGAACGCCGCGCGCTGCTGCGTGAGCGGCACGGCGAGACGTACCGGCGCATCGTGCGGCGGATGGGGCAGGACGGCTGGCTCGGCGTCGGCTGGCCGGAGGAGTACGGCGGGCGTGGCTTCGGCGACCTCGAGCAGCACCTGTTCGCCGACGAAGCCGCCCGCGCCGACGTGCAACTGCCCTCGGTGACGCTGCAGACGGTCGGCCCCACCCTGCAGCGCTACGGCACGGAGGCGCAGAAGAAGGCGTTCCTGCCGCGCATCCTCGCCGGGGAGGTCCATTTCGCCATCGGGTACACCGAACCGGACGCGGGCACGGACCTGGCGTCGCTGCGCACGAGCGCGGTCCGCGACGGGGATTCCTACGTCGTCAACGGGCAGAAGATCTTCACCACCGGCGGCCACGACGCGGACTACATCTGGCTCGCGGTCCGCACGGATCCCGCGGCTCCCAAGCACAAGGGCATCTCGATCCTCATCGTGGACACCCGCGACCCCGGCTACTCGTGGACGCCGATCATCACGTGCGACGGCGCGCACCACGTCAACGCCACGTACTACACCGATGTGCGCGTGCCCGTCGACATGCTAGTGGGGGAGGAGAACCAGGGCTGGCGCCTGATCACCACCCAGCTCAACCACGAACGCGTCATGCTCGGTCCCGCCGGACGCATCGGCGCGCTGTACGACCGGGTGCACGCGTGGGCCGCCGCGCGTGACCTGCTCGACCTCCCCGACGTGCGCCGCGCGCTGCGCGAAACCGCGGCCACCACGAGGATCAACGAGCTGCTGAACTGGCAGGTCGCCGCGTCCCCGCCGGAAACACCGGTCGACGTGGCCGACGCGTCGGCCACGAAGGTCTTCGGGTCCGAGCGCCTCCAGCGGATCGGGCGGCTGCTGGAGGGGCTCGTCGCGCGGCACGGCGACCTCGGCGACCCGGAGACAGCCGAGCTCGCGGAGTGGCTCGACGTGCAGGCGCGCCGCAACCTCGTGCTGACGTTCGGCGGAGGGGTCAACGAAATCCAGCGGGAGCTGATCGCGACCGCCGGGCTGGGACTGCCGAGGGTGCCGCGATGACGATCGAAGAGGCCGCGGCACGCATTGCCGCACAAGGGGAATCCCGGCCCCGGCTCGCCCGCGACCCGGTGAACCCGGCGATGGTGAACAACTGGCTGGAGGCGCTGGGCGACACCAACCAGCGCTACGCCGCCGAAGGCATCGCGCCGCCGGCGATGGCGCAGGTGTGGACGATGAACGGGCTGCACGGACAGCGCGCCACCGACGATCCCCTGGGTGCGATGATGGCCGTGCTCGACGACGCCGGGTACACCTCCGTCGTCGCGACGAACTCGGAGCAGAACTACCGGCGGCACCTGCGGCACGGCGAGCACGTCGCGGCGACCACCCGTCTGGACGGCGTTGTCGGTCCTAAAAGGACAGCACTCGGTGAGGGCTACTTCGTGACCACCACGACCACGTGGTACGTGGGCGACGAGGTGGTCGCGGACATGATGTTCCGGGTGCTCAAGTTCAAGCCGAAGCCCGCGCAGCCCGGGGTGCTGCGGCCGGTGATCTCCCGGGATACGGAGTTCTTCTGGGAGGGCACGAAGGCGGGGGAGCTGCGGATCCAGCGTTGGGGCGACGTGCTGCGGCACCCGCCGGGGCCGATGCCGCCGGACGGCAACCTCGACGCGAAGCCGGACTGGGTCGTCGCGAGCGGGCGCGGCACGGTGTACAGCTACGTCGTGCACCACCGGCCCGCCGTACCGGGAAAGCGCTTGCCGTTCGTGATCGCGCTGGTGGAGCTGGAGGAGGGCGTGCGGATGGTGGGCGAGGTGCTCGACGTGGAATCTGTCCACATCGGACAACCGGTGGTGGCCGAGTTCGTGCGCGTGGACGACGAGCTGACGCTGCCGGCGTGGCGGGTGGTCCCGTGATCGGCACGCAGCTGCCCCCGCTGACGATCGAGGTCACGCCGACCTTTGTGATCTCCACCGCGCTGGCGACGCGCGACTTCCAGGACGTGCACCACGACCGGGACGCCGCGATCGCCCGTGGCTCGAAGGACATCTTCGTCAACATCCTCACCGACACCGGCCTGGTGCACCGGTTCGTGACGGACTGGGCGGGGCCGCGCTCGTTCGTGCGCTCGATCAAGATCCGGCTGGGTGTGCCCTGCTACGCCTACGACACTCTGACGCTGTCGGGCGAGGTCGTCGAGCAGGACGGCGACGAGGTGACGATCCGGGTGTCCGGTCGGGGCGATCTCGGGGAGCACTTGGCCGGCATCGTGACGGTGGGAGGTGTGTCGTGACGCTGTCCGGAGCGGCCGCGATCGTCGGTGTGGGGGCGACGGAGTTTTCCAAGGACTCCGGCCGCAGCGAGCTGCGCCTGGCCGCGGAGGCGGTGCAGGCAGCACTCGCCGACGCGGGTCTCCGGCCGTCCGATGTGGACGGTCTGGTGTCGTTCACGATGGACTCCAACGCGGAGGTCGCTGTCGCTCGCGAGCTGGGCATACCGGAGCTGACGTTCTTCAGCCGCATCCACTACGGCGGCGGTGCGGCGGCTGCGACGGTGCAGCAGGCGGCGATGGCGGTGGCGACCGGGGTGGCGGACGTGGTGGTGGCGTACCGGGCGTTCAACGAGCGCTCCGGGATGCGCTTCGGGCAGGTGTCGGCCGCGGCGGCGGGGCAGGTGAACTCCTCGGGCGTGGACAACAGCTTCCATTACCCGATGGGGTTGGGCACGCCGGCCGCCACGGTGGCGATGGTGGCGCAGCGTTACCTGCACGAGTACGGCGCGACGAGCGAGGACTTCGGCCGGGTGGCGGTGGTGGACCGCAAGCACGCGGCGACGAACCCGCGGGCGTGGTTCCACGGCAAGCCCATCACGCTGGCGGAGCACCAGGCGTCGCGGTGGATCGTGGAACCGTTGCACCTGCTGGACTGTTGCCAGGAGACCGACGGGGCGGTGGCCCTGGTGGTGACGAGCGCCGCCCGGGCGAGGGACCTGCCGCACCCGCCCGCGGTCGTGACGGCGGCGGCGCAGGGCAGCGGGCCGGACCAGTACACGATGACCAGCTACTACCGGGACGAGCTGGCGGCGCTGCCGGAGATGGGCGTGGTGGGGCGGCAGCTGTGGGCGCAGTCGGGCCTGCGGCCGGAGGACGTCGACGTGGCGGTGCTGTACGACCACTTCACCCCGTATGTGTTGCTGCAGCTGGAGGAGCTGGGTTTCTGCGGCCGCGGGGAGGCGAAGGACTTCATCGGGGGCGGGACGCTAGAACTGGACGGTGCGCTACCGCTGAACCCCCACGGCGGCCAGCTGGGGGAGGCGTACGTGCACGGCATGAACGGCATCGCGGAGGCGGTGCGGCAGGTGCGGGGCACGGCGGTGAACCAGGTGGCCGGTGTGGAGCACGTGCTGGTGACAGCAGGCACAGGCGTACCGACAAGCGGCCTGGTGTTAGCCCGCGACGCGGGTTGACGCCAGGCGGCGTTCCGGCGCCGCGAGGTCGGTCGGCGGCGGGTGGGTGGGTTTGCCGACTGGCGGGGGATCACGCCGCCCCCGAGCCGTCAGCCGCCACCGCCGAGTCACCACTCGCCACCCGCGAGCCGTCCCCCGCCAGCCGCGAGCCGTCGGCCGCCACCCCCGAGCCGCGAGCCGTCCCCGCCAGCCGCCACCGCCGAGCCGCCAGCCGTCGGCCACCAGCCGGCGGTCGCCAAGCCGCCAGCCGTCGGTCGCCACCCCCCGAGCCGCCACCCGCCAGCCGTCAACCGCGAGCCGTCACCCGCGCCCCCCAGCCGCCGCCAACCGGGCATCCAGAGCCAGGGCGCGCGGTCGCAGCCAACCGGCATTGCAGGCTATGGCGCGCGCGGTCGCCAACCGGCATCACAAGCTGGCGGCCTGACGTGAGCTCGCGACCCGATTGACCACCGCCGACGGGTGCGCCCTGCCCCGCGACGCCACTTGGCGACCGGCGGCCAGGCTCCACCCCGCGGCGCCGCTTGACGACCGGCCAGGGCCGCCCACTCCCCGCTGATCCACGAGGCGCGCCCCGCCTCTCCGGCCATTGACGGGCGCGGTCACCCGGCCGAAGGAGACCGCTCACTCGCATGGCGCAACTACCGTCACCAACCGAGAAGGCGCGGTATCCCACAAGGGATCCCGCCACGCCACGACGGCGGGTGATGGTGCATTTCACCTGCTTGACGGCTAGCTCGGGGACTACCGCGTCGGCGACGGTGGGAGGTATGCACATCCCGGACTTCCTCGCGTGGAGCCTCACGGTGCTTTTCGCGTTGCTGGCTGTGCCTAGTGTGTACCGGTTGACGCGGCTGCACGGCGGGGTCGATGCCGATGTGCGGCAGCGTGATCTGGCCGAGCTCCTGATGGTCGTGGTGATGATCGCGATGGTGTCCCCGCTGGGCGGGCCCATCCCGGCGGCGGGCTGGCAGGCTGTGCTGGCCTTGACGGCGGGCTGGTTCGCGGTCGCGGCGTTCCGGGGGCGGCAGTGTTCCCCGGTGCACCACACGGTTTGTGCCGCGGCGATGTTGTACATGATCACGGCGATGCCCCGGCACGGCATGGAACACGGCCCGTGGCTCACGATGTCGGAGATGCCGGGCCGGCTGGCGTGGCCCGTGCTCGCGGTGCTGGCCGTCGCGTACTTCGCCGTGGACACAACGAGATCCGGCTTGGCGGCATGGCGCGAGGTGCGCGGTGCCCCGGTCCGGGAGGTGCTGCTGACCCGCCCGGTCCACCGTGCGGCGATGGGCGCGGGCATGGCGTACATGCTGATCGCCGGCGTGGTCCCGGCCTGAACGTCACGTCGTGATCAGCACCGCGTCCGCGAGCGCGGGGGCATCCCGCTCGACGGTGTTGGTGGCGAGCAGTAGTCGTTTCCCGTCCTGCCACACCCGTGTCCGCAAGGTTTCGCCCGGGAACACGACGCCCGCGAAGCGCGCCGAGAACGACTGCGCACGCGTGACGTCGCCGTCCAGCACCGCGTCGGTCACGGCCTTCGCGACCATCCCGTAGGTGCACAGGCCGTGCAGGATCGGCGCGTCGAACCCGGCGCCGCGGGCGAACTCCGGGTCGGCGTGCAAGGGATTCCGGTCACCGCACAACCGGTACAGCAGCGCCTGCTGTGGCAACGTCGGCGTGTCGATCGTGGCGTCCGGCTCCCGATCGGGCCGCTCCACCTTTTCGGAGTCACCCCGTCGTCCCCCGAAGCCGCCCTCACCTCGCGCAAAAATTCTCGACTGCGCGGTCCACAGTGGAGTACCATCGGAACCGGCAACGCTCGTCTCGCTCACCACGACCGCGGCCTTGCCCTTGTCCAGCACATCGACAACCCGAGTGTGCCCGACGGCTTTCCCCTCGACCGGGATCGGCCTGTGCACGGTGACGGCCTGCGCGCCGTGCACGACTTTCGCCAGGTCTATCTCGATGCCCGGCATCCGTACGGCGGGCGCGTCGACGCTGCGCAGGTTCGCCGCGACCGTCGCGAAAGTGGGCAGCACATGGAGGTCGCGCTCGTAGGCGTAGCGCAATTCCGCCGGGTTCGTGGGATCCGAGCCGGCGCCGAGTGCGAGGTGGTACAGCAAAACATCGGACGCCGTCCAGGAAAAGCTGACCTCACCGAGGTCGGCACCGATGGCGAGCGCGGGGTCGATGGGCACGCGGCACTCCTACTCGTAGGTGACCGACACCTCGTCGGTCAGCGGCACCGACTGGCAGGCGAGGACGATGCCGTCGGCGATGTCGTCGGAGTCGAGGACCTCGTTGTTGAGCATCTTGACCTCCCCGGCGACGAGGCGGCAGGCGCAGGCACTGCACTGCCCCTCGCGGCACGAGTAGGGCGCGTCGAGCCCTTGGTCCAGCAGGAAGTCGAGCAACTTTCGCTGCCGCGGCCAGGCGTACTCGTGCCGCACCCCGTCGAGGTCCACCCGCAGCCTGGTCGCCCCGTCGCTGGGAGACGCCGGTTCGGCGCCGCTCTGTCCGGCAACGGGCGCACCCGCCCCGGCCGGCGGCGCTTCGCCGGCGAGAGCGGCCGTGTCGGGTTGCTCCCCGTCCTTCGCCGGGATCGCCGCGGGCCGCTGCGTGTCCTTGGCCAGGGTGGTTTGGAATTGCTCGGTCTGGCCAGCCCCAGTGGTCGCTCCGGGCCGCCTGGTTTGGTTGGCTTCGCTGATTACTCCGAGCTGCTCAGCGGTCTCGGCTACGGTCGTCGTCCCGGACTCCGTGCTCTCGGCTACGGCGGCCGTCCCGGGCTGCTCAGTGCCGGCGGCTGCGCTGGCTGCTCCGGGCTGCTCGGTGCTCTCGGCTACGGCCGCCGTCCCGAACTGCTCCGTGCCCTCGGCTATGGTGGCCGCTTCGGGCTGCTTCGTGCTCCCGGCTACGGGGGCAGCCCCGGGCTGTTCGGTGTTGTCGGCTGTGGTGGCCGCTCGGAGCTGTTCCGTGTTTTCGGCCGCGGTTGCCGCACCCAGCTGCTCCCTGTCTTCGGCCGCGGTAGCTGCTCCGGCCTCTCTCGCCGTACCGGGCTCCTTTGCCCGGCCGGCGGGAGCACCTCGCTCAACCGCGAACGGATTGCCACCCAGCGACACGAACCTTTCCAGGTGAATGCGCTTCCTGGGCACGCCGAGATCCGTCAACGCCTGTTTGGCCGCGGCCATGAACGGCGCCGGGCCACACAGGAACGCTTCGAACTCGGCGAACGGCCTCGCCAGAGCGCGCAGCTGCTCGACGTTCGGCAAGCCCTGCACCGACTCGAGCCAGTGCAGCACCACGAACCGGTCCGGAAACTCCCGTGCCAGTGCGGCGAGCTCCCCGGCGAAGATCACCGACTGCTCGTCACGATTGGCGTAGACCAGGGTGACGCGGCCCGTGCCCTGCCGCAACGCCGTCTTCAGGATCGACATCACCGGCGTGATCCCGCTGCCACCGGCGAACAGCAGCAGGTTCTCGTCGAAATCCTTCGGCGTGAACACACCCGCAGGGGCGAGCACGTCGACAGCCGCGCCAGGCCGCACGTTGGCGCAGATCCAGTTGGAGCCGTAGCCGCCCTCGGTGCGCTTCACCGTGACCTTGAGCCGCGTCCCCTCGTGCGGCGCGCTCGACAGCGAGTAGCACCGCGCCGCCTCGCCCACGCGCAACGTGAGGAACTGGCCGGGCCGATACCGGAAAGCCTCAGCTTGTTCAGGCGTCAGCTCGAAGACCACCGACCGCGCGTCCGGGGTTTCGACGATCACCTCGGCCACAGTGAGCGTGTGGACCTCAGGCATCCAGAACCCCGAATTCCCCCTGGCGCACCGATTCCGCGACGCTCACGGTGAGCTTCTCGCACGTGTCCAGCAGAGCCGTGCTCTCGCCCGCCGCCACGTGCTCGGCGAACACGGGGCAACTTCCGGCCGCGTCGGTCGTCCACTGGATGCTCGTGTGCTTCCAGCTGTTCTTCTTCACCAGCACGCAGGTGCCGCAGTGTGAGCAGGTGTGCGGCCGCAGTCCGGCGGTGAGGAACTCGGTGCGCTCGGCGGTGGTCACGTCAGACTCCCGCCTGCTGCCGGGCCAGGTTCTCGGCGACCTCCCGTGCCCAGACCTCGTTCGCTTTCGTCGTGTCCACTTCGAACTCGAAGCGGCGCGTCATGTCCTCGGTGACCTCCTCGATGTCCACATAGAACTGTTCGTACCAGCGGCGCAACTGGTACACGGGCCCGTCCTCCTCGCAGAGCAACGGGTTGTCGATCCGTGTCTTATTCTTCCATATCTCGACGTCCTGCAGGAAGCCCACGCCTATGCTCTTGGCGAACTTCCCGGCGATTTTGTCCGCCTGTTCGTCTGAAACGCCGGGCAGCTTCTTCACGCTGACACCCCATTGGAGGACAAAGGAGTTCGGCGTCACCGGATAGTGGCAATTGATGAGCACGTTCTCGATCTCGAACCCCTTGAACGTGTTGACCAGTTTGTTGATCATGTAGGACGGTCCGAAGTACGAGGCCTCCGAGCGGAGCAGGTTCTCCTCCCCGCCGTAGTTGGACGCCATGCCGACGTCCGGGCGCCCCTTGGTGTTCAGGTACTGCGTCGCGATGTGGCCTTCGAAGACGTTCTTGAAGTAGGTCGGGAAGGCGTAGTGGATGTAGAAGAAGTGCGCCATGTCGACCATGTTGTCCACGATCTCGCGGCAGTTGGAGCCTTCGATGAGCACGGAGTCCCACGTCCAGTTGCTCCACTCGCCACTGAAGATCCCGTCGATCCGGGGGATGACGACGTTCTCCGGCGGCGGGTTGCCCTGTGGGTCGTGCCAGACGAACAGCTGCTTGTTCTCCTCGAGTGTGAGCCAGGAACGCGTGCGAGCGCGCAGCGGAACCCTTTTGGCGTAAGGGATGGAGACGCACTTGCCGTTGCCGGCCCAGCGCCAGTCGTGGAACGGGCAGGCGATCTCGTTGCCCTTGACGGTGCCTTGCGTGAGATCACCCCCCATGTGGCGGCAGTACCCGTCCAGGACGTTGAGCTTGCCGTCCTCGCTCTGGAACACGACTAGCTTGGTGCCGAAGGCGGAGATGGCGTGCGGCTTCCCGTCCTTGAACGAGTCGGCGAGGCCCAGGCAGTGCCAGCCCCGGGCGAAGCGCTCCGGCGGAGCCCCGGCGTCGATGGTGCGGACTTCAGTCATCGTCGACCTCCAGTGCGATTCTGGGCGGCCAGGTGCGCGGCCGCAAGGTAGCCGAAGACCATCGCGGGCCCGATCGTCGCGCCGGGGCCCGCGTACGTGTGGCCCATGACCGCCGCGCTGGTGTTGCCCGCCGCGTACAGCCCCTCGATCACGGACCCGTCTTCCCGCAGCACGCGGGCGTGGGGGTCGATGCGGAGCCCGCCCTTGGTGCCCAGGTCACCGGGCACGATCCTGACCGCGTAGAACGGCGGCTTGTCCAGCGGGCCGAGGCTGGGGTTGGGCTTGTTGCGGGGATCTCCGTAGTAGTGGTCGTAGGCGCTGTTCCCGCGCCCGAAGTCCTCGTCGATGCCGGTGCGGGCGAAACCGTTGAACCGTGCGACGGTGTGTTCGAGTGCATCCGTCGGCACCCCGATGCGTTCCGCGAGCGCGTGGAGTGTTCTCGCCTTCGCGGCGACACCGGCCTTGAACCACCGGCCGGGCAGCGGTTGCCGCGGGCCGAGCCCGGTGAACATGTAGCGGTTGCGGTAGCGCTGGTCGAACACGAGCCAGGTCGGGATGTGCTCACCAGGACCGTCGCCCGGGCCGTACATGGCGTGCACCGCCTCGACGTACGGCGCCGACTCGTTGACGAACCGTTCCCCGCGGGCGTCGACCATCAGGCAGCCGGGCCGGGACCGCTCGGCAAGGGCGAACCACGGCCCGCCGGTGAGCGGGATCGTCGGTCCCCACCACGCGTCGTCCATCAGGTCCACGGCGGCACCGAGCTTCAGCCCGGCCACGATGGCGTCCCCGGTGTTGGCGCGTGCGCCGACGGTCCATTCGGTGCCGATCGGCTGGCGCTGGTACTTGGTGCGCATTTCCTCGTTGCGCTCGAACCCGCCGGCCGCGAGGACGACGCCCAGCCTGGCGTGGAGGACTTCGCCGCCCGTCGTCACCACTCCCGTGACCCGGCCGTCCTCGGTAACCAGGTCGACAAGCGGGGAATTGAGGCGGACCGGGACTCCGGCGTCGCGCAACCCGGTGCGCAATCCCGCCGCAAGCGCTTGCCCCATGCTGAGCAGGCGGCGCCCGGTCAAGCGGCCGGTCAGCCAGCGGCCGGCGAGGGTGAGCAGCCGGAGCGCGCCACGGGGGTGCCGCGCGAGGAGGCTCAGCCACCGGTAGTCGGCCTGGGTGATCGGGACCCCGAGGGGCGCCGCGCTGTACGGGGGTTCGAGGGCGGCGAGGTCGTCGCCGAGGAGGCGGCCGTCGAAGGGCACGGGCTCGACGGACCGGCCCGCAGCGCGCCCGCCCGGTGCTTCCGGGTGGTAGTCGGAGTAGTGGGGCACCCACTGGAACCGCAGGGGTGTCCGCCGCTGCACGAACGCGACCACCTCCGGCCCCCGGTCCAGGAAGGTTTCGCGTAGCTCCGCGGGGACGACGTCCCCGACGATGGCTTCGAGGTAGGTCCGCGCCTGGTCAGGGGTGTCGGGCTCGTCGAGTCCGTGCCGGTGCTGCTGGAGGCGTGCGCGGGGGAGCCGGCTGGAACCGCCGTCGTTCGCCTGTGTGTCCTCGCCCGCAGCCTGTCCGGCAGCGCACAGCACCTCGTTGTTCGGAATCCACACCCCACCGCCGGACCGCGCGGTGGAGCCGCCGAACTTGCCTGCCTTCTCCAGCACCACGACCTGGAGTCCCTGGTGAGCGGCGGCGAGTGCGGCGGTCATGCCGGCTGCCCCGCTGCCGACCACGACGACGTCGTACTCCGCGTGGTCGCCGTTGCCGTGCTCGACGGCCATGTCACCTCCGAAGTGAAACGCGTTCCAGTCGAGAACCCGCCTGTTCGCCGCTCCCGTCGTCACGATAGACGAGAACGTGTTTCAGTTCTAGGGTGGCGGGGTGAGTGCTTCTGTGGACGTGATCGTGATCGGCTTCGGTGCGGCCGGGGCGTGCGCGGCGATCGAGGCTGCCGACAGCGGGGCCTCGGTGCTGGTCCTGGACCGTTTCGCGGGAGGCGGTGCCACGGCGTTGAGCGGTGGTGTCGTCTACGCCGGCGGCGGCACCGAGCATCAGCGGGCAGCGGGCGTGGACGACTCCGTCGACGCCATGTACGACTACCTCCGGCTCGAGGTCGGTGACGCCGTTTCCGACGAAACGCTCCGGCGGTTCTGTCAGGGGAGCGCCGACATGATCGCCTGGCTGGAGAGCAACGGCGTGCCCTTCGAGGGCAGCCTGTGCCCGTACAAGACCTCGTACCCGAACGACGACTACTACCTGTACTACTCGGGAAGTGAGACAGCCGGCGGCTTCCGCGAGGCCGCCAAGCCCGCTGCCCGTGGCCACCGGGTCAAGGGGCGTGGCACCTCGGGAAAACTCCTGTTCGCACGCCTCGCCGCAGCCGCACGCCGACGCGGTGTGCGTGTGCTGGACGGGACGACGGCGACCGAACTGCTCACGGACGCGGCCGGGGCGGTGTCGGGCGTGCGCGTGCGGACCCTGCGCAACGCGCCGTACTGGATACGCCGGGCGCACCGTGCACTGGGGCGTTACTCCGCCAAGCCGGGGATCTACATCCCGGCCTTGCGCAAGGTGTTGCATCGGCGAGTCGAGCGCCTCGAACGCCGCTATGCCCGCGAGGAAACCCTTTACGCCGCCCGTGGAGTCGTGCTCGCCGCGGGTGGCTTCATTGCCAATCGGGCCCTGGTGCGGGAGCACGCGCCGGCCTATCGCGGCGGTTTGGCCTTGGGCACGTCCGCGGATGACGGGACCGCGATCCGTCTCGGTGCGGGCGTGGGGGCCGAGACCGCGCTGCTTGACCGGGTGACGGCATGGCGGTTCGTCACGCCGCCCAGTGTGTTCGTACGTGGCGTCATCGTGGACGAGGCGGGGCGCCGGGTGATCGACGAATCCCGGTACGGCGCCGCTGTGGGTGAAGCGTTGATCTCGCGACACGGTGGGAAGGGCTGGCTGCTGGTCGACGACGAAATCGTCGCCGAGGCGAAGCGGGCGGCGCGGCGAGAAGCGCAGTGGTTCCAATGGCTCCAGGTGCTGTACATGCTCAGGTTGGGGCGCGTGACAGGCGCATCGTTGGCGGAGGTCGCGGAGCGCGCCGGGATCGATGTGGCGGGCCTTGAGGCCACGGTCGAGGCGTACAACGCGGCGGCTTCGTCAGGGGCCGCGGACCCGGCAGGCAAGCCTGCTGAGTACGTCCAGTCGTTGCGCACGCCTCCGTTCTCGTTGCTGGACATCTCCATCAAACCCAGCCTGGGTTTTCCGTGTCCGATGCTCACGCTCGGTGGGCTGGTAGTGGACGAGGGGACCGGCCAGGTGTGGAACGAGGCGGGGGCGCCCATCGCCGGTCTCTACGCCGCCGGACGGTCGGCGGTGGGAATCTGTTCCAGGTCTTATGTCAGCGGCCTTTCGTTGGCGGATTGCGTGTTCTCGGGACGGCGTGCGGGTGCCGCGGCGGGCGGCCGTGATGACAAAAACGAGAACGTGTTCTAGTCTTGGTCATGGAAGCGCAGGTCTGACGAGGACGGGGCAAACGCCGATGAGCGAGCAGGACACGCATCGAGTGATCGCCGGAGTCGCCGAGCTCCTGCCGGTCCTGCGCGAGCGGGCCCAGGAGACCGAGGACGCCCGCCGCGTTCCCGACGAGTCGATCAAGTCCCTGCAGGAGACGGGCTTCTTCAAACTCCTGCAGCCGAAGACGTACGGCGGTTACGAGGCCGACCCGGTGACCTTCTACACGGCGGTCAAGATGATCGCGAGCGCCTGCGGCTCGACGGGGTGGGTCGCGTCGATCCTCGGTGTGCACCCGTGGCACGTCGCCCTGTTCGACGCGCAGGCGCAGGAAGACGTGTGGCGCGAGGACGTCGACACCCGCATCTCGTCCTCATACGCCCCCATGGGCAAGGCGACCGTCGTCGACGGTGGCTACCGGCTGTCGGGACGGTGGAGTTTCTCGTCCGGTTGCGACCACGCGACCTGGGTGCTGTTGGGTGCCCCCGCGTTCTCCGGCGGCAAGCCTGTCGATTTCTGTACGTATCTCCTTCCGATCTCGGACTACACGATCATCGATGTCTGGGACACCGTGGGACTGCGGGGAACCGGCAGCAACGACATCCTCGTCGAGGACGTGTTCGTGCCGCAGCACCGCGTGCTGAGTTTCCGGCTGACCTCGCAGTGCAAGACCCCGGGCCAGGAGGTCAATCCCGGTCCGCTGTACCGCCTGCCGTACGGGTCCGTCCACCCGTCGACCATCACCGCGCCCATCATCGGCATGGCGCAGGGCGCTTACGACGCCCACGTCGAGCACCAACGGCAACGCGTCCGGGCATCCTACGTGGGCGAGCAGTCCAAGGAGGACCCGTTCGCGAAGGTGCGCATTGCCGAAGCAGCCAGCGAGATCGACGCTGCCTGGCTCCAGCTGACCCGGAACATCGACGAGCTGTACCAGCACGCGTGTCGTGGCGAGAAGCTGCCCTTCGCCACCCGCCTGCGGGTACGGCGCGACCAGGTTCGTGGCACCGAGCGCGCCATCGCGGCCGTCGACCGGCTTTTCGAGAACTCCGGCGGGCGCGCGCTGAAGATGGGCACCCCGATTCAGCGCTTCTGGCGTGACGCCCACGCCGGCCGCGTGCACGCCGCGAACGATCCGGAACGCGCTTACACGATGTTCGGCACCGGTGAGTTCGGCCTCCCCGTCGAGAACGCGATGGTGTGATCATGAGCGAGGGTAAGTACGCCGAAGTCCGCGACGGCCTGCGCCTGCACTACCACGAAGCCGGCGCGGAACACGCCGAAACGGTGGTGCTGCTCCACGGCGGAGGCCCGGGCGCTTCCGCCTGGAGCAACTTCGGCCGCAACATCCCGGTGTTCGCCAAGGCCTACCGCACGATCGCCGTGGACCAACCCGGATTCGGCCGGTCCGACAAGCCGACCGAGCACCCTCAGTACTTCACGCACAGCGCCGAAGCCGTGATCGGACTGCTGGATCGCCTCGGCATCCAGAAGGCCCACCTCGTCGGGAACTCGCTCGGTGGCGGTACCGCGGTCCGCCTCGCCCTCGATCACCCGGACCGGGCCGGCAGGCTCGTCCTGATGGGGCCTGGCGGGCTGAGCGTCAACGTCTTCGCGCCCGACCCGACCGAGGGGGTCAAGAACCTCGGCCGGTTCGCCGCGCCGCCGGGCCCGAGCAAGGAGAAGCTCGAAGCCTTCCTGCGCGTGATGGTCCACGATCAATCACTGATCACCGAAGAGCTCATCGACGAACGGTTCACCGCCGCCAGCACACCGGAGTCACTGGCCGCCATGCGCGCCATGGGTGCGTCCTTCGTTCGCCCCGACAGCTACGAGCAGGGCATGCTCTGGCGCGACGCACATCGCCTCCGCCAGCGGGTGCTGCTCATCTGGGGCCGCGAAGACCGGGTGAACCCGCTCGACGGTGCCCTGGTCGCCCTGAAGATGATCCCGCGTGCGCAGTTGCACGTGTTCGGTCAGTGCGGCCACTGGGCGCAGCTGGAGAAGTTCGACGAGTTCAACCGGCTCACCCTCGACTTTCTCGGGAGCGCGTAATGGGTATCAGGTCGTTGGGGTACCTCCGGATCGAAGCCACGGACATGGACAAGTGGCGGGAGTACGGGCTCAAGGTGCTCGGCATGGTCGAAGGGAAAGGGACGAACCCCGAGGCGTTGTACCTCCGCATGGACGACTTCCCCGCCCGCCTGGTGATCGTGCCGGGCGAGACAGACCGCCTGGCACAGGCTGGATGGGAGGTCGCCAACGCTCCCGAGCTCGACGAGGTCCGTGCCGCCCTCGAGTCGCACGGCGTGCCCTACAAGGAAGGCAGCGCGGAGCAGCTGGCCGACCGGAGGGTCACCGAACTGATCACCTTCGACGACCCCTCAGGCAACACCCTGGAGGTGTTCCACGGCGTCGCGCTCGAACACCGGCGTGTCGTGAGCCCGTACGGCCACCGGTTCGTCACAGAAGAACAGGGCCTGGGCCACGTCGTCCTGTCCACTCACGACGATGACGCCTCGCTGCGGTTCTACCGTGATGTGCTCGGCTTCCGGCTGCGCGACTCCATGCGGCTGCCACCGCAGATGGTCGGCCGTCCCGCCGACGGACCGCCCGCCTGGCTGCGGTTCTTCGGCTGCAACCCTCGGCACCACAGTCTGGCGTTCCTCCCGATGCCGACGCCGAGTGGCATCGTGCATCTGATGGTCGAGGTGGAGAACACCGACGACGTGGGGCTGTGCCTGGATCGCGCGAAGCGCCGCAACGTACCGATGTCGGCAACTCTCGGTCGGCACGTCAATGATCTGATGCTGTCGTTCTACATGAAGACTCCCGGTGGTTTCGATGTGGAATTCGGTTGTGAGGGACGACAGGTCGACGACTCCCGCTGGGTCGCCCGCGAGAGCACCGCGGTGAGCCTGTGGGGCCACGACTTCAGCGTGGGCATGAGGTGACCGTCGAGACAGTCGGCCCTGCCCGGTTCCGCACCGTGCTGGGGCACTTCTGCACGGGCGTCACCGTGATCACCACCCACGACGGAACCGCTCCCGCCGGCTTCGCCTGCCAGTCGTTCTCTGCGTTATCGCTCGAACCACCCCTGGTGCTTTTCTGCCCTGCCAAGCAGTCACGTACCTGGCCCGCCATACGACGAGCCGGGTGGTTCGCCGTGAACGTCCTCGCCGAGGAGCAGAGCGAGGTGAGCGCGGCGTTCGGTGCGCGCGGAGCCGACAAGTTCTCGTCCGTCGAGTGGACGCCTGCCCCGTCGGGATCGCCAGTTCTGGCCGGAGCGCTGACCTGGATCGACTGCAGAGTGGAAGTAGTGCACGAGGCGGGGGACCACTACGTTGTGGTCGGTGCGGTCACCGCGACCGGCGAGCCTTCCGGTGGGCGCCCGTTGCTCTTCTACCGTGGCCGGTACACCACCGCGGAACCGGAGCGAGCAGATCTCGGCGGACTGCTCGCGTGGGCCGGCCCCGACGACTGGCTGTGACCAACTCTAGCCGAAGAAACCGCACTGGGAAATCCCACTTTAGGTAGATGTGCGGGAACGTGTGTTCGATTAAACTGGCGCCTGCCTGGGGGAGGCCGCAGCTGCCGTGACAGCCTGGATCCTCTGGTGCAGAACAGTTTCCGCGCAAATGTCTGGAGGATCTCGTGGTGATGGACTATGACCTGCTCGCGATGTGGCCGCGATCTGCCGGGCGGCGACCGGTCAACCGTGTCCGGCGTGGCCGGCTGCACGGAGCAGCTGCCGGCGGAACCCCTGTCGAACGATCTGGATCAGGCTGAGGTCTGCTGGCCGGGTGTGTTCTCGTAGCACCTCGTGCACAAGGTGAGGCTGTGTAACGCTTCCCGGTTGCGTGCGCGGGGAAGGGTCTTCGGCCTGGCCGAGTGCGGTGCCGCGTGTGTACCCGTCGCTCCCGTTGCCGGCCGGGTTCGTTGTCCGGTCTGCTGGCCCTGGCAGGAATGAACAAGCTGGCGTCGCCTGACTCCCGCCTCAACCGGCGGTGGCGGGTGTTCGAGGAAGTAATCGTGAAAGGTGGTGGTGTGGTTGACCGAAGAGCTGGGCCGTGCCGTGTGCCCGCTTGAAAAAGCGGTGGGCGTCATGTTCCCAGGTGATGGCGATGCCGCCGTGGAGCTGGATCATCTCCGCGGCGACGGTTGAGAGTGACTCGGAGCAGTGTGCTTTCGCGACCGCGGCCAGACGTGAGACGTCGGCGTCCGGTTCGGACACCGCGAAGGCCGCTGAACGGGCGGTCTCGACCAACACGTGAAGATCGGCCATGCGGTGCTTCAGCGCCTGGAAACTTCCGATGGGCCGGCCGAACTGTTCACGCTGCTTGCTGTAGGCAACGGTGAGCTCCAACGCTCGAGCGGCGCTGCCCGCTTGCTCGGCGGCGAGAACAGCGCAGGCGACGTCCCGGACCCGGTGGAGGCCGGTGCTGAAGTCACCGTGACCGATCCTCACGGCGGGCGTGTTGCCGAAGTGGATCTCGGTGAGCCGGCGGGTCTCGTCCATCGGTGTCGAGGGGATGCGGCGAACCTGCCGGAGGTCCGCTTCGAAGAGACCCAGCCCGTCGGGAGCCTCAGCGATCACGAGGAGAATGTCCGCCAGATCTCCGTCGAGGACGTAACAGGCGCGCCCGTCGACGACGGATCCCGAGGCGGTGCAGGCGGCCTTGCTGGGGTTCCATTCGCCATCACCCGACGTCCAGGCCAGTGCTGCTGTCGAGCCTTCGGCGAGGCTCGACAGCAGCCAGGCTGCCACCTCGCCATCGCCTGCTTCGAGGAGGGCGGAGGTGGCGAGCACGGCCGAACCGAGGAACGGGGACGGAACGAGCCTTCGTCCCAGTTCCTCGGCCACGATCTGCAGCTCGCGCAGGCCGGCGCCGAGACCGCCGTACTCTTCCGGGATCAGCAAGCCGGCGACGCCCACCTGGTCACGCAAGGGCGGCCACGGATCCGGGTGCCGTTCGACCGCAGCTCGTACGGTTCGTTGCAGGCTGACCTGCTCGTCGGTGAGGGTCACGGGAGTGCCTTCAACAGGCGAGTGCGGTGGAACTGGGAGGTGCCCCAGGCGCTGGCGAGTGCTCGAACTTTCGTCAGGCGCAGGCTCAAGGGATGCTCGGCGGTGTAGCCAATCGCGCCATGGACTTGGAGTCCGGTGCGTGCGGCCAGAAGTGCGGCCTCTCCCGCAGCGACCTTCGCTGCGGAAACATCGCGTTGTCTGTCTGGCGTGGCAGCGGTGACAGCGGCGCCGTACACGAGGGGACGAGTCAGCTCCAACTGCGTCACCACATCAGCGAGGAGGTGTTTGATGGCTTGATAACGGCCGATTTCACGGCCGTACTGTTGCCGCTGCAGGGCATAGGTAACGCTGCTGTCCAGCAGCCACTGACCTGCTCCGAGCAATTGCGCCGCGGTGGCCAGCGAGCCGAAGTCGAAGGCACGTTCGGCGTCGTCAGCGGTCCCGATCCGGTCGCCCGGTTCGGCGCAGAACAGGCGACGGGTGGGATCAACCGATGAAAGCGGGGTTGTCGGTGCGAACACGTGCACGGTGTTGGCCTGTACGAAGACGCGAAGGTTCGCTACGTCGGCGTCGAGGGCGTAGGGGACTTCAGGAGGTGCGGCTACGGAAGCGAGCGTTTTACCGGCGGCGATGCCTTCGAGAACTTCGTCGTCGAGGAGGGCGGGCAGGACGGCGATCGTGTCGACCCACGGTCCCGGGACTGCGTGGTAACCGAGTCGCTCGAACGCGATCACCAGGTCGACGGCCGTGGCGTCGAGACCCCCGTAGCGCTCGGGGACGGACAGGGCGGTGACGCCCAGCTCAGTCAGCCTTTGCCAGATCTTGAGGCCGGGGCCGTGTTCACCAGTGGCCCAGGCCCGAGCGGCAGCCGAGGTGTCCATACCCGTCAGGAGGTGATCCATACTCGCTGCGAACTGTCGCTGTTCGGGGGACAGGACGAACTTCATCGGTCACCTCTGGGCAGGCCGAGCAGGCGTTCGGCGATGGTGTTGCGCTGGATCTGGTCGGTCCCGCCGTAAATCGTGCCCGCGAGCGAGAACAGCCAGCCGTCAGGCCAACGACCGTCGAGAGGTTCTTCCCGGATGGCGGCGGGACCGGATTCGCTGGCGACATGACTGGCCGAGAACGCAGGTTCCGTCAAGGAAGGAGGTACGAACCTGGCACGCACTTCAGCGGCGGTGCCGAGCACATCGAGTGCCGTCTCGTGCAGGTTCACGTCGAGATGGGACCAGAACAGCTTGTTCACGCTCGACTCCGGGCCGAGCTCGCCACCTTCGGCGAGCCGCGTCACGGTGGCGAACGTGTAGAGCTGGTAGGCGCGAGCACCGATCCAGGCGTCCGCCACACGGTCGGCGGTGGCCTCTGGTTCGCCGTGCCGACGCCACAACCTCACCAGCCGATCGGCCGCCGCGAGAAACCGGCCGGGGCTCCGCAGTGACAGGCCGCGCTCGTTGTTCGCCGTCGTCATCGCGACTCGCCAGCCTTGGCCCGGGGCGCCGATCACGTCGCGGTCGGGGACGAACACCTCGTCGAGGAAGATCTCGGCGAACCCCGGTTCGCCGTCGAGCTGGGCGATGGGGCGGACTTCGACGCCGTCAGTGCGGAGGTCGAACATGAAGTACGTGAGACCTCGATGCCTTTCGCTGCCGGGCTCGCTGCGGAAGAGACCGAAAGCCCGGTCGGCGAAGGCCGCTCGTGAACTCCAGGTTTTCTGCCCTGACAGCAGCCAGCCGCCGTCCGTCCTCACCGCGGTGCTGCGCAGGGCAGCGATGTCGCTGCCGGCTTCCGGTTCCGACCACGCCTGCGCCCAGATCTCCTCGCCGCGTGCCATGGGCGGGAGGATCCGGGCCTGCTGCTCAGGGGTTCCGTGCGAGAAGAGGGTGGGAGCGAGCATGAAGATGCCATTCTGGCTGACCCTGCTCGGGGCCCCGGCGGCGTAGTACTCCTCCTCGAACAGCACCCACTCCAGAAGGCTTGCCTCCCGCCCACCGAACTCACGGGGCCACGAGACAACAGACCACCGGGCTTCGGCGAGCTTGGCTTCCCACTGCCGGTGTTGCTCAAAACCCTCGCGGGTGTCGAAGGAGGCCAGTTGTTGTCGTGGCACGTTGTCCGCGAGCCAGGTGCGGGCTTCTTCCCGGAAGGCGAGGGTGCGCTCGTCGAGGTCGAGGTCCATGGTGGGTGTTCCTCACTCTCGTCGTCGGTCGGGGTGGGGAGCGGGAGGCATGACCGCAGTTACCCGCCTTGCCCTGCCCGGTTCGCGTCCCGCATCGATTGAGGTGTCTGGCCGCCGAGCGAATCGCCCCCGACTTCGGCGTTGTGCGCGTGTGCCAGGTGGTGCAGGCCGAATACCGAGTCCATACCGGGCCGGAGGCCCATCAGGTCCTCGGCCTGGTTCACCGCCTTCTTCGCCAGCGCGAGACCGAACGAAGGCATTACCGCGATCTTCTCGGCCAGGGTCATCGTGGCTGCCTCGAGTTCGGCTCGAGGGACTACGCGGTTCAGCATGCCCCACTCCAGTGCCTGCTGCGCCGAGAACCGTTCCCCGGTGAACAAGACCTCCTTCGCGGCACGCGGCCCGAGGACCCAGGGGTGCGCGAAGTACTCCACTCCCGGGATTCCCATGCGCACCACGGGATCGGCGAAAAACGCGTCGTCGGAGGCGACGATGAGATCGCAGACCCAGGCGAGCATGAGCGCTCCGGCGATGCACGCGCCCTGCACGCTCGCGATCATGGGCTTCGGTATCTCCCGCCAGCGGCGGCACATGCCCAGGTACACCTCGGACTCGCGGGCGAACCGCTGGTCCGCACCCGGCCTGCCGACGTGGTCCCACCACAGGACGGCCTTGCGATCGAACGACAAGTCGACATCTCGCTCCGGGGTGCCGATGTCGTGTCCCGCAGAGAAGTGTTTTCCCGCGCCGGCCAGCACGATGACCTTGACGTCGGCATCGTCGACGGCGCGGGCGAAAGCCGAGTCCAGTGCGTAGGTCATCGCGGAGTTCTGGGCGTTCCGGTACTCAGGCCGGTTCATGGTCACCACCGCGACCGGACCTCGCCGCTCGTAGTGCACAACTTCGCTCACGCCTGCTCCCTCAGCACTCGTTTCAGCACCTTGCCCGAGGCGTTCCGCGGCAGCTCGTCGCAGAACTCGACCTGGCGCGGCACCTTGTAGTTCGCTAGGTTTCTCCTGCAGTGGGTTAGAACGTCCTCATTGGACAGATCGGCGTCCCCCTGCCGCACCAGGTACGCCTTGCCGACTTCTCCCAACCGTGGATCGGTCACGCCGATGACCGCCGATTCTGCGACGCCCGGCAGGCGGGCCAGCACCTGCTCGACTTCGGCCGGGTAGACGTTGAACCCGCCGCAGATGTACATGTCCTTGATGCGGTCCGTGATCGTGAGGTAGCCGCGTTGGTCGACCTCGCCCACGTCTCCGGTGTGCAGCCACCCGTCGCCGTCGATCGCGGCCTCGGTCGCCGCGGGGTCGTCCAGATAACCGAGCATAACGTTGGGGCCGCGCAACAGAACCTCCCCGGTGTGGGGCTCCGTGCGGAGTTCGAAGCCCGCGGTCGCGCGACCGCAGGTCCGGGCGACGGTAACGGGATCGTCGTCCGGGCGGCACATCGTGGCGACGACCGCTTCGGTCAAACCGTAGGCGGTCAGCACGGTCTCGAACGTCAACTCGGACTGCATGCGTTCCACGAGTGCCACGGGCACTGTCGCGGCTCCGGTCACCGCCAGCCGGAGGCTGGACAGATCGTGCTCAGATCTGTCAGGGGCGTCAAGCAGCGTCTGGTAGATCGTCGGCGCCCCGGGGAGGACGGTGATCCGCTCGGCGGCGATGAGTCGGAGTGTGCGCTCGACGTCGAAGGTGCTTTCCGGGACGAGCGTGGCCCCGGTCGAAAGAGCCGCCAGAATGCCTGCTTTGTAGCCGAAGTTGTGGAAGAATGGGTTCACCACCAGGTAGCGATCCTCGGCCGTCAGTCCGCCGCACTCGGCCCATGCGTGTGCGACTGACAGGGCCTGGCGGTGGGCGTTCATGGCGCCCTTGCTCCGGCCTGTCGTGCCGGAGGTGAACAGGATGTCGCTGATGTCCTCGGGTTGCACCGCTTGTGCGAGCTCGTCGACACCTGTGGTGTTCCCGTCCCACTGCGCCGGCTGGGACAGGTCCAGCCGCACCACCGTGTCGGGTAGCTTCGCGCCTGCTTCTTCCAGCAGTGCCAAGCGGTCCACGCCGAGGAAGGACGACGCCACAACCAGGGCGCGCGCTTGCGTGCGCTCCAGGAGGTCCCGCATCTCCGGCCCGGTGAACCGGGTGTTGATCGGGACGAGTGTCGCGCCGAGGTGCAGCGTGCCGAGTGCCGCCACAACCCAGTGGTGGGTGTTCGGGGAGCAGACTGCGACTCGGTCGCCCGGGCGGATTCCTTCGCCGATGAGGAAACCCGCGAAACGGCGGACGTGCTCGTGGAGCTGTGCGTAAGTCAGGCGCACCTGGCCGTCGACGATTGCTTCGCGATCGCCGAACCGTTCCGCTGCCCGGACTACGGCGGCCGGGATGGTTTCCATGAGGCGCTCCCTAGCAAGTGCTTGGTAGGGTAGCCTACGCAGGAGGCCTCGTTTTGAACAGAGGCTCCGGACGGGTGACACTGCCCCAGCATTGAGATGGGCTCGATCGGGGCCAGCCCTCGAGCGAGGAATGCCTCTATACGGAAATGAGCCGACGGCGGACAGGGCACGGGGACGGAGGAGTCGCGATGGCCGAGTTTCGGGAACGCCTCCGGGCCTGGCTGGAGGAGAACCTCGCCGGACCCTTCGCGCACGTTCGCGGCCTCGGCGGCCCTGGCCGCGAGCACGAAGCGTTCAACGAGCGGGTCGAGTGGGAACGCCACTTGGCCAAGGCAGGGTGGAACTGCGTGGGCTGGCCCGTGGAACACGGCGGAGCCGGAGCAAGCCTGGCGGAGCAGGTCGTGTTCCACGAGGAATACGCGCGTGCGAACGCACCCGCACGTGTCAGCCATCTCGGGCAGGAACTGCTGGGCCCGACGTTGATCGCGTTCGGTACACCCGAGCAGCAACGCCGGTTCCTGCCCGCCATCCGGAATGTCGAGGAACTGTGGTGCCAGGGCTATTCCGAACCCGGCGCGGGGTCGGACTTGGCCGCGGTTTCGACGTCGGCGCGCCTCGACGGTGACGAGTGGGTGGTGCAGGGGCAGAAGATCTGGACCTCCCTCGCCCACGTCGCCGACTGGTGCTTCGTCCTCGCACGCACCGAGCCGGGATCGAAACGGCACCACGGTCTTTCCTACTTGCTCGTGCCCATGCGGCAGCCCGGCGTCGAGGTCCGGCCGATCCGCCAGCTCACGGGCACGAGCGAGTTCAACGAGGTGTTCTTCGACGGTGCCCGCACGGCGAAGGACCTCGTGGTCGGCGCCCCTGGCGACGGCTGGCGGGTCGCCATGGGCACGCTCGCGTTCGAACGTGGCGTCGCCACGCTCGGCCAGCAGGTCGGGTTCCGGCGTGAGCTCACAGCGCTCACCGACCTCGCGCGGAGCAACGGTGCGCTGGACGACCCGGTGATCGCCGAGCGGCTCGCGCGCGCCTGGATGGGGCTGGAGGTCATGCGGGCACACGCCGTCCGCACGCTCGGTTCGGCGGAGCCCGGCGTGGCGGAAGTGTCCAAACTGGTCTGGGCGAACTGGCACCGCGGTCTCGGCGAGCTGGCGATGATGGTGCGCGGTGCGGCGTCGATGGTCGAGGAGGACGCCTGGCAACGACTGTACCTGTTCAGCAGGGCCGACACCATCTACGGCGGCTCCAACGAGATCCAGCGGAACATCATCGCCGAGCGCGTGCTCGGCCTGCCCAGGGAGGCCCGTCCGTGATCCCCGTCCCCGATTACCCGAAGGGCGCGAACCTGTTGCGGGACAAGGTGGTCGTCGTGACCGCGGCAGCGGGAACCGGGATCGGGTCCGCCGTCGCGAAGCGCAGCCTCGACGAGGGTGCCCACGTCGTGCTGAGCGACTGGCACGAGCGGCGTCTCCGGGAGAAGGCCGAAGAACTGGGCGACGTGCACGCGATCCCCTGCGACGTGACGGACGAGGACCAGGTGCAGGCCCTGATTGACGGTGCGCGCGCGGAATTCGGGCGGATCGACGTGCTGGTGAACAACGCAGGCCTCGGTGGCAGCAGATCCATTGTGGACATGAGCGACGACGAGTGGAACCGGGTGCTCGACGTGACGCTCAACGGGACCTTCCGGGCGATACGCGCTGCCGTGCGTGCGTTCATCGCGCAGGGCAGCGGTGGGGCGATCGTCAACAACGCGTCGGTGGTCGGCTGGCGCGCCCAAGCCGAGCAAGCGCACTACGCCGCTGCCAAGGCCGGGGTCATGGCACTCACCCGGTGTGCTGCCGTCGACGTGGCGCAGTACGGCATCCGGGTGAACGCGGTCGCGCCGAGCCTCGCCATGCACCCCTTCCTGGCCAAGGTCACCACCGAGGAGCTGCTCGCCGAGCTCACGGCTCGCGAGGTCTCGGGGAGGGCCGCGGAGCCGTGGGAGGTCGCGAATGTGATGGTATTCCTCGCCAGTGACTACGCGTCGTACCTGACCGGTGAGGTGATCTCTGTGAGCAGCCAGCATGCCTGACCAGAACTCCGGCCGCCGTGCCGAACTGCTGACCCTGGCCGCGCGCCTGTTCGCCGAGCGCGGCTACAAGGCGACCACTGTCCGCGACATCGCCGACGCCGCCGGCATCCTTTCGGGCAGTCTGTACCACCATTTCGACTCGAAGGAGTCAATGGCGGACGAGATCCTCGGCGGCTTCCTCGACGAGCTGTTCGGCCGTTACGAGGAGATCGTCGCCGCCGGGCTCGGGCCGCGCAAGACGCTGGAGGCCGTGGTCGTGGCCTCCTTCGAAGCCATCGACGCCCACCCGGACGAAGTGGCGATCTACCAGAGCGAAGCCAAGCAGCTCGCGAAGCTTCCCCGGTTCTCCTACCTCGACCGGCGTAACACGCAGTTCCGCGAACTGTGGACGGGGCTGCTGACGGAGGGCGTCCGCGAGGGTGCCTTCCGGGCCGACCTGAACGTCGAACTGACCTACCGGTTCATCCGCGACACGGTGTGGGTCGCGGTGCACTGGTACGACCCGAAGGGGTCGCTGTCCGCTGAAGAAGTCGCCCAGCAGTACCTGGCGATCGTCCTCGACGGGATCGCCGCCCGACGCCGGCCGGTGAAGAGGAGGCCCGATGGCTGAGGCCTATCTGCTCGACGTGGTCCGCACGCCCGTCGGCAGGCGGGGTGGCGCGTTGAGCACCGTGCATCCCGCGGATCTGGGAGCACACGTCATCAGTGCCGTCGTCGAGCGGGCGGGCGTGGACCCGGCACTCGTCGACGACGTGATCCTCGGCTGTACGGACACACTCGGTCCGCAGGCGGGCAACATCGCGCGCACGTCGTGGCTGGTGGCCGGTTATCCGGATCACGTGCCGGGCGTGACCGTCGACCGGCAGTGCGGTTCGAGTCAGCAGGCGGTGCATTTCGCCGCGCAGGCGGTCATGACCGGCACCATGGACCTCGTGCTCGCCGGGGGCGTGCAGAACATGAGCCGGATCCCGATCAGTGCCGCGATGCTCGCCGGGCGCGAGTACGGCTTCGACGACCCGTTCTCCGGTTCGAAGGGCTGGCAGGAGCGGTACGGCAGCGTCGAGGTTTCGCAGTTCCGCAGTGCGGAGATGATCGCCGAGCACTGGGGTTTTTCCCGTGAGGCGATGGAGGAGTACGCCTACCGCAGCCACCGGCGTGCGATCGCGGCGATGGACGAGGGGCGGTTCGATGCGGAAGTCGTGCCGCTGGACGGTTTCCGCCACGACGAGGGGCCGCGGCGGGATACGAGCCTCGAGCGGATGGCGGGCCTGAAGCCGCTCAGCGAGGGTTCTCGGCTCACGGCCGCGGTCGCCAGCCAGATCTCCGACGGCGCGAGTGCCGCGTTGCTCGCGTCGGAGGCGTTCGTGCGCGAGCACGGGCTGACCCCGCGAGCGCGGGTGCACCACCTGTCGGTGCGCGCGGCGGATCCGGTGTGGATGCTGACCGGTCCGATCCCCGCGACAGCACAGGCGTTGCGCAAGACGGGCCTGAGCGTGGACGACATCGACCTGTTCGAGGTGAACGAGGCGTTCGCGAGCGTCGTGCTGGCGTGGCTGGAGGAGACCGGGGCGGATCCGGACCGGGTCAACGTCAACGGCGGCGGGATCGCGCTCGGGCACCCGATCGGCGCCACGGGGACGAAACTGCTGGCGACGCTTCTGCACGAGCTGGAACGGCGAGGCGGCCGCTACGGCCTGCAGACCATGTGCGAGGGCGGCGGCACGGCCAACGTGACCATCATCGAACGGCTGTGAGCCCGCATCACCGCGGTACGACCGGCGCCCAGACATGCGGTGCCCGGTTTCGTCGGGCACGGCACCCATCAGCCTGATCGTCCGGTTTCGTGACCAGCGCGGCTGCCACTCCGACCGCGTCGAGGGGGCGGCGCCCGCAGCCACGACATCGCCGTGCTCGGCGCCGGCGACAGCGAACGCGCCAGTTCGCAGCGCAAGCGGTCGACAACCACGCTGAGGGGCGCGCCCACCACGGACCACGGGGTGGGGGATCGATCGGTGTCACTCGGCATGACCGATCCCCGTCTCCCTGACATCCTGTGTGACGGAATCTTCGCAGTCGGCACCGAGCACTGCCTGCTTGCCGCATCATCGAAGATCAGAACCACGGAAGGAGCGCGATGGACCTGCGGACCGACGCGGCGACGCTGAACGACGACCTGGTGCGGCTGAGGCGGGACCTGCACCGCATTCCCGAACTCGGCCTGCAGTTGCCCCGTACGCAGGAGAAGGTCCTCGAAGCGCTGGACGGGCTCCCGCTCGAGATCAGCACGGGCAAGGACCTCACGTCGGTCACCGCGGTCCTGCGTGGCCAGGGCGGCGACGGCGAGGTCGTCCTGCTGCGGGGCGACATGGACGCCCTGCCCGTCACCGAGCAGACCGGCGCGGAGTACACCTCGCAGCACGAGGGCCGGATGCACGCGTGCGGCCACGACCTGCACACCGCCGGGCTCGTCGGGGCTGCACGGCTGCTGTCGCAGCACCGCGACCGGCTCGCCGGGGACGTCGCGTTCATGTTCCAGCCCGGCGAGGAGGGCTGGAACGGGGCGGGCCACATGATCGAGGAGGGTGTGCTGGAGGCTGCGGGCCGCCCCGCTGACGCCGCCTTCGGTATCCACGTCATGTCCTCGGGCATCCCCAACGGCGTGTTCACCTGCCGGCCCGGACCGATGATGGCCGCCTCGGACGGGTTGTTCGTCCGGGTCGTCGGTGCCGGTGGCCACGGTTCGCGCCCCTATCGCGCGCTCGATCCCGTGCAGGTCGCCTGCGAGATGGTGACCGCACTGCAGACCATGGTCACGCGCCGGTTCGACGTGTTCGACCCGGTCGTCGTCACCGTGGGCACGTTCCACGCGGGGACACAGCGCAACATCATCCCCGACGACGCGAGGTTCGAGGCCACGATCCGCAGCTTCTCCAAGGAAGCGAGGAAGAAGATCGCGCAGTACGCGGTGCAGCTGTGCCAGGAGACAGCCGCCGCGCACGGCCTCGAAGCGGAGATCGACTACGTCGAGGAGTACCCGGTGACCGTGAACTCCGGGCAGGGCCACGAATTCGCGGCCGAAACGGTGCGCGAGGTCTTCGGTGAAGAACGCTTCCAGGCCATGCCCAATCCCGTCACCGGCTCGGAGGACTTCTCGCGCGTGCTCGACCGGGTGCCGGGCGCGTTCGTGTTTCTGGGGGCCACGTTCGCCGAAGATCCTGACAACGCCCCCTACAACCACTCTCCCCGCGCCGCGTTCGACGACGGCGTCGTGGCCGACGCCGCCACTCTGCTGGCGGAACTGGCGGCCCGGCGGCTCGCGCCCCGGTGAGCGGACAGCACGGAACGGAGGTAGCGCGCGTATGGGGCGGATTCTCTTTCAGGGAGGACGGGTTTTCGATGGCACGGGAAGCGACCGGGCCGCCGGTGACGTCGTGGTCGAGGACGGGCTGATCGTCGACGTCGGTACCGGTCTCGACGGGGACGAGGTGGTCGACTGCACGGGCATGACCGTGCTGCCCGGACTGTTCGACTGCCACGTGCACGTCGTCATGTCCGGTGTCGACCTGCTCCGCGCCGTGCAGCAGCCGTTCTCGTACCAGTTCTACGAGGCCGCGCGGAACCTCCGGCGGACGTTGCAGGCCGGGATCACGACGGTGCGCGATGCCGGCGGAGCCGATCTGGGGATTCAACGGGCGGTGGAGGACGGGTTGATCCCCGGACCGCGGATGCAGATCTCGGTGAACATCATCAGCCAGACCGGCGGCCACGGTGACGACTGGATGCCGTCGGGGCAGTGCGCGGGGCCGTGGATCCCGCATCCGGGGCGTCCGGCGTCGATCGCCGACGGGCCGGACGAGATGCGCCGTGTGGCGCGGACGTTGCTGCGAGCCGGTGCGGAGGTGCTGAAGGTCTGTACCACCGGTGGTGTGCTGTCGCCGGGCGACGATCCGCGGCACTCCCAGTTCACCCCGGAGGAACTGGACGTGCTCGTCACCGAGGCGAGCATGCAGGGCAAGTACGTGATGGCGCACGCGCAGGGTGCGGAGGGTGTCAAGAACGCGGTGCGTGCGGGCATCCGTTCGGTGGAGCACGGCATTTTCCTCGACGACGAGGCGATCGAGCTGATGCTGGAGCACCGGACGTGGCTGGTGCCGACGCTCGTCGCGCCGCTGGCGGTGCTCCGCTCGGTGCAGGCGGGTGCGGCGTTGCCCGAGGAGATGGTGCGCAAGGCCGAAGAGGTGGTGCAGGTGCACGCCGACTCGGTACGCCGTGCCGTCGAGGCCGGGGTGCGGATCGCGATGGGCACGGACGCCGGAGTCGGCCCGCACGGGGAAAACCTCGAAGAGCTGGCGCTGATGCGAGCATGCGGTATGACGCCCGCGCAGGTGCTCGCGGCGAGCACTTCGTCGTCGGCGGAGCTGCTCGGCTGGGGCGACCGGCTGGGCAGGCTGGCGCCTGGTTACCGTGCCGACCTGGTCCTCGTCGAAGGGGACGCCTACGAGTTCGAGCGCCTTCCGGGTGCGATCCGCGAAGTGTGGCGGGACGGCGTGCGTGTCGTGCCTATGACGCGGTAAGTGCGAAGGGTTTCCCGCGCGAACGACAAGGACCCCCGGGCGGCGTCGAGCTGGGGGAGAATGACGCCGCCCGGGGGCATGTTG
>NZ_BAABIB010000072.1:66408-181806 GCF_039542405.1 Amycolatopsis dongchuanensis
GCGTCGGCCGCCTCTTCCCAGCGTACAGCGGTTTCGCCAGGATGGACGCGCTACTTTGGGCCGATGGGCGAGCACAAGGAGCGCATGCTGCGCGGGGAGCTGTATCGGGACAACGACCCGGAACTGGTCGAAGAACGACGAAGGGCGCAGCGGCTGTGCGAGGAGTTCAACGCCTGCCCCGACGACCAGCGCGAGCCGGTTCTCCGCGAGTTGCTTGGGGCGCTCGGCGAAGGATCGTGGATCATGCCGCGGTTCCGGTGTGATTACGGCTACCTGATTGAAATCGGCACGAACAGTTTTCTGAACTACGACGCGATCCTGCTCGACTGCGCCCCGATCCGGATCGGGAACGACGTCTCGATCGGTCCGCGGGCGCAACTGCTCACGGCTCTGCACCCGATGGAAAACCACGAGTTGCGCCGCCGGCGGTGGGAGACCGCGGCACCCATCACCATCGGCGACAACGTGTGGTTCGGCGGCGGCGTCATCGTGTGCCCCGGCGTGACCGTCGGAAGCGACACCGTCGTGGGCGCGGGCAGTGTGGTCACCCGGGACCTGCCTTCCCGTGTCTTCGCTGCCGGGAACCCCTGCCGCGTCATCCGGGAGCTGTAGCCGCTCAGACGACGAGATCGGTGAGCAGCCCGGAAAGCGCTTCCCCGAACCCGGCTGCGCCGCGCTGCGGCGCGAGGTGCGCACCGGGCAGTTCGACGAACGGCAGGCCGAGTTCCAGAGCCAGCACACGGGCGGGCCGGTAGTGGTAGTACCCGCGGCTACCTTCGCCCGCGGCGAGCACGATCGGCACCTGGCCCTGGCGCAGACCTTCCACGTCCGGCAGGTACTCGTAGAAGTTCAGCAGCTCACGCGTGAACAGCAACCGCCACTCGTCCTCGTTCGGCAGCCGGATGGTGCCGATCGTCGGCAGCCCGGCCCCGGCGATGGACTCGATGAAGCTCTTGAACGCTGTGAACAGGTCCCCGGTTTCGGCCTGCGCGACCTGTTCCGCCGCGAACTCCCGCCACTCCTCGGCGTCCGGCAGGAGCCGCACCGCAGGAGGTTCGTGGGCGACAAGGCCTTCCACCGTCTCCGGGTACCGCGCGGCGAGCGCCAGTCCGATCTGCGCACCCGCGCTGCTGCCGAACACCAGCGCCTTGCCGAACCCGCAGGCACGGATCACCGCTCGGGCGTCCTCCGCGTGGCGCTCCACGGAAATCGGTCCGTCCGTTCTGTCCGTGCTGCGGAAATGTCCACGCCGGTCGTACAGCAGCACCGTGTACTCCTCGGCCAGCCGCGCGGCCAGGAGCCGGTAACTGTCCGCGGAACCGATGCCCCCCGCGATCATCAGCAGAGGCGGCCCGTCCCCGAGCCGCCGCACGTGCAGCTCGGCGTCCTCGACCTGGGCGATCCCGTCCTCGGAGTCCATGACCGAAGTCAAGCACAGCGTGTCCGGAGGATCACCCACCGCCCAGGCGACGGAGAATGGCCTCCGCGTCCGCGACGACCTCGGTCACCACGTCCGCGACGGCCGGGAGATCGTCCAGCAGCCCGACGACCTGCCCCGAAGCGAGCACCCCCGCTCCGAGGTCGCCCTCGACGAGGCCGGCACGCAGCAGCATCGGCGTGTTCGCCGCCATGATCACCTGTGCCCAGCTCCGCTCTCCGTGCATCGCCATGCCCTCACGCAGCATCCCCCGCCACGAAAGCCCGGTACGGCGCCGGAACCTCCGCGCGTTGCCCACGGCGCGCACCAGCCCTGCGAGCCGCCCCGACCGTTCCAGCGCGTCGACCAGGTCCGTGCGCAGAACGCGGTGCGGCAGCCCGTCGACCTTCGTCGTGACCACGGTGTCGCCCAGGCCCCGCTTCAGGTAGGCCTGCTTGACCGCATCCGGCACGGTGCTTTCCCGGGTGAGCAGGAAGCGCGTGCCCATCGCGACACCTGCCGCTCCGTATGCGAGCGCCGCCGCGAGGCCGCGACCGTCGAAGAACCCGCCCGCTGCCACGACGGGGATGTCGACCGCGTCCAGCACTGACGGCAGCAACAGTGTCGTCGCCACGCCGCCGGTGTGCCCGCCGCCCTCACCGCCTTGCACGATCACGGCGTCCGCCCCCCAGGCCGCGACCTTCTCGGCATGCCGTGCCGCGCCGACGGAAGGGATCACGACGATCCCGGCGTCTTTCAGTCGTGCGATCAACTCCTTTCTCGGTGCCAGTGCGAAGGACGCGACACGCACGCCCTCACGGATCAACAGGTCCACTCGTCGTTCGGCGTCCTCCGCGTCGGCGCGCAGATTGACTCCGAACGGATTTCCCGTGCGGGCCCGCGTTTCCTTGATCGCCGCTTCGAGCTCGTCGTAAGTCATCGTGGCCGAAGCGAGAATCCCCAGTGCGCCCGCCTCGGCGGTGGCGGACACGAGGCGGGGTCCGGCGACCCAGCCCATGCCAGTTTGTACCACGGGGTGTGCGACGCCGGTCAAGTCCGTGATCGCCGTCCTCATCGGACTTCCTTGTCCCGCAACGATTCCGGATCGAGAACTTCACGCAGTAGGTGTAATTCGTCCGGCGTCGGTAGCCGGGTGACGGTCACGTCGCTAGTATCGATCTCGAACGTCGTGTTCTCGACCACGTCGTCCACCGAAACTCCAGGATGCACCGAAAGCAGCCGGATCCCGTCCGGCCGGAGGGCCAGCACGCCGAGGTTGGTCACCACGCGGTGCAGGTCATGGAAACGCTCACCCCCGGCTTTCCGCGCGCGTTCGAAGCCCACTCCGCACACGGTGTCCACCTCGTCGACGAAGACGCGGCGGCTGTGGCGGGGCACCCAGTAGCTCGTGCGGTGGTTGACGGTATTGCCTGGCGCGCCACGCATACCGAGCAGCTGCTTCGCCGGCCGGGAGTGGGCGCCGATCGCCGAGATGTTCTGGTTGCCGTGCCGGTCGATCTGGTTGGCACCCATGACGACGTGCCGTTTTCCATGCGGTACGACGGTGTCCAGGACCTTGCGGAACGGCTGCCAGCCCTCGACACGCCCGTCGGCGACGAGGAACGCTTCACCGTCCGACAACAGAAGATCAGGTTCGAACGTCATGCGCGCCAGGCGCGCACCGAGAGAAGGGATCAGACCCATGGGACTGGCCAGGATTTCACCATCACCGCGGAAGAGTTCCGCGCAGGCCACCACGGCCATCTCGGCCCTCGTCACGTCGCTCATGCGAAAGCCGCCACTGCCGCCTGGTAGCTCGCCTCGTCTCCGGACAGGAACCGGTCGACGAAGGCGGGCCAGAGATCCGGGTCCTTGGCGGATGCGACGTAATGCCGCTGAAAGGCTTCGTCGCGCCCATAGTCCGGGGACGCGGTGGTGAAATGCGCCCCGTGCGGTGTCTCCACCACGCCGTGCACGCTCGCTCGGTTCAGCAACAACGTCTGCACCGGTCCTTCGAACTCCTCGACGATCTTCTCGGTGGAGACGTAGCACCGGTCGGCAGCCAAGGCGAACAGTTCGTCGAAGTAGGGGTCCGGACCGAGGTATTGGGCGTTGCCATGGGCGTCGGCGCGGTTGAGGTGCACGATCGCCGCGTCGAGCTTGAGCGCGGGCACGGCGAGCAGCTCTTCGTTCCCGTACGGCGAGCGGACCGTGCGCAGCTCCGGGTTGTACCGCAGCACGTCTGACCCCAGTCCCGCACGGGTCGGCAGGAAGGGGAGCCGTTGCGCCGCTGCGGAAAGCCCAGTGCCGAACACACCTTCGTCATACTCGGTGACCTCGATCTCGCCCGACTCCCGCACGCGGTTGAACCAGGGGTCGAACGGAATCGAGTCGAGCGTGACGAAACCGAAGACCAACCGCCGGATCTTGCCGGCGGAAGCCAGTAACCCCACATCCGGACCGCCGTATGTGACGACGGTCAGGTTCTTGAGAGGAGAGCGCAGAATTGCCCGCACGAGTGCCATCGGCTTGCGGCGTGAGCCCCAGCCGCCGATGCCGAGCGTCATCCCGTCCCACAACTGCGAGACCACCTCCTCGGCGGTCATCCGTTTGTCCATTCCGCCCCCTTTTCGAGGAATGCCTGCCGGGCGCCGTCGGCGACTCCAGCGAGGTTGAGCTCGAAGGTAAAGCCTTGTTCGAACCGGTAATCGCGGTGCACTGATTGCGGGTCGATCCCGTTGATGGCGCGCTTCGCGGCCCGGATGACGCGAGTGTCCTTTGCTGCGATCCGGCGAGCGAGGTCGAGCGCTGCGTTGTCGAGTTCTTCGCGTGGCACGACGGCGTGGACGGAGCCGTGGTGGTGCAACTGGTGGGCGTCGATCGTGCTCGCCGTGTAGTACATCGCGCGCATCAGGTGCTGGGGGACGAGCCGGGCGAGGTGCGTTGCCGCGCCGAGCGCGCCCCGGTCCACTTCGGGCAGTCCGAACGTTGCGTCATCGGCGGCCACGATCACGTCCGCGTTGCCGACGAGACCGATGCCACCGCCGAGGCAGAACCCCTGCACGGCGGCGATGACGGGTACGGCGCAGTCGTAGACCGCGGAGAAGGCGGCGGCGCAACCGTGGTTCGCACCGATCAGCGTGTCGAAGGATTCGTCGCGCTGGATCTCTTTGATGTCCACGCCGGCGTTGAAACCCCGGCCCTCGGCTCGGAGGACGACGATGTGTGTGGCGGGGTCACGTCCCGCTACGGTGAGTTCGTCGGCGAGGTCGAACCAGCCGCGGACTGGCAGGGCGTTGACCGGGGGGACGTCGACCGTGACCACGGCGATGCCGGGCTCCGGGTGCTGCGTGGTGATGGGCATCGGCGCCTTCTTCCAAACCTAGCACTTGCTTGGTAGGTTAACAGGACGCTCGGGAAGCGCATAGCGGTTCGGAGGTTCGCCGATGCTGGACCTGGGGCTCGACGGTGCGGTCGTGCTCGTCACCGGCGGCATGCGCGGGGTCGGAGCCGGGATCACGCGGACGTTGCTGAGAGCCGGAGCCCGGGTTGTCACGTGCGGCCGAACCGAGCCCGAGAACCCGGTAGAGGGGGCGGAGTTCGTACGGTGTGACGTTCGCGAGCCCGGCGAGGTCGAGCGGCTCATTGGCGGGTTCAGTCGGCTGGACGTGCTGGTGAACAATGCCGGCGGTGCGCCGCCGGCCGACGCGAGCGCTTCGGCCCGGTTCCACGCGAAGGTGGTGGAGCTGAACCTCCTGGCGCCGCTGTTCGTCGCCCGGCAGGCGAATTTTGTGATGCAGCAGCAGGATTCTGGGGGTGCGATCGTGAACATCAGCAGTGTGTCGGCGACGCGAGCCTCACCGGGAACGGCCTCGTATGGGGCGGCGAAGGCGGGGCTGGACAACCTGACGGCGAGCCTCGCCGTGGAATGGGCGCCGAAAGTGCGGGTCAACGCTCTCGACGTGGGCATGGTGCGGACGGAACAGGCGCACCTGCACTACGGCGAGCGAACGGGCGAGACCGTCCCCTTAGGACGCTTAGCGGAGCCGGAAGAGATCGGTGCCTGCGTGGCGTTCCTCGCGTCGCCGTTGGCTTCGTACGTTAGTGGGGCGACGCTTAAGGTCCACGGCGGCGGTGAGGTCCCGGCGTTTCTCGGGGAGGGCACATGATCGTGGAGGGTCGGGTCGTCATCATCACCGGTGCCGGGCGCGGTATCGGGCGCGCGCACGCTTTGGCGTTCGCGCGGGAGGGCGCCCATGTCGTGGTGAACGACGTCGGCGCGGCTCTCGACGGGAGTGGCTCGTCCGCGGGGCCGGCGCAGCAGGTGGTCGACGAGATCGAAGCGCTGGGCGGGAAGGCGGTGGCGAACACCGACGACGTGGCGGACTGGGCGGGAGCGGAACGGCTCGTCACGACCGCGCTGGAACGCTTCGGACGGCTCGACGTGCTGGTGAACAACGCGGGTTTCCTCCGGGACCGGATGCTCGTGAACATGGCCGAGGACGAGTGGGACGCAGTTGTGCGGGTGCACCTCAAGGGGCACTTCGCGCCGCTGCGGCACGCCGCCGCGTACTGGCGTGGGGAGGCCAAGGCAGGCCGTGTGCCGGACGCCCGCGTGATCAACACCAGCTCGGGCGCGGGTTTGCTGGGCAGCGTCGGCCAGGGCAACTACTCGGCCGCGAAAGCGGGGATCGCAGGGCTGACCCTGGTAGCGGCCGCGGAGTTCGCCCGCTACGGCGTGACCGTCAACGCTATCGCGCCCGCGGCGCGGACTCGCATGACCGAGCCGACGTTCGACATGGCGGCGCCGGACGCGGGATTCGACGCGATGGCGCCGGAGAACGTGCCGCCGCTGGTGGTGTGGCTGGGCAGCAGGGAGTCGGCTGCGGTGACAGGTCGAGTGTTCGAAGTGGACGGTGGACGGGTGTCGCTCGCGCAGGGCTGGCGCCACGGGCCCGTGGTGGACAAGGGTGCGCGGTGGGAACCGGCCGAGCTGGGGCCGGTGGTGGGGAGGTTGCTGGCGGAGGCAGCCGAACCCGAACCCGTCTACGGCTCCGGTTGAGCGCTCGACGTCGGGGCGACGCAGCAGACACGCACGGGCCGGTCGGGGTGCGTGCGAGGAAGCGGAGCGGATACATGAGGCGGCCGAGCGACGGTGGCGCGCGGGAGCCGATGAGCTGCCGCCGCGTCCAGATAACCGCGCGACAGGGGGTAGATGAGGGACGTCGGCAGAGCGGAACGGCGTGTGAGGCGCCGGTGAGTTGGAGCCAGGCTGCGGTGAGGCAGCAGGCCAGGGGCGCGAGAGCAAAGCGGGGAGTTGGTGAGTTCCGGCCAGGCCGGGACGCCCGCTGGGCATTGAAGCGGACCGGTACGCAGGGATAAGACGGCCGGATGAAGCTGGGTGCCAGCCCGCGCGGGAACGTCGGACCGCGGGCACGCCCGGGGCACCGTGGCCGCTTCCACGGCACCAGGGTGGTGAAACCCGCCTCGGCCCGGGCCGTGAACGGGGCCCGGGCCGAGGAGAGGGCTCAAAGTGACTTGACGATCTCGGCAACCGTGTCCGCGATCGGCGTGGTGGGGCGTCCGATCAGGTCGTGCAGGTCGCTGGTGACCTCGCCGAGCAGCCCGTCCTTCGTGTTGCCGTCGAGGGCCACGACGAAGCCCGCGGTCCCCTCTGGCAGGCCTGCTTCGAGGAGGGCTGCCTTGTGCTGCTCCGGCGTCAGGTCCGTGTAGGTCACCGGCTTGCCGGCCACCTGGGCGATCGTCTCCGCGAGCTCCGCGCGCGTCCACGCCACGTCGCCGGACAGCTCGTAGATCTTGTTCTCGTGCCCCTCACCGGTGAGCACGGCGACGGCCGCGGCGGCGTAGTCGGCTCGTGCGGCGCTCGCCGTCCGGCCCTCGCCCGCGCTGCCGATGAAGCCGCCGGTCTGCACAGCCTGCTGCACGGTCTGCTCGTAGTTCTCGTTGTACCAGCCGTTGCGCAGGATCGTGTAAGGCAGACCGGCGGCACGGATGGCCTCTTCCGTGGCCTTGTGCTCGGGCGCGAGGATGAGCGGGCTGGTGTCGGCCTTCGGGGCGCTCGTGTAGACGAGCAGGGAGACGCCTGCCTGCTTCGCGGCCTCGACGACGGCGGTGTGCTGCGGCACGCGCTTGCCGACTTCGCTACCCGAGATCAGCAGGACCTTGTCGGCCCCCTCGAGCGCGGCGGCCAGCGACGACGGGTCGTTGTAGTCCGCCTTCCGGACGGTTACGCCCAGGTCAGCGGCCTTCTCGGGGGAGCGCACGGCGGCGACGATCTGGTCCGCGGGCACCTTCTCCTTCAGCCCGGCGACGACGAGGCGGCCCAGGTGCCCGGTGGCACCGGTAACGACGATCATGCGAGTTCTCCTTCTCTGGGGTGCTGTCATGGAGTTTGTACTAACTTTGCGAAAGTACCAACCATACGTAAGTGCAATCACATTGATCCCGATCCGGCGCCGGGTACCGTGATGTACATGAGTGCAGATGTGCGCGACCTCGAGCAGGACCAGCTGGTCGCGGACGTGTTCGCGCGCGCCTGCTCGTCGCGTAGCATCCTCGAGCACATCACCGGCCGCTGGGGCACGCTGGCACTTGCCGCGCTGGCCGAAGGACCGTTCCGGTTCAACGCGCTGCGGCGCAGGGTGGACGGGGTCAGCGAGAAGATGCTCGCTCAGACGTTGCAGACCCTGGAGCGCGACGGTTTCGTGCACCGGGAAGCGCAGCCGACGATCCCGCCGCGCGTGGAGTACAGCCTCACGCCGAGCGGTCGCGAGGCGGCGGAGAAGCTGCTCGAGTTGATCGACTTCGTCGAGGGCAAAGTGCCCGAGGTCGCTCGCGCCCGTGCCCGTTATGACGAGGCCAAGGCGCAGCGTCAGCAGTAGCGGCGGCCGGCCCCGGGAACTCAGGCGCTCGCCCGCACCGTGGCGCGATGAGCGCGGTTCACCGCGACGATCTGGTCCAGCGAGTCCCGCGTGCGGATGAGGTCCTCGATATGCCGGGAGAGGCGGTCACGCTCCCGGAGCAGCAGCTCGAACGCGGCGTCCGACGTCTCCTCGCTCGGCAGGTCCACACACGGGAGCAGGGCGGCGATGGTGCGGCTCGACAGCCCCGCGTCGTACAACCGCTGCAGGAGCAGCACGCGGTCGACGTGCTCCTCCGAGTACTGTCGCTGCCCGCTCGCGCTGCGGGTGCTCGACAGCAATCCCTGCTCCTCGTAGTAGCGCAGGGACCGGACGCTGACTTCCGTCCGCGCCGCCAGGTCGCCGATCCGCATGTCGTTCTCCCGCTTGTGAGCTACCGCACTCAGGCCTACCTCTGACGTCAATGTCAGCTCCTAGCGTAGCCGATGACGGCCTCACTCAGTAGGAGTTCTGACATGCCAACGCTTTTCGATTCACACCGGCTCGGCGAACTGACGCTGCCCAACCGTGTCGTAATGGCTCCGATGACCCGGGTTCGCGCCGCGGCCGGCGGTCTGGCGACGCCCTCGATGGCGGCGTACTACGCGCAGCGGGCGACCGCGGGGCTCATCGTGAGCGAGGGGGTGCAGCCGAGCCTGATCGGGCAGTCCAACCCCGGCACGCCCGGACTGCACACCGACGAGCAGGTCGCGTCGTGGCGTCCCGTCACCGCCGCGGTGCACACCAACGGCGGCCGGATCTTCGCGCAGCTCATGCACGGCGGGCGGGTTTCGCACCCCGACACTACCGGGATGCAGCCCGTCGGCCCCTCGGCTGTCGCAGCCGCCGGAGACGTCTTCACGCCGAGCGGACCGCGGCCCGCGCCGGTGCCGCGCGCTTTGGAGACCTCCGAAGTACCGGAGCACGCCCGGTCCTACGCCGAGGCCGCCCGCCGCGCCATCGACGCCGGGTTCGACGGCGTGGAGTTGCACGGTGCCAACGGCTATCTGATCTCGCAGTTCCTCTCGTCGAACGCCAACCTGCGCACCGACCGTTACGGCGGCTCGGTGACGAACCGCATCCGCTTCGCCGTCGAGGCTGTCTCCGGGGTGGTCGATGCCGTGGGTGCGGCCAGGACCGGGATCCGGCTGTCGCCCGGCGCGGGTTTCTGGGGTGTCGAAGAAACCGACGTGCCTGAGCTGTACTCGGCGCTACTGGCGGAACTGGCGCGTCTCGAGATCGCCTACGTCCACTTCGAGGCGACCGCCGACGATGACGTGCTGATCGCTCTGCGCCGCGCCTGGCCCGGCGCGCTCATCATGAACCCCGTGCTGCCCATGGGCCCGAAGCAGACCGACCGTGCCGAGGCCGACCGCTGGCTCGGCCTCGGCGCCGACCTCATCAGCTTCGGGCGCGCTTTCATCGCGAACCCGGACCTCGTGGAGCGGCTCCGCGTCGGGGTTCCGCTGGCGCCGGTCGACGAGGCGACGTACTACCAGGGTGGGGACGACGGGTACCTCACCTACTCCACGTACCAGTACGCCGCCTGACGTCGATGCCTCAGGCGTAGGCGACCTGGTAGTGCTTGATGCCGTTGAGCCAGCCCGAGCGCAGGCGCTCGGGCTGCGCCAGCTCACGGATACCGGGCATCTCGTCGGCGATCGCGTTGAAGATCAGGTCGATTTCCAGCCGTGCGAGGTTCGCGCCGATGCAGTAGTGCGAGCCGGTGCCGCCGAAACCGACGTGGGGGTTGTCGGCCCGGAGGACATCGAACCGCTCCGGGTGGTCGAACACCTCGGGATCGAAGTTCGCCGAACTGTAGAACAGCCCCACCCGGTCGCCTCGGCGGATGTGCTGACCGCCCAGCTCCGTGTCGGCCATCGCGGTGCGCTGGAAGGCCACGACGGGTGTCGCCCAGCGGACGATCTCATCGGGGGCCGTCTTGGGGCGCTGCTGTTTGTACAGCTCCCACTGGTCGGGGTGGTCGAGGAACGCCTTCATCCCGTGTGTGATGGCGTTGCGCGTGGTTTCGTTGCCCGCCACGGAAAGCAGGATGACGAAGAAGCCGAACTCCTCGGAGCTGAGCGCTTCACCGTCCACATCGGCCTGGATGAGTTTCGTGACGATGTCGTCCATCGGGCAACGGCGGCGCTCCTCGGCCATGTTCCAGGCGTAGCCGACCAGTTCCGCCGACGCGGCGAGCGGTTCCACCTCGTACTCGGGATCGTCGTACCCCACCATCTGGTTCGACCAGTCGAAGATCTTCCGCCGGTCCTCCTGCGGGATGCCGATCAGCTCCGCGATGGCCTGCAGGGGCAGTTCGCACGCGACGTCCTGCACGAAATCTCCGGAGCCCTTGGCTTTCGCCTCGTGCACGATGCGGGCCGCGCGCTCGCGGAGTGTGTCCTCCAGCCTCGAGATGGCCCTCGGCGTGAAGCCCTTCGACACGATGCGGCGCAGCTTGGTGTGCTGCGGTGCGTCCATGTTCAGCAGCACCAGGCGGTTCGCGTCCATCTTCTCCGGCGTCATGGATTCGTCGAAGCGGATGATCGCCAGCTTCTCCTGGGAGGAGAACAGGTCGCTGTCGCGGGACACGGCCTTGACGTCGGCGTGCCGCGTCACCACCCAGAACCCGTCGTCACCGAAGCCGGCGAGGTTGTGGGGCTGCGGGTTCCACCACACCGGGGCCGTGCGCCGCAGCTCCGCCAGCTCCTCCAGCGGCAGGCGTTTCGCGTACAGATCGGGATCGGTGAAGTCGAAGCCGGCGGGGATCATCGGTGTTGCCACGGCTACCTCCCGAGGTGCCACGTCGTCGTGGAACACGTTCTAGAGCCGATTGAAGCATACGGTGTTAACTCAGAACAGCCCTTCGGTGATACCTGTTTACTTTTTCGATTAGGATCTTGAATGAGCTGGTCGAACCGATACCTGCTCTACTGCGGGTCGATGTGGTCTCACCTGGGCGTCAGTTGCTCTTTAGTGAAACCTGTTCTAGTTTGAAGATCGGTTCTCGTACTTCCGGACAAAGGAGACCGAGGTGGGCGAACCCGTCATCGTCGAGGCCGTGCGCACCCCGATCGGCAGGCGCCGCGGCTGGTTGTCCGGGCTGCATGCAGCCGAGCTGCTGGGCGCCGCGCAGGCGGCGCTGGTGGAGCGGGCGGGGCTCGACCCCGTGCTCGTCGAGCAGGTGATCGGCGGCTGTGTGACGCAGGCCGGTGAGCAGGCGAACAACATCAGCCGCACGGCGTGGTTGCACGCCGGGCTGCCCGAAAGCACCGGGGCGACCACGATCGACGCCCAGTGTGGGTCCGCGCAGCAGGCGACCCACCTGATCGCAGGGCTCATCGCCGCGGATGCCATCGATGTCGGCATCGCGTGTGGTGTCGAGGCGATGAGCCGGGTGCCCCTGGGTTCGAACCGCAAGGCGGACGTCGGTCAGCCACGTCCGGACTCGTGGTCGCTCGACCTGCCCGACCAGTACCGGGCGGCCGAACGCATCGCGCAGCGCCGGGGCCTCACCCGCGACGACGTCGATCGTTACGGACTCGCCTCCCAGACGAAGGCGGCCACCGCCTGGGCGCAGGGCAGGTTCGAGCGCGAGATCGTCCCGGTCAAGGCGCCGGTGCCGGCCGAGGACGGCTCGCTGACGGGAGAAACCCGGCTCGTCACCCAGGATCAGGGGCTGCGCGAGACCACGCTGGAGGGCCTGGCCGGGCTGAAGCCCGTCCTCGAAGGCGGCCTGCACACGGCGGGCACCTCGTCCCAGCTCTCCGACGGCGCCGCGGCCGTCCTGCTCATGGACGCGGCCAGGGCTCGTGAGCTGAACCTGCGGCCTCGTGCCCGGATCGTGGCGCAGGCGCTCGTCGGCGCGGAGCCCTACTACCACCTGGACGGACCGATCCAGGCGACCGAGCGCGTGCTGCGGCGCGCGGGCATGCGCATCGAGGACCCGGACCTGTTCGAGGTCAACGAGGCGTTCGCGTCGGTGCCGTTGTCGTGGCAGCAGGTGCACCAGCCGGACCCGGCGAAGGTGAACGTCAACGGCGGGGCCATCGCGCTCGGGCATCCCGTGGGAAGCACCGGGGCACGGCTGATCACCACCGCGCTGCACGAACTCGAGCGCCGCGATGCGAGCACCGCGCTGATCACGATGTGTGCCGGCGGCGCGCTGGCGACGGGCACCATCCTGGAGCGGTGCTGACAGCGTGGGTGGGCGCTGTCCTGGGCGCGGCGCCATGAGCCCCGCCGCCACCGTCGGCGCGGTCCCGGGGCTTCCGGCGCCGTGCGGCGTCGCCGACGCGATCCGCGGCACAGCTGGTGCGTTCCCGGGGGCTTCCGGCGCTGCGCGGCACCGCCGGCGCGATCCGTGGGCACCGCCGGCGCGATCCGTGGCACCGCCAACGCGATCCGCGGCACTGCTGGCGCGACCCTTGGGGCTTCCGGTGCGTGCGGCACCGCTGGCGCGATCTGCGGCGTTGCGGCGCGATCGACGGCAACGCCAACGCGATTCACGGAACTGCAGGCGCGACCTACGGCCCTGCCGGTGCGTTCCCGGGCACTGGCGAGGTGTTTCACCGGCACTGCCGGCGTAATCCGGCGAGGCTGCGGCGCGTGCGGTCCTGGCGGTGCGCTGCCAGGGCCGCCAGCCCAATGCCAGCACCGCTGGCGCTGTCGGCGCGTGCCGAGGTCGCAGAGCCCATGCCGGGACGCGGTGCAAGCGCTTGCGCCTCGTGGCTTTCCGCCGTTGCCGCTCTGGTTTCGCCCGCCGGAGTAGGACGCTGTAGGCGAGCCCAGGTGTGGTTGCCCGGCGGCTGTCCAGTCCCGAGAGGTGAGGCTCGGGGTGGGGTAGCCGTTCGGCGTTATCCGGCGAGGCTCATGGCGGCCCCGTTCCCGAGCGGCCCCGTTCCCGGGCGGCGACGGGAAGGCGCAGGTGCCTGGTGGCGTCGGCGACCGTTCCATTTTCGAGGAGCGGTGAGGGCTCCGGCTGGAAGGCTTTCAACGGCACCGGTGCGTGCTCCCGTTGTCCTGCGGGGCGAGCGACCGCGATCGGCACTGGCGCACCTTGCTCGGGAACGTCGTCGAACGAGCGGGACCAGCACTGCTGCCCGGGCGTGGAAGCCCAACAACTACGGCCCTCAGCGCACCACCACATCCCGGACCGAGGACGCCCTCGTGCAATCACGAACAGGCGCGATCCTGGGTGCGTTGTTCAGTTATCGCACCCCGGCGGCGACGAGTACAGGCGGGTTGACCGGCGAATCAATCCGCACCCCCTTTGTCCGGCCGGAGCACGTGGTCAGCTTTCGATAGGCCTCACCGTCCTGCTACCGGGGTGTTCGAACCGCACACGGATCCGGCGCGCGGAACGAAGCGCCTCCTGTGCGAACTCCTGCCACCTGCTCATGCCCGCCAGTGTCGCACCAGGCACCGACAAAAACGGGACCTCAGGCGCCGGGCTTCTCCGATCCGACCACCCACATCGAGAAGTACTGCGAACCACCGCCATACGCGTGCCCGACCGCTACCCGCGCGCCATCCACCTGGTAGTCGCCGGCACGGCCCATCACCTGCTTGGCCGCCTCCGAAAACCGGAGCATCCCCGAAGCCCCGATCGGGTTGGACGACAGCACCCCACCGGATGGGTTGACCGGCAACCGGCCACCGATCGCGGTCTCCCCGGCCTCGGTCAGCTTCCAGCCTTCACCCTCCGGCATGAACCCGAGGTTTTCCAGCCACATCGGCTCGAACCACGAAAACGGCACGTAGATCTCGGCGACGTCCACTTCGGACAGCGGGTCGCTGATCCCGGCTTCCCGCCACAGCGCCGCCGCCGCGTCCCGGCCTGCCTGGGGGTTCACCTGGTCGCGGCCCGCGAACGTGGTCGGCTCGGTGCGCATCGCCGTCGCGTGGATCCATGCCGCGCCACCGGGAACGGCGTCCCCCGCGGCTTCGTCGCCCAGCACGATCGCGCAAGCGCCGTCCGAGGAAGGGCAGGTCTCGTCGTAACGAATCGGGTCCCACAACATCTGCGAAGCCTGCACCGACTCCACCGTGATGTCCGCCTGTCGCAGGTGCGCGTACGGGTTCAGCGCGCCGTTCCGCCGGTCCTTCGTCGCGACGATCGCGCCCACGTGTTCCGGTGCCCCGGAACGGCGGATGTACGAGCGCACGTGCGGCGCGAAGTAGCCGCCCGCACCCGCCCCGACCGGCATCTGGAACGGCGGCATGATCGACAAAGCCCACATCGCGTTCGACTCGGACTGCTTCTCGAACGCGACCGTCAGCACCCGCCGGTGCACCCCGGCCTGCACGAGGGACGTCGCGACCAGCGCCGTCGAACCGCCGACCGAACCCGCCGTGTGCACGCGCAGCAGCGGTTTCCCCGTCGCGCCAAGTGAATCGGCCAGGAACAGCTCGGGCATCATCACGCCCTCGAACAGATCGGGCGCCTTGCCGAGCACCACCGCGTCGATGTCGGCCCACTCCACCTGCGCGTCGGTCATCGCGCGGTCGATCGCCTCCCGCAGCAGGCCCGGCATCGACACGTCGGTCCGCTTCGCGCGGTGGTGGGTCTGCCCGGTGCCGAGCACCGCGGCCAGTTGCTTGCCCATTCAGTCGAGTCCTTCCATGACCGCGACGAGGTTCTGCTGCAACGCGGGACCACTCGTGGCGTGCGCGAGCACCCGGTCGGCGCGGCCGGCGAAGACCTCCTCCGCCGCCGCCCCGATCCGCGCCAGGCCCGCCGAAAACATCGGGTTCGCCGTCAGCGTGCCCCCGGACGGGTTGACGCGGACGTTCTCGTCAAGGCCGAATGCGGTGCGCAGGATCAGTTCCTGGTGCGTGAACGGGGCGTGCAGCTCGGCGACCTGCACGCCGTCCGCGCCGGCCGCACGTGCGGCTGCCTCCGCCGACGGAGCACGCGTCAGGTCCCGTGCGCCGAGCACGGGAGAGTCGACACGGTGCTCGATCCCGGTGATCAACGCGGGCCGTTCGGCGAACTCCTTCGCCCGCTGTGCGGAAGCGAGGATGATGACGGCCGCACCGTCGGTGATCGGGGCGACGTCGTGACGCCGCAAGGGATCAGCGAGATATGGTTCGTCCAAAAGGGACGACGCATCGCTCCCGCGGTACTGGGCGGCGACTTCGGCGAGGTCCTTCTCGCTCCACAGTCCGGCGTCGAGCCCCAGGCGCGCCTGCAGCGCAGCGATGCTGATCGAGTCGGGCCAGAGCGGGGCGACCGTGTACGGGTCGAGCTGGAGGGACAGCACCCTCCTCAGCTGGCCCGCCGAGGACTTGCCGAAGCCGTACACCAGCGCGGTTTCGACCTCGCCCATCCGGATCTTCAACCACGCCTCGTACAGGGCCCACGCGGCGTCCATCTCCACGTGCGACTCGTGGATCGGCGGGAACGCGCCGATCGCGTCGACCGCCGAGATGAACGAAAACGCCCGGCCCGCGAGGTAGTCGGACGAGCCCGAGCACCAGAACCCGATGTCCTTCTTGGACAGACCGGTGCGCTGGAACACCTCGGCGAAGATGGGTACCAGCATTTCCACCCCGTTGGTGGTGCCCTCGGTGCGGCGGACGTTCGGTGCCTGCGCGAAGGCGACCACGGCGACATCTGACATCGGTGCACCTCTCACAGGTGGTGGGCGAAGGACTCGTACGGCACGTCCGGCTCGCCGGTCGGCTCGAAGTGGTCGATGTTCTCCAGGCTCGTCCACCACTGGTCGCGTGGTTTCCACGCGGCACGGACGCGCATCCCCATGCGGACCTCGGACGCGTCGCACCCGAGCACGAGGTGCAGGAACGCGATGTCGGCGCCGTCGAGCAGGATGTACGCCGCGACGTACGGCGGTTTGATGCGCTGCCCGAGGAACGGCACGTTGACGATGCAGAACGTGGTCACGATGCCCGTGTCGGGCAGTTCGACCTCTTCCGCGGTCGGCACGCCGTCGACGGGGCACGCGCCGCGCGGCGGGATGTAGACCTTGCCGCACGCGGGGCACCGCTGGCCGATCAGCCGTCCCTCGGCGAGTCCGCGCAGGTACAGGCTTTCCTCCGGCGACGCGGAATGCTCGTAGTGCAGGTGCACCGGCGTGATCATGATGCCGTCGCGGTCCGCTGCCGGTGGTGGTTCGGGTGCGGTGCCGTCGGGCGCGTCGGCGGGCGCGAAGTAGGCGATGTCGCGGATGTGCCCCACGCGCTCGTCCGCCCAGCGCACGCGGACGCGCAGTCCGGTGTGGACGCGATCGGGGGAGCCCGCGTCGACTGCGTGCAGCATCGCCGTGTCGGCACCGTCGAGCTTGACCAGCGCCCACGCGAACGGGCGTGAGAGTGGTTGTCCTTCAAGGGGTTCCGCCATCCACGACCACGACAGGACCGTGCCTTCGGTGCCGACCGGGACGAACTCGGTGAGCGGTTCGGCGGTCACTGGGTCGTACTCGACCGGCGGCACGTGCACCCGGCCGTCGGAGCCGCGGACGCCCTCGATGCGGCGTTCCCGCAGACCCTGGACGAAGCGCCCGAGCACCGGCCCGAGCGAGCGCGTGTAGTCGAAGCCGACGTCGAGCGGAGCTGACAGCACAGTAGCCACGTCTGGAAGTGAAACACGTTCTCGAAATAGCGGCAAGACGCACTTGCCCGTATGTGGAACACGTTCTAGATTCGGACTCATGACGACTGGGCTGTGGCGGATCGCGGCGGAGGAACCGGGCACGACGGCGGTCATCGACCCCGACGGCACCGAGATCGACTACGGGACGCTCGCCGCCAAGGCCGACGCGTACGCGCGTGGTCTCCAGGAGCTGGGCCTGGAGACCGGGGACGCCGTGGTCGTCCTGCAGCCCAACAGCCACGAGCTGCTGGCCGCGTACTTCGCTGCGATCCAGTCCGGGCTGTACGTGGTGATGGTCAACTGGCACCTGGTCGGGCACGAGATCGCCTACATCCTCAGCGACAGCGGTGCGAAGGCGTTCCTGGCGCACGAACGGTTCGCCGAAGCCGCCGTGGCTGCCGCAGACGAAGCGGGGTTGTCCGCGGAGGGGCGCTTCGCGGTGGGGCAGATCGAGGGGTTCCGCCCGGTGTCCGAGCTGGGCGCGGGCGGGCAGGGGCGGCCGCCGCGGCGGACGGCGGGCTCGCCGATGCTGTACACGTCGGGGACGACCGGGCGGCCCAAGGGGGTGCGGCGGCCGCTGACGGGAGCCGATCCCGACGAGGTGCCCGCCGCGTCCGCCTGGTTCTTCGGCATCTTCGGGCTGAAACCGTTCGACGGGCACGTGCACCTGTGTGGTTCGCCGCTGTACCACACCGCGGTGCTCAACTTCGCGACGATTTCCATCCAGCTCGGGCATCCCGTGGTACTGATGGACCGCTGGGAGCCGGAGGAGATGCTGCGGCTGATCGAGCGGTACCGCGTCACGCACAGCCACATGGTGCCGACGCAGTTCCGCCGTCTGCTGGCGCTGCCCGAGGAGGTGCGCAAGGCGTACGACGTGTCGTCGCTGCGGAACATGATCCACGGCGCGGCGCCGTGCCCGCCGGAGGTGAAGCGCCGCATGCTGGAGTGGTGGGGGCCGGTGGTGACGGACTACTACGCCGCGACCGAGGGCGGGGGCACGGTGATCAGCGGGGAGGAGTGGCTGCGGAAGCCGGGTTCGGTCGGGCGGCCGTGGCCCGGTTCGGTCGTCAAGGTCCTCGACGACGACGGCAACGAACTGCCGCCGGGCCAGCCGGGTGCGGTGTACATGCGGATGGGCACGTCGACCTTCGAGTACCACAAGGACAAGGCGAAGACGGAGAAGGCGCGCGTGGGGGACCTGTTCACGCTCGGGGACGTGGGGTACCTCGACGAGGACGGTTACCTGTTCCTGCACGACCGCAAGAACGACATGATCATTTCCGGTGGTGTGAACATCTACCCGGCGGAGATCGAGAACGAGCTGGTGATGCACCCGAAGGTGGCGGACGTCGCGGTGTTCGGCGTCCCGCACGACGACTGGGGCGAGGAGATCAAGGCGGTCGTGCAGCCCGCGGACGGGGTCGTGCCAGGGGACGAGCTGACGGCGGAGTTGCTGGAGTACGCGCGGGCGCGGCTGGCGAAGTTTAAGCTGCCGAAGTCGGTGGACTACGCGGCGGAGCTGCCGCGCGATCCGAACGGGAAGCTGTACAAGCGGAAGCTGCGGGATCCGTACTGGGAGGGCCGCGAGCGGGCGATTTGAGGTGGGGGTGGGGGTGCGAGGGGTTTTGGTGGCGGGGGCGAGCGGTGTGGCGTGAACGGACCATTCATGCAGCCGTGAGTGGCAGCGCTCGCCAAATTCTCTGAGGCAGCTCTCGACCCGATGAGGGGCCCCGCACCGAACGGTGAAGGCATGAATGGACCGTTCATCCCGGCGCGGCCGCCAGCAGCTCAGCGCCCCGCCCGGCGAGGCCCCGGCGGCGCCGTTTTCAACGCTGCGCGTCGGCCTCCGCGGTTCCACCGCCTCCGCGTCGCCACCTGTGAGCCCAGGGGGTGCCGTTTTCAAGGCTGTGGGTCGGCCTTTGTGCCGCCTGTGAGTCCAGGGGGGTGCCGTTTTCAAGGCTGTGGGTCGGCCTTTGTGGTTGCGCCGTTCCCGCGTCGCCGCCTGTGAGGCCAGGGGGTGCCGTTTTCACGGCTGTGGGTCGGCCTTTGTGGTTGCGCCGTCTCCGCGTCGCCGCCTGTGAGCCCAGGGCGGCGCCGTTTTCACGGCTGTGGGTCGGCCTTTGTGGTTGCGCCGTCTCCGCGTCGCCGCCTGTGAGCCCAGGGCGGCGCCGTTTTCAGCGCTGCGCGTCGGCCTCCGCGGTTGCACCGCCCCCACGTCGCGAGCCCACAGCATCACCCGCCCACCGCGCCGCCTCGCGTCGTGGCCCCACAAACCCCCGCCTCACCGCCCCTCGAAGCGGGGCTTGCGTTTCTCCGCGAACGCCCGGGGGCCCTCCTTCGCATCGGCGGACTGGAAGACCTTCAGCCCGTACTGGGCCTCCAGCTTGAACGCCTCCTCCTCGTGCATGCCCTCCGTGTCCCGCATCGTCCTGAGGATCGCCTCCACCGCGAGCGGGCCGTTCTCCGCGATGCGCTCGGCCACCCCCAGTGCCACGTCCAGCGCCGTCCCGTCCGGCACGACCCGGCCGATCAGCCCCGCCGCCAGCGCCTCCGCCGCCGTGAGGTGCCTGCCCGTCAACAGCATCTCCGCCGCCAGCGTGTACGGGATCTGCCGCGGCAACCGCACCGCCGAACCGCCCATCGGGAACAACCCCCACCGCGCCTCCGACACCCCGAACCGCGCGCTTTCCCCGGCGATGCGGATGTCCGTGGCCAGCAGGATCTCCGTCCCGCCCGCGATCGCCGGGCCCTCGACCGCCGCGATCAACGGTTTCGTCAGCCGCCGCCCCTTCAGCAGTCCCTCGATGCGGCCGGGGTCGAACGTCCCCCGCTCGTACGAATCGGCGGGGGAGTTGCGCGCCATCGACTTCAGGTCAGCACCCGCGCAGAACGCGCCACCCGCACCGGTGAGCACGCAACACCTGATCGAGCGGTCCTGGTCCACCCGGTCCCACGCCGAAACGAGGATCTCCATCATCTCGCCGGTGATCGCGTTCCTCGCCTCCGGCCGGTTGAGCGTCACCACGAGCGTGTGCGCGCGTTGTTCCACCAGGGCGTGCGGCTCGGTCATCGCCACCTCCAGCTCAGGACCATTGCCCAAAACAATAACATGTTCTACTTTGGCTGAGTGGCTTACAACATCGCGGATCTCCTCGAGCACGCCGTCGACGCCGTGCCGGATCGTCCCGCGGTCGTGTGCGCCGGCCGTCAGGTCACGTACGCGGAGCTGGACCGGCGCGCCAACCGGCTCGCGCACCACCTCGCCGCGCAGGGGGTGGGCAAGGGCGACCACATCGGCGTGTACTCGCGAAACTCCATCGAAATGATCGAAGCGATGTACGCGGCGTACAAGCTGCGGGCCATCGCCATCAACGTCAACTACCGCTACGTGCGGGGTGAGCTGCGCTACCTGTTCACCAACGCCGACCTCGTCGCGCTCGTGCACGAGCAGCGCTACGCGGACAAGGTCGCCGACGTGCGCCCGGACGCCCCGAAACTGAAACACGTTGTAGTCGTCGAGGACGACAGTGGGACCCCCTTCGACGGCGTCCCGTACGAGACGGCGCTGGCGGAGTCCTCCGACGAACGCGACTTCGGGGAGCGCAGCTCGGACGACATCTACATGCTGTACACGGGCGGCACCACGGGCTACCCGAAAGGCGTGGTGTGGCGTCACGAGGACGTGTGGCGCGCGCTCGGTGGCGGTATCGACTTCGTCACCGGCGAGTACGTGCCCGACGAGTGGACGCTCGCCGAGAACGGCAAGCAGGGCGCGCTCGTCCGCCTGCCCGCGGCACCGCTGATCCACGGCGCCGCGCAGTGGGCCGCGTTCGGCGCCCTCTTCGGCGGCGGCACCGTCGTGTTCGTGCCGCAGTTCGACGCCGACGAGATCTGGCGCAACGTCGTCGAGCACAAGGTCCAGGTGCTCACCATCGTCGGGGACGCGATGGCCCGTCCACTCATCGAGGCCTACCACCGCGGCGGCTACGACGCCTCGTCGCTCGTCGCCGTCTCCAGCCACGCCGCACTGTTCTCCCAGTCGGTCAAGCAGGAGTACCTCAAGGCCTTCCCGAACATCGTGCTGACCGACGCGATCGGTTCCTCGGAAAGCGGTTTCACGGGTATCGGCATGGTGGCCAAGGACGCCGACCACTCGGCGGGCCCGCGCGTGAACTTCGGCAAGGACGCCGTGCTCCTCGACGACGAAAACCGCGTGGTGCCCAAGGAACCCGGGGCGACCGGCCGGATCGCGAGGCGCGGGCACGTGCCGTTGGGCTACTACAAGGACCCGGTGAAGAGCGAGCAGATCTTCGTCGACATCGACGGAGCGCGTTACGTCGTCCCCGGCGACTACGCACGCTACGAGGAAGACGGCACCGTCACCCTCCTCGGCCGCGGCTCGCAGTGCGTCAACACCGGCGGCGAAAAGGTGTTCCCCGAAGAGGTCGAGGGCGCGCTGAAGTCCCACCCCGACGTCTTCGACGCGCTCGTCATCGGCGTGCCGGACGAGCGGCTCGGGCAGCGGGTCGCCGCGATCATCGAGACGCGCCAAGGGGAAAAGCCCGACCTCGACTCGATCGAAGCACACGTGCGCGGCGAGCTGGCCGGGTACAAGGTGCCCCGCACGATCTGGCTCGCCGACCGCGTCGGGCGCCTGCCGAGCGGGAAACCCGACTACCCGTGGGCCCAGCGCTACGCCGCCGAACACCCGCCAGCGAAGTAGGAGAGGCGCATGCACACCGCCCTGTGCGACACGCTCGGCATCGAGCACCCGATCATCGGTTTCACGCCGTCCGAGCACGTCGCCGCGGCGATCAGCAAGGCCGGCGGGCTCGGCGTGCTCGGCTGCGTCCGGTTCAACGACGCCGACGAGCTGGACCGCGTGCTGGACTGGATGGACGAGCACACCGGAGGCAGGCCGTACGGCGTGGACGTCGTGATGCCGGCGAAGGTCCCGACCGAAGGCACGCAGGTCGACCTGGACAAGCTGATCCCCGAGGAGCACAAGGCGTTCGTCGAGCGCACGCTGAAGGACCTCGGCGTGCCCGAGCTGCCGGAGGACGCCGAGCAGCGCGCCGGTGTGCTGGGCTGGCTGCACTCGGTCGCGCGCTCACACGTCGAGGTGGCGCTGCGGCACCCGATCAAGCTCATCGCCAACGCGCTGGGCTCGCCGCCGGTGGACGTCATCGAGCAGGCACACGCACACGGCGTGCCCGTCGCGGCGCTCGCGGGCAAGGCCGAGCACGCCCGGCGGCACGTCCGCAACGGCGTGGATTTCGTTGTAGCGCAAGGGTATGAGGCCGGCGGGCACACGGGCGAGATCGGCTCGATGGTGCTGCTGCCCGAGATCGTCGACGCCGTGGACGCGCCCGTGCTCGCCGCCGGGGGCATCGGCTCGGGACGGCAGGTGGCCGCGGCGCTCGCGCTCGGTGCGGCGGGCGTGTGGACGGGTTCGCTGTGGCTGGCGACGGAGGAGTACCTCCAGACGATGCCGGCGTCGGCGGCCATGCAGACCGCGCTCGTGCGGGCGACCTCGTCCGACACCGTGCGCACCCGTATCTACACCGGCAAACCCGCGCGCCTGCTCAAGACCCGCTGGACCCAGGCGTGGGCCGCGCCGGACGCCCCGGAGCCGCTGCCGATGCCCTTGCAGAACCTGCTCGTCTCGCCCGCGCACAACCGCCTGCACGAGACGAACGACCCTGAGCTGGTGTCGATGCCGGCCGGGCAGATCATCGGCCGCATCGACCGCGTCCGCCCGGTCGCGGAGATCATCGAGGACCTGCTCAGCGGTTACGAGGAAGCCTTGGCGCGCCTGGAAAAGACGAGGTAGACGAGGACGCCGGCGGCCAGCACCGCGCAGCCGAGCACCACCGAGGACACGGGCAGGCTGAACGCGAGCACCACGCAGCCGGCGAGTCCCACCACCGGCACCGCGGACCGGCGCAGCGTCCACGCGCTGGCGTTGGCGATCGCGTAGTAGGTCAGCACCGCGAAGGACGAGAAGCCGATCGCGCCACGCAGGTCCGTGAACAGCACGAGCACCGCGACGACGAGCCCGACCGCGAGTTCGGCGCGGTGCGGCACCCCGAACCGCGGGTGCACGGTGGCCAGCACCCGCGGCAGGTGCCCGTCCCGTGCCATCGCGAACGTGGTCCGCGAGACCCCGAGCACGAGCGCCAGCAGTGAACCGAGCGCGGCCAGCGCCGCACCGGCGCGGACCACGGGCGCCATCCCGGACGGCACGGCCTGCGCGACCGGGTCCACAAAGGACGCGAGCTGCGCCGGGCCGAGCCGCCACAACAGGGCGAGTGCGACCGCGACGTAGACGACGAGCGTCAAGGCGAGCGCGATCGGGATGGCGCGGGGGATCGTCCGTGCCGGGTCACGCACCTCCTCGCCGAGCGTCGCGATCCGCGCGTAGCCCGCGAAGGCGAAGAACAGCAGCCCGGCGGACTGCAGCACCCCGCCGGGTGAGAAGGCCGTCGAACCCGTGTTGCCGTGCCCCGTGGCGAACATCGCCGCCACCGACGCGGCGAGCACGAGCAGCGTCACGGACACGATGACGCGGGTGGCGAGCGCGGACCGCTGCACGCCCCGATAGTTGAGCGCGGTCAGCGCCAGCACCGCCGCTGCCGCGACATACGGCCGCCAGCGTTCGGGTGCCACGTACGCGGCGACGGTCAGTGCCATCGCCGCGCAGCTGGCGGTCTTCCCGACGACGAACCCCCAGCCCGCCAGGTACCCCCAGAATTCGCCCAGCCGTTCCCGGCCGTACACGTACGTCCCGCCGGACGACGGGTACCGCGCGGCGAGCCGGGCCGACGACGTCGCGTTGCAGTACGCGACCACCGCCGCGATCGCCAGCCCCGCCAGCAGCCACGTTCCCGCAGCTCGCGCGGCCGGGGCGAAGGCCGCGAACACCCCGGCACCGATCATCGAGCCCAGGCCGATGACCACCGCGTCGCCCGTCCCCAGCCGCCGCTTCAGCTCAGTCACGGCCACATCCAACACCATGCAACCCCGCGGGCGTCCCGTTCCGTCTTCCGGGCATGAGGTGGAAAGGAATGCTCGCCGGAATCGGAATCGTCCTGATCACCGCGACCGCGTGCGGGGAGCGGCCCGCGTCCGTTCCGCCGGCCGCGGGACCCGCGCCGCCGCCTTCGACGTCGGTGTCGCCCTGGCCGGAGATCCCGACGCGGCCTGGTGGTTCGCAGCAGCCGCCGCAGGGCAGCGTGCCGGTGCCCGCGTCGCAGCTCGACGTGAGCAAGCTGTCGGAGGACTACCCGCGCCAGGTGTCCGTGTCCGCGGACGGGAAGGTGCTCTACATCCGGGCCGAGGAGGGCGGCTGCGGGCGCGCCACGGGGGAGGTGCAGCAGGCGACCGCCGAGCAGGTGGTCGTGAACCTGCGGGAGACCCAGTCCAACCTGCAGGGACGGATGTGCACGATGGACATCCGCTACCCGCTGGTGTCCGTGCCGTTGAGCGAACCGCTCGGGCAGCGCAAGGTGGTGCTGGTCAGCCTGAAACAGAACCGGTGAGCCAAGTTACCGCCGAGTAAGCTGCCCGCATGGGAACCCGCCAGGTGTCGGGCACGCGCGTCGTCGCGGCCGCCCCCGAGGAGATCTTCGCCCTGCTCACCGACCCGTCGAAGCACGCGCTGCTCGACGGGTCCGGCACCGTGCGGGGCGCGCAGCCCGGTGGGCCGGAGAAACTCGAACTCGGCACGAAGTTCGGCATGGACATGAAGCTGGGCGCGCCGTACAAGATCCTGAACACGGTCGTCGAGTACGAGGAGAACCGCCTCATCGCGTGGCGGCACTTCAACGGCCACCGCTGGCGCTGGCGGCTCGAACCGGTCGAGGGCGGCACGAAGGTCACGGAGACCTTCGACTGGTCGACGGCCCGGATCCCGCTGCTGATCAGCGTGAGCTTCTTCCCGCGGAAGAACAAGCAGGGGATCGAGGCCACCCTCGACCGGCTCGTGGGAATGTTCCCGGTCTAGCTCACTCGGCCCCGGGCATGGCGACGGGCAGCCCGGCCTTGCGTGCCGACTCGGCCATGCGGCTGTCGTACGTCACGAGCGCCGTCAGCTCGGAACCGAGCTGCTCGGCGCTCGCGACGTGGATGGCGTCGAGCGAGCGCACCAGGCCCGGCACCCTGGCCGCCGCGTCCCGGATCACGTCGGTCACCTTGATCTCGTTGTGGTCCCGCAGCAGGGTGGCCATCAGGTTGGGGAAGCCGCCGATCTGGTCGCACGTGCGGACTGTCTCGACGAAGCCGATGGTGCTGGTGCAGGTCACGTCTTCGTGGGCGGAGAGGAACGCGTCCAGCGCCTCCGCGTTGCGCCGCCGTACGACGAAGGTCACCAGCGCGGAGGCGTCGAGGTAGATCACCGCTCGTGCTCCCGCATTTCGAGCAGGATCGCGAGCGGGTCCACGTCGTCCGGCACGTTGATCCGCGTGTACTGGTCCAGGTCCCTGGTCGTCAGGTTCCGCTCGGCGGGCCTGATCGCGCCCTGCGCGACCAGCTCGTCGAAGCGGCTCTGCTTCCGGGGCGGTGGCACGAGCACGGCGACGACGTCACCGTGCTTGGTCACCTCGATCGTCTCCCCCTTCTCCACGCGGGCGAAGATGGCGCTCGGGTTGTACGAGAACTCGCGAACGGTCACGGCTGTCATGGGCACCTCCTAAGGTGTCCACAAGAGTGTACAACGTGTAAGAACATTCACTTTCGGAAGCTGATCTGGAGCACCGGCTCCGAGGTCTCCGCGAAGAAGTCGTTGCCCTTGTCGTCGATGACGATGAACGCCGGGAAGTCCTCGACCTCGATCTTCCACACGGCCTCCATGCCCAGCTCCGGGTACTCGAGCACGTCGACCTGCTTGATGCAGTCCTGCGCGAGCCGGGCAGCAGGACCGCCGATCGAGCCGAGGTAGAACCCGCCGTGCTCCTTGCACGCGGCGGTCACCTGCTTCGACCGGTTGCCCTTCGCGAGCATGACCAGCGAACCGCCCGCGGCCTGGAACTGCGCCACGTACGAGTCCATCCGGCCCGCCGTCGTGGGCCCGAACGAGCCCGACGCGTACCCCTCCGGGGTCTTCGCCGGGCCGGCGTAGTACACGGGGTGGTCACGCAGGTACTGCGGCATCGGCTCGCCCGCTTCGAGCCGCTCCGCGATCTTCGCGTGCGCGATGTCGCGTGCGACGACCAGCGGGCCGCTCAGCGACAGGCGCGTCTTCACCGGCAGCGCGGACAGCTGCGCCCGGATCTCGGCCATCGGGCGGTTGAGGTCCACCTGCACGACCTCGTCCGACAGCTGGTCCTCGGTCACGTCGGGCAGGAACCGCGCCGGGTCGCGCTCCAGCTGCTCGATGAACACGCCGTCCGCGGTGATCTTCGCCTTCGCCTGCCGGTCGGCGGAGCAGGACACGGCGATCCCGACCGGGCAGGACGCGCCGTGCCGGGGGAGCCGGATCACGCGCACGTCGTGGCAGAAGTACTTGCCGCCGAACTGCGCGCCGATACCGAACTGCCGCGTCATCTCCAGCACCTGCTGCTCCAGGTCCACGTCGCGGAACCCGTGCCCCAGCTCGGACCCCTCCGTCGGCAGGTTGTCCAGGTAGCGGGCGGAGGCGAGCTTGGCGACCTTGAGGTTGAACTCCGCCGACATGCCGCCGACGACGATCGCCAGGTGGTAGGGCGGGCAAGCCGCGGTGCCGAGGCTGCGCAGCTTCTCGTCCAGGAACTTCGCCAGGCGCTTGGGGTTCAGCACCGCCTTCGTCTCCTGGTACAGGAACGTCTTGTTGGCGCTGCCGCCGCCCTTGGCCATGAACAGGAACTCGTACGACGGGTCGCCGGCACCGTCCTTGTGGTACAGCTCGATCTGCGCGGGCAGGTTCGTGCCCGTGTTCTTCTCGTCCCAGAACGTCAGCGGCGCCATCTGCGAGTACCGCAGGTTCAGCTCCTGGTAGGCCTCGAAGACGCCGCGGGCCAGCGCGCGCTCGTCGTCGCCGCCGGTCAGCACGCCCTCGCTGCGCTTGCCGATCACGATCGCGGTGCCGGTGTCCTGGCACATGGGCAGCACGCCGCCCGCCGAGATCGCGGCGTTGCGCAGCAGGTCCATCGCGACGAAGCGGTCGTTGCCGCTGGCCTCCGGGTCGTCCACGATCGCGCGCAGCTGCGCCAGGTGCGACGAGCGCAGCAGGTGCTGGATGTCGCTGATGGCGGTGCGCGCCAGCTTCGTGAGCGCCTCGGGCGCGACTTCGAGGAACTTCCGACCGCCTGCCTCGACGACGCGGACGCCGTCGGGCGTGACGAGCCGGTACTCGGTTTCGGTGTCGCGGGCGAGCGGCAGCACGTCGGTGTACTGGAACGAGGTGGTGGTGGCGGTCAACGCACGGCTCCCTTGCACGGCGGTTCGGGTGGCCTGAGACGTTACCGCGCGAAACCCCGCGCTGACCGTGTGGTGTGGGGAAGAACTACTCCACGGCGGAACCGCCGCGGAAAGTCGGAAGGCCGGGCCCACCCCGACGGACCCGACCTTCCGCGGCAGGCGAGCGGACGCACCAGACGCCCCTCGCGAAGCTCACACCCCGAAGACGTGTGACCCTCGGACGCGTTGCTTCGACCGTCTCGTGATCTAGCTCATATGTCAACGCTGCCGTTTGGGTAAACCCACAGTTTCACACAGTGATGGCGCGCTCAGCTCGCGTACGCGCGCAGCCGCTCGGCCCGCTCGCCCTGGCGCAGCTTCGCCATGACCTCGCGCTCGATCTGGCGGACGCGCTCGCGGGAGAGCCCGAAGTGCTTGCCGATCTGGTCCAGCGTGCGGGGCTGCCCGTCGTCGAGCCCGTAGCGGAGCCGGATCACCGCCTGCTCGCGGTCGTCCAGCGTCGCCAGCACGCGCCGCAGGTCGTCCTGCAGCAGGCCGGAGATCACGGCGCTCTCCGCGTCGGTCGCCTCGGAGTCCTCGATGAAGTCACCCAGCGGGGCGTCCTCCTCGGTACCGACTGGCATGTCCAGGCTCACCGGGTCACGGGCGTGGTCGAGCAGGTCGGCCACCTTGTCCGGCGCGATACCGGATTCGGCCGCCAGCTCCTCGTTCGTCGCCTCGCGGCCCAGCTGCTGGTGCAGGTCGCGCTTGATGCGCGCCAGCTTGTTGACCTGCTCCACCAGGTGCACGGGGAGGCGGATGGTGCGGCCCTGGTCGGCCATACCCCTGGTGATGGCCTGCCGGATCCACCACGTGGCGTACGTGGAGAACTTGAACCCCTTGGAGTAGTCGAACTTCTCGACCGCGCGGATCAGACCCAGGTTCCCCTCCTGGATCAGGTCGAGCAGCGGCATTCCCCGGCCCGTGTAGCGCTTGGCGAGCGAGACGACCAGGCGGAGGTTGGCCTCCAGCAGGTGGTTCTTGGCCTGGTGCCCGTCCCTGATCAGGGCCTTCAGCTCGGCGCGGCGCTCGGCGGGCAGGTCCGGCTTGCTCTCCAGCATGTGCTGGGCGAACACCCCCGCCTCGATGCGCTTGGCCAGCTCGACCTCGTCGGCGGCGGACAGCAGTGCCGTCTTGCCGATGCCGTTGAGGTACACGCGGACGAGGTCCGCGGCGGGGCCCTGGGCGTCGAGGTCGGCGTCGAGGTTCGGCGGAACGCGTACGCTGGACTCGAGAGCCGGCTCGGAGGCGGGCTCGGGGACCACTTCACGAGTCCGCCGAGTCTTCCTTTCGAGGGTCTGTACTGACATGTTTGCCTCCCCGGTCACGGGCTGACACGTTGGTGCGTCACACCGGTTGTGCGTCGTGCGCCGAGCCTGTGGAACCCGGTGCGCGAGTCCGGCTTGTCGGCCGGACATCTGGGTCAACGCCGTCGGTGCCCAAAACGTTCCCGGCTGTTTCGGAGAGTTAGACGCGTACGGCCCACCGTCCGGTTGCTCGACCAAACCTGAAGTTTCCCTGAGAAAGGAATGGTCTAGACCTCTACGAGTACCGTGAAGGGCCCGTCGTTCACGCTCCGCACAGCCATCTGCGCTCCGAAGACGCCGGTACTGACACGCGCGCCGCGCTCGCGGAGTTCAGCCACGACGCGGTCGAAAATTCGCTTCGCGGGCTCCGGGCGCGCGGCGGCGATCCACGATGGACGCCTTCCCTTGCGCGTGTCGCCGTAGAGCGTGAATTGGCTCACCAACAGCAGCGGTGCGCCCGTGCTGGCGCATGACTCCTCGTCAGCGAGGATGCGCAGCTCGTGCAGCTTCCGCGCCATCACGGGCGCTTTGTCCGGTTCATCGTCGACGTGCACCCCGAGCAGGACCAGCAGCCCGGGCTCGTCGATCGCGCCGACGACCTCCCCGTCCACCGTGACGCTCGCCTCGGTGACCCTCGCCACCACAGCCCTCACGAGACGGGCTCCACCATGCCGTGCCGCACGAGTTCCCTGACCATCGGCAGCGCGGCCTCTTCGAGCTCCTCGGCCGTTCCGCCGTGGGCGAACGCGAGCAGTTCCAGCAGGTCCGCCAGCGGCAGCACACCCCGGCAGCCCGCCAGCAAGGCGGTGGCCAGCTCGTCGACCTCGTGCTGCCACCCCGGTCCGTCGGTGCGGTGCAGGCGGCGGATGGTGGTCTCCCAGCCCTCGTCACCCGGTCCGGCGACGGTCTCCAACAGGACCGTCTCAGGCACCCGGAAGCGTGTTTCGAGCAACTCGCCGCCGTGCTCGCGCAGCCACGCGACCCGGTCCAGCCAGCGGCCCGCCTCCGGGCCCAGCGGATCGTCGTAGGCCTGCCGCAGGTCCTCGCACACGATCGTGGGGTGTGCGACCTCCGCGCGCCGCAGCGTGACGAAGCCGAACCCGACGCCCTGCACCTTGTTGTCGGCGAACCAGTCCAGCCACGCGCCCGCCTTCGCACGGCCCTCGGGGGAACGCGGGTCGATACCCGCGTCACGCAACCAGGTGCCCACGTACAGCCCCGGATCGGCGATATCGCGCTGCACGAACCACGCGTCCGTACCCGCCGGGAGCCACCGCGTCACACGATCGGCCCAATCCTCACCCTCGATGTGCAGCCACGAGGCGAGCAGCTGACCCACGCCGCCTTCGTTGAGGAACGCGGGCAGCTGGCGCACGACCAGACCGGAGGCGTCGTCGCCCGCCAGCCCCGAATCGCGGTAGGTGTAGTCCACTCGCGGCGGGCCCACCACGAACGGCGGGTTGCACACGATCTGGTCGAAGCGCCGCCGCGCGACCGGTGCGAACCATTCGCCGCGCAGCAGTTCCACGTCCAGCTGGTTGAGCCGGAACGTCGCGTCCGCCAGCGCCAGCGCGCGAGGCGACACGTCCGTCGCCGTGACGCGCTGAGCGTGGCGCGCGCCGTGCAGCGCCTGGACACCACAACCCGTGCCGAGGTCGAGCAGCGTGCCCACCGGTCGGCGGATGGTGGCGCGGATCAGGCTCAGCGACGCGTGCCCGACGCCGAGGACGTGCTCCGGTGGCACCTCGCCACCGAGGAGTTCCGAGTCCAGGTCCGAGATCACCCACCACTGGCCCTCATCGTCGCCGTGCGGGCGCACGTCGAGCCCGGCCCGCAGCAGTTCTCCGTCCGTACGCAGCAGCCCAACCGCGAGCGCGTCTTCGAGCGGAACGGGGGCGAGCGCGGCCTCGACGGCTTTCGCGGTCTCCGCGCCACCGAGCAGGAACAGGCGGATCAACGTGCCGCGGTCGCCGGCGTCCGCGCTCGCGCGGTACGCCAGTTCCGGCTCGTTGCGGCCCAATGCCGCGTGCGCGGCGGCGCCGAGCGCTTCGAGGACGCCGTCCGCGTCGTAACGGGTGCGCTGGAACGCCTCACGCAGGCGGGCACAGAGGTCATCGGAAAACTCGGGAGTCACGAACGGTGATCCTCGCACGGCGTGGCTAATCTTTCTGGATGACCGACCCCTTCGCCACCTTGGACGAGTTGCTGCCGTCGCTGCGGGAGCTGTACACCGACCTGCACCGGCACCCCGAGCTGTCGTTCAAGGAGGAGCGCACCGCGGCCGAACTCGCGCGACGGCTGGAGGAGGCTGGGTACGAGGTGCACACCGGCCTCGGGGGCACGGGTGTCGCGGGCGTGCTGCGCAACGGAGGCGGGCCGGTCGTCATGCTGCGAGCCGACATCGACGCGCTGCCCGTGCAGGAGAAGACGGAGCTGCCGTACGCGAGCGAGACGCCCGGCGTGATGCACGCGTGCGGGCACGACATGCACGCCACGTGGTTGAGCGGTGCGGCGGACCTGCTCTCCCGCGCCCGGGACGCCTGGCAGGGCACGCTGCTGGTCGTGTTCCAGCCGGGGGAGGAGCAGGGCTCGGGTGCGGCGGCGATGGTGCGTGACGGCCTGTTCGACCTGGTGGGGCGGCCTTCGGTGGTGCTGGGTCAGCACATCGCGCCGGGGCCCGCCGGCTGGGTGCTGACGCGCCCCGGCGTGATCATGGCGGCCACGGACGCGCTGCGGATCGTGCTGCACGGCCGGGGCGGGCACGGCTCCCGCCCGGAGACGACGGTGGACCCGGCGGTGCTGGCGGCCTCGGTGGTGCTGCGCCTGCAGACGATCGTGTCGCGCGAGATCTCGGCCACCGAGTCGGCCGTGGTGACGGTGGGCCAGCTGCACGTGGGCACGGCGAACAACATCATCGCCGACGAGGCCGTGCTCGAGGTCAACGTCCGGACCTTCGACGAGCAGGTGCGGGACAAGGTGCTCGCGGCCATCGAGCGGATCGTGCGGGGCGAGGCGATGGCCTCGGGCTGTCCGGAACCGCCCGAAATCACGTCCATCGCGAGCTTCCCGGTGACCGCGAACGACGACACGGCGAACGAACGCCTCACGGGTGTGTTCCGGCGGCGGTTCGGGCCGGAGCACGTGCTGGAGGCGCCGCTCGTGACGGGCAGCGAGGACTTCAGCGAGTTCGGGCGCGCCGCGGGCGTGCCGTCGGTGTTCTGGCTCGTCGGGGGCATGGACCCGCAGGAGGTCCTCACGGCGATCTCGGAGGGCCGCTTCGAGCGCGACGTGCCGTCGAACCACTCGCCGTTGTTCGCGCCGGTGGTGGACCCGACCGTGCGGGTCGGGGTCGAGACGCTCGTGACGGGCGCGCTGGAGTTCTTCGACGTCCAGGCGTGAAAAAATCCGACCCCTCCCCCGGTGTCGCCCGCGTCCGGCGAGTGGGAGCATGGAGTGCAGGAGGTGGTTCGCGTGAACGATCCGTCCCGCGGCCCGAGGGACGAGGCCGAACCGGTGCTGATCACCGAGGCCGCCCCCTCCTACGAGGACGAGCACGCCGCCCGCAAACGCAAGTACATGCTGATGATGGGCATGCGGTTCCCGTGCCTCGTGCTCGCCGGCGTCTTCTACCACACGTGGTGGCTCGCGCTGCTGTTCATCGTGATCTCGGTCCCGCTGCCGTGGGTCGCGGTGCTCATCGCCAACGACCGGCCGCCCCGCAAGGCGGAGGAGGTCAGCCGCTACCAGCGCGAGGCCAGGCAGCTCGAGCACCGCGTCATCGAGGGCTGAACCTCACGGCTGCGCGCCCACGCGGGAAACCGCCCGCGCGCCCAGCCGCACCCCGGCGGCCAGAACGTCCTTTGTGGACTCACCGCGCAGCCACGCGGACAGCACGCCGGCGTTGAACGCGTCCCCGGCGCCCGTGGAATCCACGCACTCGGCCTCGTCGGCGGGCACGCTCACCACGCCGTCCGCGTCCACCCAGCTCGCACCGTCCAGGCCCGCCGTGACGGCGACCGCGCCGACGACGTCGAGCAGTTCCGCGGCCGCCGCCGGGTCCGCGGAGCCGGTGAGCGCGATCAGTTCGTCGGTGTTGGGCAGCAGCAGGTCCACGCCCCGCACGTCGTCGAGGAACGCCTGCGGATCGGTCAGCAACGCCGCCGCCTGCGGGTCCACCGACGTCGTCAGCCCGGCCTCGCGTGCCGCCGCGAGCGCGGCGAGCCCACCGGGCCGCGACGAGGGGTCGAGGAGCACGTAGCCCGACAGGTGCAGGTGGGTCGCCCCCTCCAGAGATGTCGCGGCGACGTCCTCGGCGCAGAACCGCGCGTTCGCACCCCGGTCCGGCAGCATGCTGCGCTGCCCCTCGTGGTCGACGAGGACCACGACGCAGCACGTCGGCGCTTCGGGATCGACGACGAACGCGCACCGCACCCCCGCCGACTCCAGCTCGGCGCGGATCAGCCTGCCGCCCGCGTCGTCGCCCACGCGCGCGAGCAGGGTCGTCGCCGTGTCCAGCGTCGCGAGCCACAGCGCGGTGTTCGCCCCCGCGCCGCCTCCGGCGAGCCGGATCTTCGCCCGCGAATCCCCGCCGGGGACGATGGCGTGCCGGTGCCGGGCGACCACGTCGAGGCCGGCGTCGCCGACCACCACCACGTTCACGCGAGCTCCACGGCGATCTCGGCGGCCAGCCGCGCGTTGGACAGCACCAGCGCCTCGTTCGCGTCGAGGCTCACGCCCTCGCTCGCGGTGTGGAAGTGCTCCAGCAGCACCGGCGTCACGTCCTTGCCCTGCACGCCCTCGTCCCGCACCAGCTGCAGCCCCTCGGTGAGCAGCCGCTCGTGCAGCTGTTCGTCCATTTCGGACTCCGCGGGGATCGGGTTCGCCAGCAGCACACCGGATCCGGCGTAGCGGCGGTGCGCGGCGACGACCGCCGCGGCCTGCGCGGGGTCGTCGACCCGCCACGGCACGGGGAAGTCCGAGTAGCGCAGGTAGAACGCGGGGAAGGAGTCGGTGCGGTAACCGAGCACGGGCACCGAGTTGGTCTCCAGCACCTCCAGCGTCGCGGCGATGTCGAGCACCGACTTGACGCCCGAGCACACGACGAGCGTGGGCACGCGGGCGAGCACCCCGAGGTCGGCGGAGACGTCCCAGGACTCCTGTGCGCCCAGGTGCACACCGCCGAGCCCGCCGGTCGCGAACACGCCGACGCCCGCCTGGTGCGCCAGCGCGGACGTGCTCGCCACGGTCGTCGCACCCGAGCGCCCCAGCCCGATCGCGGGGCCGAGGTCGCGCAGGGACAGCTTGTCCAGCCCCGAATCAGGCGCGCACACGCGCTCCAGCTGCGCGGGGGAGAGGCCGACGACCGGGGTGCCGTCGAGCACGGCGATGGTGGCGGGGACGGCGCCCGCGGCGCGCACGGTGTCCTCCAGCCGCTTCGCGACGTCGAGGTTGCGGCCAGGCGGGAGACCGTGGGACAGGATGGTGCTTTCGAGCGCGACGACGGGCCTGCCGCTGTTGACGGCGTCGGCGACCTCGCCGGACAGGGAAATCTGGGTCACGACGCACCATCATCAGCCACGCGGGTGCCCGCCGGTCCACGGGGTCAGTGCAGGTACTGCGCGACGCCCTCGCCGAAGGACCAGTCCACCTGCTGGTTCTCGGTGATCGTGACGAAGACGTTCCGCGGTTCGACGCTCGTCCGCTCCTCGGCGAGCTCGGCGATGCGCGCGTACAGCGCCTTCTTCTGCTCGTACAGCCGCCCGGCGCGCATCGTGATGCCGACGAACACGATCCCGTCGTCCCGCGAGACGCCGAGGTAGGCCGGGTCGTAGCGCAGCTCGTGGGGTTCGTGGCGGGTGATGACCTGGAAGAAGTCGTCCTGGGGGATGCCCAGTGCGTCGACCAGGGCTTGGTGGACCACGTCGCCGAAGGCGGCGAGGGTCTCGTCGTCGTGGACCGAGGAAGCATCGATGCGTACGAGCGGCATGAGCTGATCGTACATACTAGTAGGTACAGACGAAAGGTGTTTTTCCGCGGACCGCAGGCGCTGCGGCATCATGGGGACATGAGCACGACGACTCTGCCCGAGGTCGACACCCGGCCGGAAACCACGGACAGCACCGACAGCGACGAACCGAAGGTCTTCCACTACGTGCGCAAGAACAAGATCGCGGAGAGCGCGGTCATGGGCACGCACGTGGTGGCGCTGTGCGGCGAGGTGTTCCCGGTGACCCGCTCGCCCAAGCCCGGCTCGCCGGTGTGCCCGGCGTGCAAGGAGATCTACGAGGGCCTCCGCCCGGGCCCCGAGGACTGATCCCGCGCCGACGCCCGCCGCGGGCCACGTGCCTCCGGCGGGCTGAGGTGTGCCCGGAAGTCACTCCGTCCGCGGCCGGTCCACGCGGGCTTCCTCGGCGACCTGGGGTGCGGCGGTCGCCCCGCCTTCGCTGCTCATCCGCTCCATCTCGAGCCGCCGCCACCTCCGCCGCTGGCGCCGCGTCATCTTCGCGGGCCAGAGCTCCTGGATCGCGCTGTTGAAGTACGCGCCGCCGACCACGGCCATCCCGATGAAGTACGTGAACAGCAGCCACGCGATCGGCGTGGCCAGCGCGCCGTAGGTGTAGCCGGTGCTGGTGATCCACCCCAGGTACAGCCGCAGCCCGATGCTGGACAGCAGGAAGATCACCATCGCCAGCGCCGCGCCGGGCAGGCCGCGGTGCCACGGCAGCCGCCGCGGCAGTGCCAGCTTGTACAGCGTCGCGAGCGCGAGGATCAGGCCGACCGCGAGCACCGGGTAGTACCCGACCCCGATCCACGTCGACAGCGTCGGGCGCCACGAGTCGGGGAAGAAGTCGGTCAGCACGTCCGGCCCGACGGCGATCACCGGCAGCCCGATCACCAGCAGGACCAGTCCGCACAGGTACAGCAGCAGCGCGAAGATCCGCTGCCACACCTCGTTGCGCACCCCGTACTGGTCGTGCGCCACGGTGATCGCGTCGACGAACGACGACATCGCCGACGAACCCGCCCACAGCGAGATCACGAACCCGACCGAGACGATCTCGCCCTTGCCGATCGTCAGGATGTCGTCGACGGTCGGCTCGATGATCTGCTGGACGACGTTCCCCGTGAACACGCGCTCACAGAACGTGATGATCTTGTCGTGGACCGTCGTGACGAACCCCTGGCCGAACCAGTCGCCCATGAAGCCCAGGCTGCCCAGCAGGCCGAGCAGCAACGGCGGCAGCGACAACGTCTGCCAGAACGCCGCCTCGGCGGATTCGGAGAAGATGTTGCCGTCCCACGCCTTGGCGAAAGTGCGGCCGATCAGTGTCGTCACAGCACCTTTGCGGGGCGGCTGGGATCCGGTCTGCTCACTCATCGCGTGTCCAGCATGGTCCATCCGGAGACGTTTGGCTCGTCAGCGGTGTGGCGTGTTCCACTCGGCCGTGCCGATGACGGCCGCCCGGGGCCGGGACAGGTAGTCTCTTCCGAGCGCCCTCACTCCGCACCCGGCGTCGCCGCCGGCCGTCTCGTGGGGGTTTTCGCATGTGGCACCCGGGATCGGCGAGAGGAGGGGGACATCCTTGTCGGACACGGCACAGCGTAACGGGACGACCGAAACCTTCGTCGCGCCCGAACCCGAGCAGGACGTGACGCCTCGTCCGCTGCGCGCCTGGCAGCGGCGCGCACTCACCAAGTACCTCACCACCAAGCCGCGGGACTTCCTCGCGGTCGCGACCCCCGGCGCGGGCAAGACCGTGTTCGGCCTGCGCATCGCGGCCGAGCTGCTGAGCGACCGCACGGTCGAGCGGATCACCATCGTGACCCCGACCGAGCACCTCAAGCACCAGTGGGCCATCTCCGCGGCCGCCGCCGGGATCGCCATCGACTCGAACTACCGCAACGGCCAGGGCGCCACCTCCGGCGACTTCCAGGGCGTCGCGCTGACCTACGCGCAGGTCGCCGCCCACCCCACGCTGCACCGGGTCCGCACCGAGAACTACAAGACGCTCGTCATCCTCGACGAGATCCACCACGGCGGCGACGCGAAGTCCTGGGGTGACGCGATCCGCGAGGCGTTCACGCCCGCCGTGCGCCGCCTGGCGCTGACCGGTACCCCCTTCCGCAGCGACGACTCGCCGATCCCGTTCGTCAACTACGAGCCCGACGCCGACGGCGCGATGCGCAGCAAGCCCGACCACTCCTACGGCTACGCGGACGCGCTCGCCGACGGCGTCGTGCGGCCCGTGGTCTTCCTCGCGTACTCGGGTGAGGCGTCGTGGCGCACCAGCGCGGGCGAGGAGTTCACCGCGCGGCTGGGGGAGCCGCTGACGGCGGAGCAGACGGCCCGCGCGTGGCGCACCGCGCTCGACCCCGGCGGCGAGTGGGTGCCGTCGGTCCTGCAGGCCGCCGACACCCGGCTGCACCAGCTGCGCAGCGGCGGCATCCCCGACGCCGGCGGCCTGGTGATCGCCACCGACCAGGAGTCCGCGCGCGCCTACGCCCGCATCCTCGCGCGCATCACCGGTGAGGAGCCGGTGGTCGTGCTGTCGGACGACCCGAAGGCGACCAAGCGCATCGGCGAGTTCTCCGAGTCCGACGACCGCTGGCTGGTCGCCGTCCGGATGGTGTCCGAAGGCGTCGACGTGCCGCGGCTGGCGGTCGGCGTGTACGCGACGAGCGCCTCGACGCCGCTGTTCTTCGCACAGGCCATCGGCCGCTTCGTGCGGGCGCGGCGCAAGGGCGAGACGGCGAGCGTGTTCCTGCCCAGCGTGCCGGTGCTGCTGGAGCTGGCGAGCCAGCTGGAGGCGCAGCGGGACCACGTGCTCGGCAAGCCGCACCGCGAGAAGGAGGGCTGGGACGACGAGCTGCTCGCCCAGGCCAACCGCACCGAGGACGAGCCGGGCGAGGAGGAGAAGGCCTTCACGTCGCTGGGCGCCTCCGCCGAGCTGGACCAGGTCATCTACGACGGCAACTCGTTCGGCACCGCGGTGTTCTCGGGCAGCGAGGAGGAGCAGGAGTACCTCGGGCTGCCGGGGCTGCTGGAGCCGGAGCAGGTGCGGGCGCTGCTGCGCAAGCGGCAGGAGGAGCAGCTGGCCGACGCCAAGCGGCGCAAGCCGGAGAAGGCGGCCGAGCAGGCGCCCGCACCGCGGCCGCAGTCAGTGCAGGAGCGCATCGCGTCGCTGCGCAAGGAGCTGAACACGCTGGTCGGGATGTACCACCACCGCACGAAGAAGCCGCACGGCGCCATCCACAACGAGCTGCGCCGCGTCTGCGGCGGCCCGCCCACCGCGATGGCGACGGTGGAGCAGCTGGAGGAGCGCATCGTGACGTTGCGCTCCTGGTGACCGGATCACTCAGCGCGGCCGCGGCTGGGGGTCCGGGGGCTTGCCCCCGGGTGGGGTCTGGGGGCAAGCCCCCGGAGGACATGGCTGACGAACGAAAGAGGCGAGCGCTCTCCGCGAGCGCTCGCCTCCCCAAGTCCAGTTCGTCAGCGCTGGATCTCGGCTGCCATCTCCTTGAGCTTGCCCTCGTACTCGCGGGCGTGGTGGCCGCAGAACAGCAGCTCGCCACCCGAGGAGAGGATCGCTCGTACCTGTGCTGCGGCGCCGCACCGGTCGCAACGGTCGGCAGCGGTCAATTCGGGGCGGGTGAGCGTCGGCGATGTCATGAGGGTCTCCCTCCGTCCCGGCACCGGTCGCCCGGTGCCATCGATCCAGCACGTCCACTTCGGCCCTGATGCCAGTAGCGCGGTGCCGCCGGCTCCTCCGTGTTCGTAGCTTCCACTCTTGCAGACGCTGAGCCTGCCGCAAGTGTTCCCGGCTGTGTGGGACTTGCGTCACCCTGATTTACCCCGGATGTCGTAGAACCAATCCCACCTTCCAGGACGCCGAAACCTCCCGGAAACGTCCAGACCACTCGGTTTTCCGAGGTCACCAGGTTGCGGAACGATCACGGAGGAGAAGCGCAATCCCCTCCGAGGGTCAGTTCCACCGCCGGCGCTGTTCGTTCTCAGCGAAACCCGGAACGGGCTTTCCGACCCGCCCGGGGGAGGCCGTCCGCGTGAGACACTTCACGGATGACGAAGGCAGCATCGGCGGCGGCGAAGGACCTCGCCGCTGCCGGAGTCGCCGGGGTGCACCTCGCCTGGGCCGACAACAACGGCATCCCCCGGTCCCGGATCGTGCCGATCACGGGTCTGGCCGACGCCGCCGTCCGCGGGGTCGGGGCCACCACGCTGTTCGCCGTCTTCGACAGCCACGACGCGATCACCTACGCCCACCCCGCGCTGTCCACGCCCTCCGGGGACATCCGGCTCGTGCCGGTGGTCGAGCGGCTGCGCCGCCTCGCCGGGCAGCGCGCGCTCGCGTGGGCGCCGGTCCGGCAGGTCGCCGCCGACGGCTCGCCGTGGCCGTACTGCCAGCGCAGCCTGCTGGAACGGCACGTCGCGGCCGCCGCGAAGGAGGGCTACGAGCTGCGCGCGGGCTACGAGCTGGAGTTCGCCGTCGCGCCGCTCGGCAGCACGGACGTCGCTTCCGCGCCCGGTCACCACGGCCCCGCCTACAGCCCGCACGCCCTCGTCGAACTCGACGGTTTCGTCGCCGCGCTGCTGCGGGACTTCGAGGCCAACGGGCTGGGCATCGGCCAGCTGCACGCCGAGTACGGGCTGGCGCAGGTGGAGCTGTCGCTCACCGCCACGGACCCGGTCTCGGCAGCCGACGACCAGCTGCTGGCCCGCCAGACCATCCACGCCGCCGCACACGCCCAGGGGCTGCGGGTCAGCTTCGCGCCGATGGTCAGCCTCGCCGCCGCGGGCAACGGCTGGCACCTGCACACGTCGTTGTGGCGCAAGGGCCGCAACCTGCTGTCCGGGCGCCCGGACGGCGAAGGCGCCGGCTACGTCGCGGGCCTGCTCCGCGACCTGCCCGCGCTGACCGCGATCACCGCGCCCAGCGTTCCGTCGACGATGCGCTTGCGTCCCGGCTACTTCTCGAGCGCGTACTGCTTCTGGGGAGTGGAGAACCGGGAGGCGCCGCTGCGGTTCGTGCCTGGTACGGACCTGCTGGGGCCGGGGCACGCGAACGTCGAGCTCAAGCCGTCCGACGCCTCGGCGAACCCGTACCTGGCGCTGTCGGCCGTGCTCGCCGCGGGGCTCGCGGGCGTGCGTGACAACCTGAGCCTGCCCGAGCCGGTCGCGGAGGATCCCGGCACCTGGACCGAGGAACGCCGCAGTGAGGCCGGAATCGCCCGCCTGCCAAGCACTCCAGCGGCGCAGGACGCGGCGTTGCTGGCGTCCCAACGGGTATCGGACGCGCTTGGCGAGGAGGTGCTCGGCGCCTTCCGCGCGTGCCGCGCCTCCGACGCCCGGTGGGCGGTCGACCACACGGACGAGGAGATCGTCGCGGCCCACCTCTGGCGGTACTGAGTGCGGTGGTTTCCCGGAGCACGTGAGCTGGTGGCACAGGCCCGCGCCGAGATGCCGCAGAAGAACGAGCTGTGTGGCGCGTTCGTGACCGTGGTTTCCTTGCGTGCCAACGGAATCGCGGTGCGGGACCAGGACGAGGCCGCGCTGGCTGCGGGGGTCCGGCTGTCCGCGGACGGCGAACCGACCTGGCCGCCGGGGGAGAAAAGCCGCGACGACTACCGAGTCCCCTTGCCCCGCGCGGAAAACCCGGCGGAATCGGGGGCGACACCGACGGGAGTCGCGCGGGCCGTGGAAGCGCTTTCCGGTGGGCGGCTCCAGGCCGTGCCCGCGAGCGGTGACTGGACGGACGAGGCGCTGGGCGCGTTGCTCGCCGGGATCCACGACCTCCCGCGCGTCGCGACTGTGGCCAATGTGGACACCGGTGAGTTCGCCGCGCACGACACCCCTTCGCGAGCCTTGCTGGACTACGTCGAAGGTGGGTTGCCGCCGCTGTGGTCTTCACGCTGGCGCGTGGGGCATTTCGTGCTGCTGGCCGGGACGCTGAGCGGCCCCGGCGGCACGGTGGTGTCCGTTGTGGACACCTACCCCTCGCTGGGCGACCAGGGGGTGCACGGCCAGCCGCTCGACCGGCTCGTGCTCGCCCTGCGCCGCGAACGGCTGCCCACGCCGGGCGGCCTCCTGCTCGTCGTCCCCGCCGAGGAGCGGGAGGCAGCCGCGGCGCTGGTCAGGAACGCGGGGCTGACGACGGATCTGTGGGCGTAGCCAGCCGGGAGTGCCTGCGCCCGTAACCGAAGTAGATCGCCAGGCCGATGGCCAGCCACACCGCGAACCGGATCCACGTCATCACGTCGAGGTTCAGCATCAGGTAGAAGCACGCCAGCGCCGCCACGATCGGCAGGACGGGGGAGAGCGGCACGGTGAACGGCCGCTTGAGGTCCGGCCGCCGCCTGCGCAGCACCGGTACCGCGATCGCCACGATGATCATCGCGGAGAGCGCGCCGATGCTCACCATGTCCGACAGCTCGGTGATCGGCACGAACGCGGCCAGCAGCGCGATCAGCACCGCGCCGCCGATCGTCATCCGGTGCGGGGTGCCCCAGCGCGGGTGCGCTGTGCCGAGCGCCTTGGGCAGCAGTCCGTCCCGCCCCATCGCGAAGCCGATGCGCCCGATCGTCACCAGCTCGACCATCATCACCGACGTCAGCCCGGTGACCGCGCCGAGCGAGATCAACGCGCTGATCCAGTGCTGGCCCACGGAGTCGAACGCCGCGGCGAGCGGGGCGCCCGCGTCGATGTCGGTGAACGGCACCATGCCGGTGAGCACGATCGAGACACCGATGTAGAGCAGCGCGCAGATGCCGAGCGCGCCGAGGATGCCGACCCGCAGGTCCTTGCGCGGGTTGCGGGTTTCCTCGCCCAGGTTCGCCAGCGCCTCGAAACCGGTGTAGGCGAAGAACACGATCGCCGCCGCGCTGATCACCCCGGCCAGGCCGTACACCGACTGCGACAGCCCGAGCCCGGCCTGCACGACCGGCTGGTGCAGCACGCTGCCACCGCCCTCGGCGGGGTGGGCGGGCGGGATGAACGGGGTCAGGTTCGAACCCTTGATGAAGAACACGCCCACGGCCAGGATCAGCACGCACACGGCGACCTTCACGATCACCAGCACGTTCGTCGCCAGCGCCGACTCGCGGATGCCGAGCACCGCGACCACGGTGAGCACCGCGATGATCACGACGGCGCCGATGTTGACCGTCGCGTCCTCGCCGAACCACTCCGGCGGCAACCCCATCAGGTTCGCCAGGTAACCCGACCAGCCACGCGAAACGACGGCCGCCCCCAGCGCGAACTCCAGCAGCAGGTCCCAGCCGATGATCCAGGCGAACACCTCGCCGAGCGTGGCGAACGCGTACGTGTAAGCGCTTCCCGCGGTCGGCACGCTCGAAGCGAGCTCGGCGTAGCACAGCGCCGCGAGCCCGGCCACGACCGCGCCGATCACGAACGACAGCGTGACCGCGGGACCCGCGTGCGTCTTGGCCTCGACACCCGCGAGGGTGAAGATGCCGGTGCCGATGATGATGCCGACGCCGAAGCCCACCAGGTCACGGCCGCGGAGGCGCCGTTTCAGGTCGCCGGAGTCCTGCCTGGCCAGGATGTCGTCGACGTTCAGGGTGCGCGTGATGCCCATGCCGGAAACGTTAGAGAATCGCGCCCTGCCCCGCACAACAGCGGGAACTACGCGAGAGGGCCGCCACAGTTCCCCGTGGCGGCCCTCCCGGAAAGTCCCGACGTCAGTCGAGGTAGTCGCGCAGCACCTGCGAACGCGACGGGTGACGCAGCTTGGACATCGTCTTCGACTCGATCTGGCGGATCCGCTCGCGGGTCACGCCGTAGACCTGGCCGATCTCGTCCAGCGTGCGCGGCTGGCCGTCGGTGAGGCCGAACCGCAGCCGCACCACACCCGCCTCGCGCTCGGACAGCGTCTGCAGCACCGACTGGAGCTGGTCCTGCAGCAGCGTGAACGACACCGCGTCCACCGCCACGACGGCCTCGCTGTCCTCGATGAAGTCACCGAGCTGCGAGTCGCCCTCGTCACCGATGGTCTGGTCCAGTGAGATGGGCTCGCGGGCGTACTGCTGGATCTCCAGCACCTTCTCCGGCGAGATGTCCATCTCCTTGGCCAGCTCCTCCGGGGTGGGCTCGCGCCCGAGGTCCTGGAGCAGCTCGCGCTGGATCCGGCCGAGCTTGTTGATCACCTCGACCATGTGCACCGGGATGCGGATGGTGCGGGCCTGGTCGGCCATGGCGCGGGTGATCGCCTGGCGGATCCACCACGTCGCGTACGTGGAGAACTTGTAGCCCTTGGTGTAGTCGAACTTCTCGACCGCGCGGATCAGACCGAGGTTGCCCTCCTGGATCAGGTCCAGGAACGCCATGCCGCGGCCGGTGTAGCGCTTGGCGAGCGAGACGACCAGCCGGAGGTTGGCCTCCAGCAGGTGGTTCTTGGCGCGCTCGCCGTCACGGATGATCCACTTGAGGTCACGGCGCAGCTGGGTGGGGAGCTTCTCGCCCTCCTCCTCGGCGATGCGGACGCGCTCGGCGGCGTAGAGCCCGGCCTCGATGCGCTTGGCCAGCTCCACCTCCTCCTCGGCGTTCAGCAGCGCGACCTTGCCGATCTGCTTGAGGTACGCCCGGACGGAGTCCGCGGAGGCCGTCAGCTCGGCGTCCTTGCGCGCCTGGCGCAGGGCCTCGGACTCCTCCTCGTCCCAGACGAAGTCGGGGTCGTTGGAGGACTTGCCGCCCTTGCCGCGCTCGGTCCTGGCCGCGGGGGAGTCGGCTTCCTCCTCCTCGTCCTCGGACTCGCCGTCCTCCTCGCTGACGGTGGCGTCCACGACGTCCACCTCGACCTCTTCCAGGTCGGCGAGGTCGGCCTCGAGGTCGACGTCCTCCAGGTCCTCGTCACCGCCGGGGCCGTCGGGCTCGCCCGCGTCCTCGCCCTTGGTCGCGGCCTTGCGCGTGCGGGTCTTGGCGGGGCCCTTCTTCGCTCCGGTCTTGGCGGCGGTCTTGCGTGCGGCCGGCTTCTTGGCGACGGTGCCGCTCTGCTCGGTGGCGGCGGCCTCGGCGCCTGCGTCGGGTTCCGCGCTCGTTGTCTTCGTGCCGCTTCGGGTAGCGGTTTTTGCGGCTGCCACGTACGCCCTTTCGCAGCGGTCGATCACGGCGGGCCGAGCTGGGAGGGCCCGGCCGCCTCAGATTCGGGGAACGTCCCGCGGCCTGCGGTTTTGTCCTCCGCGACCGTGGGCCGTGTTCCATTGTAACGACGACAGGCGCGCGTGTTGCGGCCGATCTTCCAACGACGGGAGCCGCGGGGGCGCTCAGGTCAGTGTTCGATGCCCTCGACGGCGGCCGCCGCTGCCCCCACGATACCCGCGTTGTTCTGCAGAGATGCGACGATGACCTTGGTCCTGTTCTCGAGCAGCGGGACCCATTTCTCGGATTTCTTGCTCACCCCGCCGCCGACGATGAACAGGTCCGGCCAGATGAGGTTTTCGAGCACGGTCAGGTAACGGTTCACGCGCTTGGCCCACTGGTGGTAGGTCAGCCCCTCGTTGTCCTTGACCGAGGCCGCCGCCTTCTTCTCCGCGTCGTGCCCGTCGACCTCCAGGTGGCCGAACTCGGTGTTCGGCACGAGCTTGCCGTCCTGGAAGACGGCGCTGCCGATCCCGGTGCCGAAGGTGAGCAGCGTGGTGACGCCGTGCCGGGCGATCGGGTCGCCGAAGCGGATCTCGGCCATGCCGGCCGCGTCGGCGTCGTTGAGCATCGCGATGTCCTCGACGCGCCGGTCCAGCACGTCGGCGAACAACGCGTCCGCGTCCGTGCCGATCCACTTCGGGTCGATGTTCGCCGCGGTGTGGGCGACGCCCTTCTTGATCACCGCGGGCAGGGTGATGCCGACGGGCCCGTCCCAGGCGAAATGGCGGACGACCTTCGCCACCACCTCGGCGACCGCCTCCGGTGTCGCCGGGCGGGGCGTGTCGATCCGGAGGCGGTCGCCGATGAGCGCGCCCTTTTCCAGGTCGACAAGGGCGCCCTTGATACCGCTGCCGCCGATGTCGATTCCGAAACCCCGGGTCGCCGTCATTGGCGCCGTCCCTTCCTTCTCGATTCAGAAGCCTGTCTCGGGAACTCTAACCGGGTGTGGTCACATGGTGGTGTGGCAGCCTTCGACTCCGATCCCGAAGACCTGAAGAACACCGCTGTCCAGGTGGCGCGCGAGGCGGCCGACCTGGTGCGCCGTGCCCGTGAAGCCATGTTGGCAGGCGAGGCCGTGCAGGTCGATACCAAGTCCACCGACACCGACGTGGTGACCGCCGTCGACCGCGCCTCGGAGCGGCTCGTCCGGGAGAGGCTCGCCGAGCTGCGGCCCGGCGACGGCGTGCTCGGCGAGGAGGAGGGCGGTGCCGCGGGGGACGGCGTCACGTGGGTCGTCGACCCCATCGACGGCACCGTGAACTTCCTGTACGGGCTGCCTGGCTTCGCCGTTTCCGTCGCCGCGCAGATCGGCGGCGTGTCGGTGGCGGGTGCCGTCGTGGAGCCGGTGGACGGCCGCTGCTGGACGGCCGTGCGGGGCGGCGGTGCGTGGCTGGACGGCAGGCGGCTGCACGTGTCGTCGCCGCAACGGCTGGATTTGACCCTGGTCGGCACGGGCTTCTCCTACGACGGCGAGCGCCGCGGCCGCCAGGCGAAGGTGGTCGGGCAGCTGGTTTCGCGGGTGCGGGACATCCGCCGCGCGGGTGCGGCGTCACTGGACCTGTGCGCGGTCGCGGCCGGCTGGCTGGACGCCTACGTCGAGCACGGCCTCAAGCGGTGGGACTGGGCCGCGGGAGCGCTCATCGCCGAGGAGGCGGGCGCGGTGGTGTCCCTGCCGGGGGAGGACCGGGAGCTGGGCGCCGACGCCACCTACGCGGCGTCACCGGCCATCGCGGACCCGCTGCGGAAGACGCTGCTGGAGTGCGGGATCCAGGAGGTCTGACCTCAGCAGGTCACGTTGCGGGCGGCTTCGAGCAGCCCCTTGTCGAGCACCGGCCCGGTGCCGGCGGACTGCTCGTTGCCCCCGTCGGGGTGCTCGGCCGACCACGTCCGCAGCTGCTGCAGCACCTGCCGCGCCTGCTGGGTCGGCCGCACATCGCCGAACGTGCTGCCGACGGACAGGTCCACCGACGCGTCCGCGCGGGTGTCCTTGACCAGCTCCAGGCACGGCACGACGAGGCTCAGCGTCCGGGCGGCCGAACGGCCGTTGTCCCCGAAGCGCAGCTGCCCGTGGCACTTGGCCTCGGTGTCGGGGTAGGACGGGTCGTTGTCCGGGGCGGCGATCTGGGTGAAGCCGAGCTCGCGCAGGCTCTCGGTCGTGATCGCCCCCTGGCCGCGGGCCTGGCTCGCGTTGAGCACCCGCACCGCGACCTTGTCCGGCGGCAGCGGGATGGTGTCGTCGAGCGCGGAGTGGCTCAGCGTGGTGAAGGTGACCCCGTTGACGGGGACGGGCGCCGGCTCGCAGCGCAGCGCCGCGTCGATGTCGGCCTTGCTGGTCACCGCGCGGATCCAGACGACCGCCGCGATGAGCCCCATCACCGAGACGAAGATGACGATGGGCAGCGGACGGCGTTTGCGGTAGCCCGGTTTCCTGCGGTTGCCGAACCCGATCCCCGACGCCACCTGCCCGATCCCTTCCCCGAAAAAAATCCCCGACAGTCCCCCGCTATCAGGACCTTCGTTCCTGATCAGCGTAAGCGTTACAGTGCACCACGCCCGACACCTCCGTTCGAGTGGGTCCGGTCGCGCCCCGACCTGCACCTCTGGACCCTGGTGTTCCCCCTGTTGGGTGACGTCTGAAGTCCTTCGTCTAACACGTTGCGGGCCCGGGTACCTCGTGAGCTACCCTCTGCGGGCTCCGGCCGTAGCCAAGGGTCCCCCAACCACTCGCCGAAGAGAGACCTGCCTCACTACGGCGCCGGGCACAAACAGGGGCGCTGGAACGTTGTCCAGCGGCACGAAGGGCTCACGACGCGCATCGCGGGCCCCGGACTTGAGACACAAGCTGATCGCAGGGGTGAGGGACAATGGCGACCGACTACGACGCTCCGCGCCGCAGCGAAGCCGACGAGCTGGCCGAAGACTCGTTGGAGGAGCTGAAGGCCCGGCGCAACGAGAACCAGTCCGGCGTCGTGGACGTCGACGAGGACGCGACCGCGGAGAACTTCGAGCTCCCCGGCGCGGACCTGTCCGGGCTTTCCGGTGAGGACCTGACCGTCAAGGTGGTGCCGAAGCAGGCCGACGAGTTCACCTGCTCGGTGTGCTTCCTGGTGCACCACCGCAGCAGGCTCGCCGAGGAGCACGACGGCCAGATGATCTGCCGCGACTGCGCCTGACCGGGCGAGGTGGCCGGCTAGTGCCGGCGCAGTAGCTCGGCCACCTTCTCCGGCTTGCGCGAACTGAAGACCCAGTAGGGCGTGGGGTCGTCCGGGTCCGTCAGGTGCACCCGGACGATCGGTCCGATCCAGCCGCGGTGCACGACGAACGCCGCGGGGTCGAGTTCCGGGCCCATCGCCTTGCGCTTGCGGTCCTTGCCGATGACCTCGACCTCCCCGACGAAGCGCAGCGGCAGCCGCGCCTTGCCGACGACGAGCTCCTCCCCGGTGATCTCCACCTTGGTCCGGCCCATCAGCAGCAGCCACGCCGCCATCAGCGGCACCAGCACCACGTACGGCAGCCACGCGCGCACCCCCGGGTACCCCATGTGGATCTCCGCGGCCAGCAGGCCGGCCGCGATCAGCGGCAACGGCCACCCCCACCACGACACGTACAGCCGCTCGGTGTGCCGCTTCCGGTCCGTTCCCGCGGCCCGCTCCACCCCGGCAGCGGCCGCGCCTGCGCTGTCACCCACGTGTCCAGGGTAGTCTCGCCGCCCGTGTCCACCGTGCAGGTCCTGCTTTCCCGGCTCGATCCGGATGTGCCACTGCCCCGCTACGCCCGTCCCGGCGACGCCGGGGCCGATCTCGTGACCACCGAGGACGTGGTCCTGCCCCCGGGCGAACGGGTGGTCGTGGGCACGGGCATCGCGATCGCGCTGCCCGAGGGGTACGCCGGGTTCGTGCACCCGCGTTCGGGGCTGGCCGCGCGCGTCGGCCTGTCCGTGGTCAACACGCCGGGCACCATCGACGCGGGCTACCGCGGCGAGATCCGGGTATGCCTGGTCAACCACGACCTCCGCGAGCCGGTCGAGCTCGCGAGGGGGGACCGGATCGCGCAGCTCGTGGTGCAGCGGGTGGAGACCGCGGAGTTCGTGGAGGTGCCCGAGCTGGCGCCGAGCGAACGCGGTGCGGGTGGTTACGGGTCGACCGGCGGTCATGCCACGCTGGAGGTCGGCACTGGGGAAGGAGCGAGGAAGTAGTGGGCATTTTCGGACGCAAGCGGCGGACCCCGGACGAGGAGGAGCCGCGCGGCAGGCACGCCGCGGCCGAGCCGGAGGACCTCGAAGAGGACTACGAGGAGCCGCAGCCGGTCGTCACCGACGGGCCGTTCGACATCGCCGACGCCCCCGAGGACGAGGTGCCCAGGATCGACCTGGGTTCGGTGCGGGTGCCCGTGCCGGACGGCGCGCAGGTCCAGGTGGAGATGGACCCCGCGGCGGGCGGGGTGCGCGCGGTGCACGTGGTCACCCCGCAGGGGCAGATCACGGTCAGCGGTTACGCGGCGCCGCGTTCCGGCGGCCTCTGGGAGGAGGTCGCCGCCGAGCTGTCCGAGCAGCTGCGCAAGGACGGCGCCAAGGTGACCTCCGGCCAGGGCGAGTGGGGGCTGGAGCTGTCCGCGGTGATCGGTGACGTGGCGCTGCGCTTCGTCGGGGTCGACGGGCCGCGCTGGATGCTGCGCGGCGTGATCGCGGGGCCGCAGTCGCTGGCCGCGGAGGCACCCGGGGTGCTGCGGGACATCGTCCGCGACACGATCGTGATCCGGGGCGACGCGCCCATGCCGGTGCGCTCGCCGCTGCCCATCACGCTGCCCGACGCCGTCGCCCAGCACATCGCGGAGCAGCAGCAGGCTCAGGCTTGACGCCAGGCTTCGACCACCGCACGCCCTACCGACCCGGGGTCGGCGCCCAGTTCACTGAGCGTCGTCTCGCGCAGGACCGCGCGGGGCAGGGCGGCGGCCCATTCTCGCGCGACGCCCAACGGGTGCACGGGATCGTCCGTGCACGCGACGATCCCCGCCGGCACCTCGAGCGTGCGGAGTTCCTCGAGGGTCGGCGCGGGGTGGCTCGCGGCGACGCGTAGTCCTGCCGCGAGGCCGTCCCCGTGCCGCCGCCAGGCCCTGGTCAGCTCGTCGGCGAGCCAGGGCGCCACGCCCGCGATGGACAGCGACAGCGCTTTCTCGAGCCCTTCGGCGTCCACGAGGTCCGCGGACGCCCGCGCGGCGAGCGACGCCGGTGCGTCGCCCGGTTGGCCGTGCCAGGCGGGCAGGGCGAGCAGCAACCCGGCACAGCGACCGGGGTTGCGCACGGCCCATTCCGCGGCCAGGTGGGCCCCGAAGGAGATGCCGCCCACGAGCAGTGGACCGCTCTCGGCGAGCGCGTCCAGCAGGGTGAGGAAACCCACGGCGAGACGATCACCGGCCGGTGGTCGCGGGGTGGCCGCTTCGATCCCCGCAGCAGCCAGCGGACCTGCGAAAACGGCTCGGACGAAGATCTCGTCCGAGCCCGTCCCCGGCAGCAGCACGGCACGCGTCACCGGCATAGCGGACGTCACGTTGCGATCTTGCGGCAAACGGGCTTCCCTTGCGTGGAACGAAGAGGACGACGTTACCGTTTACCACGTACGGGCCGAACAAGTCGGGGGCCCCGAGCAACAGGAGAACCGCCTATGTCCGCCAAAGACGGCGGCTATTTCAGCCGGTTGGTTCGCAAGCTGACCAGCGACGTCGACGAACTCGACGCGGACGACCTCTCGGAGAAGTCCGAGGCGGTCGGGGCGCAGCGCGCCTGCGACTGCCGCTCCGGCGACGAGGTCACGGTGCTGGGCAGACTGCGCAGCGTGGAACTGTGCCCGGAGGACAAGGCCGCCACCCTACGGGCTGAGTTGTTCGACGGGACGGAAGGTGTGACGTTAGTCTGGCTCGGACGGCGCCGGATCCCGGGCATCGAGCCCGGGCGGACCATCAAGGTGCGCGGCCGCATGGCCGAGCGCGATGGGCAGAAGGTGCTGTACAACCCGTTCTACGAGCTCCAGACGACCTCCTGAGTTGGTAACCACACGTGACTGAACGCCCCGGCGACACCGAGACCGAGACCCAGGACAAGCCGGAACCGACCCTGCTGGAACAGATGGGCGGGGTGTCCGGGCTCGTCTACTCGTCCGTGCCGATCGCGGTGTTCATCCTGGTGAACTACTTCTTCGGCCTGCAGGCCGGGATCTGGAGCGCGGTGGGCAGCGCGGTGGCGATCACCGTGCTGCGCATCGTGCGCCGGGAGCCGCTGCAGCCGGCGATCTCCGGGTTCTTCGGCGTCGCGATCGCGGCGTTCATCGCCTACCGGACGGGCTCGGCCAAGGGCTTCTTCCTGTTCGGCATCTGGGCGAGCCTCGTCTACTGCGCGGCGTTCGTGCTGTCGATCGTCGTGCGCTGGCCGCTCGTCGGGGTGATCTGGAACGTCATCAACGGCACCGGCACCGACTGGCGCAGGGACCAGCCGTCGAGGCTCGGCTACGACGTCGCGACGCTCGCGCTGGCGCTCGTCTTCGGCGCGCGGTTCGTGGTGCAGCGCTGGCTCTACGACAGCGACCACACCGGCTGGCTGGCGTTCGCCAAGATCGCCATGGGCTACCCGCTGTACGCGCTGGCGCTGCTGGTGGTGGTCTGGGCCGTCCGCCGGTCCGACAAGCGCCTCAAGGCCCTGCGCGAGGCGCAGGAAGAGGCCGAGGCCGACACCGAAGCCGCGCTGCGGCTCAAGTACAGCCAGCGCCCCAACGAGGCCTGAAGACCCCGGCAGGGCCCCGGCCGAGGCCCCTAGTAGCCCAGGGCCTTCCGCACGTCGCCTTCCACTTCGGCGTTCGCCACGAACAGCAGCTCGTCGCCGGGCTCCAGCGGGTCCTCCGGCTGGGGGACGATGACGCGGTCCCCGCGCAGGATCGTGACCAGCGCGGCGTCCCGGGGCAGCGCGATCTCGCTCACCGGGCGCCCCGCCAGCGGCGTCTCCGCGGGCAGCGTCAGCTCGACGAGGTTCGCCTGGCCCTGCCGGAACGTCATCAACCGCACCAGGTCGCCGACGCTCACCGCCTCCTCGACCATCGCGGCGAGCATCCGCGGCGTCGACACGGCGACGTCCACGCCCCACGCGTCGGTGAACAGCCACTCGTTGGCCGGGTTGTTCACCCGCGCCACGACGCGCCGCACCGCGAACTCCGTCTTCGCCAGCAGCGACACCACGACGTTGACCTTGTCGTCCCCGGTCGCGGCGATCACGACGTCACAGCGCTCGACACCGGACTCCTCCAGCGTCGAGACCTCGCACGCGTCCCCGAGCACCCAGTCGGCCTGCTCGACGGTCTCCGGCTCGAACTGCTGGGACTGCCGCTCGATCAGCATGACCTGGTGGCCGCCGTCGATCAGTTCGCGGGCGATCGAGCGCCCCACCGCACCGGCTCCGGCGATCGCGACCCGCATCAGCTCTCCTCCTCAGGAGCACGCCCGGCGACGCTCGTCACGTCGCTCACCGTGCCCGACCGCGCGGCCACGTACACGAGGTCGTCGGCCTGCAGCACCGTCTTGGCGTCCGGCAGCACGGGAGTGCCGAACCGCATGATGAACGCCACCCGCGCCTCCGTGGCCTCCTGCAGCTCGTTGACGGTGCGCCCGACCCACCCCTCGTGCAGGGGCAGCTGCAGGACCGCCACGTTGCCCGTGGGGTCCCGCCAGGCGGATGCCACGCCGTCGGGCAGCAGCGTACGCAGGAAGCGGTCGGTGGTCCACGGCACCGTGGCGACGGTCGGGATGCCCAGCCGCTCGTAGACCGCGGCCCGCTTCGGGTCGTAGATGCGGGCCACGACGTGCTCGACGTGGAAGGTCTCCCTGGCGACGCGCGCGGAGATGATGTTCGAGTTGTCCCCGCTGGACACGGCCGCGAAGGCGCCCGCTCTCTCGATCCCGGCGTCGATCAGCACCTGGCGGTCGAAACCGATGCCGAGGATCTGCCTGCCGTGGAAGTCGCTGCCCAGCCGCCGGAACGCGTCCTGGGACTTGTCGATCACGGCGACCTCGTGTCCCAGGCGCTCCAGCGCCGCGGCCAGGGACGCGCCCACCCGGCCGCATCCCATGATCACCACGTGCACCCGCTTGCCTCCTGTGCGTCACCCGAACGGCGGTTACCCGCGCAGAACCTACCCTGTCGCCCCGGCATCCACACCGCACCCGGCCCAACCGTGATCGCAGTGCCGCCCTGGACAGCAAGGCCGGTCGTCCCCGCCCTAACCTTGAGCTGTGCCGAAGTTCGCGACCGTGGCCAAACGGCTGCTCCTTGGTCGTCCATTCCGTAGTGACCGGCTGTCCCACACCCTGCTGCCGAAGCGGATCGCGCTGCCGATCTTCGCCTCGGACGCCCTGTCCAGTGTCGCTTACGCGCCTGAGGAAATCTTCCTCACGCTGAGCGTCGCCGGGCTGTCGGCGTACGCGCTGGCGCCGTGGATCGGCGTCGCCGTCGCGCTGGTCATGCTGGTCGTGGTGGCGTCCTACCGGCAGAACGTGCACGCCTACCCCAGTGGTGGCGGCGACTACGAGGTGGCCACCACCAACCTCGGCGGCAAGTTCGGGCTGACCGTGGCGAGCGCGCTGCTGGTCGACTACGTGCTGACCGTCGCCGTGTCGACCTCCTCCGGGGTGGCGAACATCGGCTCCGCGATCCCGTTCGTCGCCGAGCACAAGGTGCTGTTCTCGGTGCTGATCGTCGCCGTGCTCACCGCGCTGAACCTGCGTGGCGTGCGCGAGTCGGGCAAGGCCTTCGCGATTCCGACATACGGCTTCATCCTCGGCATTCTGGGCATGGTGCTGTGGGGGTTGTTCGAGGCCGTGCGCGGCACCCCGATGCACGCGGAGAGCTCCGGGTTCCAGCTGCACGAGGAGTCCTCGCTCGCCGGGTTCGCGTTCGTGTTCCTGATCCTGCGGTCGTTCTCCTCCGGTGCCGCGGCGCTCACCGGGGTCGAGGCGATCAGCAACGGCGTGCCCGCGTTCCGGAAGCCCAAGTCGCGCAACGCCGCGACGACGCTGCTGATGATGGGCCTGCTCGCGGTGACGATGCTGATCGGCATCATCGCGCTCGCGATCATCACCGGCGTCAAGTTCGCCGACGACCCGGAGCGCCAGCTGATCGGCGCGCCCGACGGCTACCAGCAGAAGACGATCGTCACGCAGATCGCCGAGGCCGTCTTCCAGCACTTCCCGCCCGGTTTCTACTACATCTCGTTCGTCACCGGCATCATCCTGCTGCTGGCGGCGAACACCGCGTTCAACGGTTTTCCCGTGCTGGGCTCGATCCTCGCGCAGGACCGCTTCCTGCCGCGGCAGCTGCACACCCGCGGTGACCGGCTGGCCTTCTCCAACGGCATCCTGTTCCTGGCCGCGTTCGCGCTGGTCCTGATCATCGCGTTCGACGCCGAGGTGACCCGGCTGATCCAGCTGTACATCGTCGGCGTGTTCGTCTCCTTCACGGTGAGCCAGGCGGGCATGATCCGGCACTGGAACCGGTTGCTGGCACGGGAAAAGGACCCGGCGGTGCGGCGGCGGATGCGGCGTTCGCAGACCGTCAACGCCGTGGGCCTGACGTGCACCGGCACCGTGCTGGTGATCGTGCTGATCACGAAGTTCCTGCTGGGCGCGTGGATCGCCATCGCCGCGATGGTGGCGATCTTCCTGCTGATGACGGCGATCCGGCGGCACTACGACCGCGTCGCGACCGAGCTGTCCGAAGTGGACGGTTACCAGCCGAGCGTGCTGCCGTCGCGCAACCACGCCATCGTGCTGGTGTCGAAGCTGCACCTGCCGACGCTGCGCGCGCTGTCCTACGCCAAGGCTTTCCGGCCAGACGTGCTCGAAGCCGTGACCGTGAACGTCGACGACGAGGAGACGCGGCGGCTCACCGCGGAATGGGAGAAGCGCGGGTTCAAGGTGCCGCTGAAGGTGCTCGAATCGCCGTACCGCGAAATCACCAAACCCGTGGTGGAATACGTGAAACGGGTGCGGGGGGACAATCCGCGCAACGTGGTCACCGTGTTCATCCCCGAATACGTCGTCGGCCACTGGTGGGAGCAGCTGCTGCACAACCAGAGCGCGTTGCGCCTCAAGGGAAGGCTGCTGTTCCAGCCCGGGGTGATCGTGGCGAGCGTGCCGTGGCAGCTGGCTTCGTCCGAGGCCGCCGTGCGCCGGCTCATGCGGGCGCGGCCTGCCGCCGGTGACGTCCGCCGCGGGTTCTACGAGACGAGCGACCGCAAGTGAACTGGACAGGCCGCACGATCGAGGCCGAGGTGGGGCCCGTCGCCCACGGCGGGCACTGCGTCGCCAGGGTCGAGGGGCGCGTCGTGTTCGTCCGGCACGCGCTGCCGGGCGAGGTCGTGCTCGCCGAGGTGACCGAGGACAAGGGCGGGTCGTTCTGCCGCGCCGACGCGGTGCGGGTGCTGGAAGCGGCGCCGGAACGCGTCGAGCCGCCGTGCCCGTTGGCGGCGCCGGGGCTGTGCGGGGGCTGCGACTGGCAGCACGCCGCGCCGGAGTTCCAGCGTGAGCTGAAGGCCCGCGTGGTCGCCGAACAGCTGTCGCGCCTCGCGGGCATCGAAAGGCCCGTCGAGGTGGAAGCGCTGCCCGGCGGTCCGTTGGACTGGCGCAGCCGGGTGCGGCTGGTCGCGGGTCGCGACGGCCGGGCGGGGCTGCGCGCGCACCGCAGTCACCGCGTGGTCGCGCTGGACGACTGCCCGATCGCGATGCCCGGCGCGCTCGACGACGTGCTGTCCCGGCGCTGGCGGCCGGGCACGGAGCTGGAGGTCACCCGCGACGGCGACGGGCAGAACCACGTCCGGGAGCTGAGCGTGGTGCGCGGCAAGCGGCGCGCCCGGCAGCTGAAGGGCGGCACCGCGGTGCAGCACGCGGCGGGCCGCGACTGGCGGTTCGACGCGCACGGTTTCTGGCAGGTGCACCCGGCGGCGGCGGACACGTTGGCCGCCGTGGTCGGGGAATGGGCGAAGGTACCGCAGGGCGGTCTGGTGTGGGACCTCTACTCGGGCGTCGGGCTGTTCGCGTCCGTGCTCGCGGAGCAGGTCGGGCCCGCGGGGGAGGTCGTGGCCGTCGAGTCGGGGCGGCGCGCGGTCGAGGACGGGGAAGCGGCGCTGGCCGATCTGCCGCAGGTTAGGTGGCGGGCCGGGCGCGTGGAACACGTGCTGCGGGACCTGGCAGGGCGGCCGGAGGTCGTCGTGCTCGATCCGCCCCGATCGGGTGCCGGCCGCGAGGTCGTCCAGTCCATTGTGGAGCGTGCTCCCGACCGGGTCGTGTATGTCGCGTGCGACCCCGCCGCGCTCGCGCGGGACCTGGCGACGTTCGCCGGATCGGGTTACCGGCTGGCGGAGTTGCGGGCGTTCGACGCGTTCCCGATGACGCACCACGTCGAGTGCGTGGCCCTCGTCGTGCCCGAAATTGTCGGTGGGTCGCGGCATGATGCGGGGCATGAATCCTCTGGACGAGTTTGACCGCGCGGCCGCGGCGGTCACGGGCATTGTCAGCGCGGTCGAGCCAGGGCAGCTGGAGCTGCCCACGGCGTGCACCGAGTGGTCGGTGGGTGACGTCATCGCGCACCTGCTGTACGGCAACGTGAGGGCGGTGGCCTTCGCGAGCGGCTCGCCGCCACCGGATCAGGTGCCGCTCGGCGATGATCACGTGGCGGCGTTCGAGCGGTCGGTGCGGGAGGTGCGGGCCGCGCTGAGCGAGCCGGGGCTGCTGGAGCGCACGGTGCAGACGCCGTTCGGGCCGTCGCCCGGCGTGCTGCTCGTGCACATGCGGCGCAACGAGTTCCTCGCACACGGCTGGGACATCGCCGACGCCACGGGACAGTCGACCGACTTCGAGCCGGAGCTGGTGGAGCGGGCGATCGCCCAGTGGCGGGAGCGTGCGGATTCCGTGCCCCGTGGTCCAGGCGCGCCGTTCGCGGCGGAGAAGAGCCCGCCGCCGGGCGCGAGCGCGGCGGACCGGCTGGCCGCGCTGCTCGGCCGTGAATCCGTGCGTGGCGGGCGGTAGTGCGCGAACTGGAGGACATCTCGAACCTGCTGCTGCACGCTGCGATGTCGGCGCGCGCAAGGGATCCGGTGGTCCGCGAGCTGACCGGTCCGGCGTTCGCCGGGCAGCGGCGGCTGGTGGACACGGCGGCGGACCTCGTGGTGCTGGAGGTCGTCGCGCGGCTGTTGCGGAGGGGGTGGCAGCCGTACGACGTGCACCGCATCGTGCTCCGGCGCGGTGACGGGGAAACGGCGTCTCTGGCCGGGGATGCGATCGCGGCCGAGGTGGCCCGCAGACCCGCTGCCACCGTGGACCGGCGGTGGCGGGAGCAGCTGGTGCGGATCGGCGCGGAGGTGTGGTGGCAGGCCGACCGGCCGCGGCTGACGCAGTGGGCCGAGCGGCACGGGCGAAGTCCGGAGCAGGCGTTGTCCCGGGCGGTGGGGGCGCTGGCGGTGCTCGCGCCGCTGCCACCGTTGCCGGAGCTGCCGTTGCCGTCGGGTGCGCGGGAGGGCGTGGACGAAAAGGTGCTGGCGCGCGTACGGGCGTTGCTGGCCAAGGCGGAGTCGACGCCGTACCCGGAGGAGGCCGAGGCGCTGTCGGCGAAGGCGCAGGAGCTGATGAGCCGGTACTCGTTCGAGCAGGCGCTGGTGGAGCCGCGGCCCGCCGGTGCGGCGCGCCGGTTCTGGCTGGACGAGCCGTACCTGGCGCCGAAGGCGTCGCTGGTGACGGCGGTGGCGACGGCGAACCGGTGCCGGGCGGTGTCGTACGAGAAGCTGGGTTTCCTCGCGGTGGTGGGGCACGAGGTGGACCTGGACTTCGTCGAGCTGCTCGCGACGTCGCTACTGGTCCAGGCCACTGAGGCGATGCTCGCGGCGGGGCGGCAGGTCGGGCACGGCGGTCAGTCGCGCACCCGCTCGTTCCGGCACGCCTTCCTGCTGGCGTACGCCGCGCGGATCGGCGAACGCTTGGGGGAGGCTGCCAGCGCGGCCGGCGCCGAGGTCGCGGACGACCGGTTGCTGCCGGTGCTCGCCCGGCGCAGCCAGGAGGTGGACGCGCTGTTCACGGCGTTGTTCCCCGCGGTCGGCCGCCGCAAGCACACGGTCAGCAACGGTGCGGGCTGGCACGCGGGCCGGGCCGCCGCGGACCAGGCGAAGCTGACGTTGGAAAGGAGGCGCCTGTCGGCGTAGGGGTAATTTTCGCGCGGTGACCCGCCTCGAACTCGATCACCGGAAGTTGACGCGCCTGCCCAGCCTGCCGCCGGAGCTGGAGTACCTGAGCGCGTACGACAACGAGCTGACCGAGTTGCCGGGGGAGTTGTGGCGGTTGGGGCGGTTGCGGGTGCTCAACCTCGCGGCCAACCGGCTGACGGAGATTCCCGCCGAGATCGGCCGCCTCGCGGCGCTGCACACCCTGGACCTGGGGCACAACCGGCTCACGTCGCTGCCCTCGGAGCTGGGTGACCTGCCGAACCTGAGCGAGTACCTGTACCTGTCGGGCAACAGGCTCACGAGGCTGCCCGAGTCGCTGACCCGGCTGTCCGCCCTGCGCTACCTCAGCGCGACGGACAACAGGCTCGAAGTGCTGCCCGAAGACATGTCGGGCCTGCGCGAGCTGCGCGAGTTGCGCCTGTACCGCAACGAGCTGCGCGAGCTGCCGGACACCATCGGCGAACTGAGCAAGCTGCGAGAGCTGCACCTGCGCGGCAACCACCTGCGCGGCAACCACCTGCGCGAACTGCCCGCCACGATCGCCAACCTGAGCGACCTGCGCTACCTCGACCTGCGCGAGAACAACCTCCACACCCTGCCGGACGCGCTAGCAACCCTGCCCCTGGTGAAGCTCGACCTCCGGTGGAACCGCTCCCTGAAGCACCCCCCATGGCTCGACGACCTCGAGGACTGCCTGGTACTGCGTTGAATCTATTTGTGGGAAGCGGTTTGGTGGTGGGCGCCGCTGTGCCGGTTCGCTGCCACCGCACGGTGGCTCGCGGGTGCGGCTGTGGCCGACTGCGGCACCGGGAGCTACCGCCGCGCGGCGTGGCTGCCCCGGCACGAGGTGGCTGCCCCGGCACGGGGTGGCTGCCCCGGCCCCCGGTGACTGCTGCCGCACCCGCCACCGCACGCGGCAGCTACTGCCGCACCCGCCACCGCACGCGGCGGCTACTGCCGCACCCGCCACCGCACGCGGCGGCTACTGCCGCACCCGCCACCGCACGCGGCGGCTACTGCCGCACCCGCCACCGCACGCGGCGGCTACTGCCGCGCGGGGTGGCTGCTGCCGCACCCGCCACCGCGCTCGGCAGCTACTGCCGTGCCCGGCCCCGCACCAGGCTCAGCCACGCGGCCCTAAGCCGCAGGCCTGGCTCCGAGCCGCCGGGCCGAGCCAGCCGCCGCAAGCGGCGGTCACCGGCGCGCCCACCCAGCACCACCCAGCTGCGCTGGCGCGAGCCAACCGCCCAGGCCGCGAGCCCCCTGCCAGCCACTGCACCCACCAGCCATGCTGCACTCGGCCTTGCGTCGAACTCACCGTGCGGCCTTGAGCCGGGGCACGGCTCCGAGTCGCCGTGCCGCGCCGCCCGGCGACTACCGCCCCGCCGACGCCCCGCCGACGCCCCGGCTCAGCCGCGGCCCCGAGCCGCCCTCGAGAGCCACCCAAGCCGACCCCGCACCCGGCCCTGCACTGGGCTCAGCCGCCCCCGAGCCGTCCCCGAGAGCCATGCCGACCTCCGCCGATCCCGCGCCAGGCTCAGCTGCCCCCGACAGTCACGCAGCCGACCTCCGCCGACCCGCGCTCGGTCCCGCACCGGACTCAGCCACCCGCGAGAGCCACTCCTGCCAACCCCGCGCCCGGCCCAGCACCGGGCCCTGCATCGCCCCCGAGCCGCCCCCGGGAGCCACCCCAGCCACCCCAACCCCAACCCCCGACCCTCAACCCCGGAACCAGCCCGACGGGCCGGGCCGCAGGTTCTGGTACACGTGCTTGATCTCCTGGTACTCCCCGAGCCCGGTGGGGCCCAGCTCGCGGCCGAAGCCGGACTGGCCGAACCCGCCCCATTCGGCCTGGGGGAGGTACGGGTGGTAGTCGTTGATCCACACCGTGCCGTGGCGCAGGCGGTTCGCCACCCGCTGCGCCCGCGACGCGTCCATGGTGAACACCGCGCCCGCCAAGCCGTAGTGCGTGTCGTTGGCGATGCGGACCGCGTCGTCCTCGTCCGTGAAGGTTTCGACCGTCAGCACCGGGCCGAACGACTCCTCGGTCACCGCGAAACCGCCCTGCCGCACGCCGTCGAGCACAGTGGGCAGGTAGTAGTGCCCGCCTGCCAGGCGCGGATCGGACGGGCGGCGGCCGCCGGTCCGCAGTACCGCGCCCTCCGCGAGCGCCGTCTCGACGTACTTCTCCACCTTCGCCAGGTGTTCCGCCGAAATCAGCGGCCCCGTCTCGGCCTCCGGGTCGAACGGACCACCCAGCCGGATCCGCTCCGCGCGGCGCACGACCTCGTCCACCAGCTCATCGTGCAACTCCTCCTGCACGATGAGCCGCGCCCCCGCCGAGCACACCTGCCCCGAATGCAGGAACACGGCTGTCAGCGCGTAGTCCACCGCCGTCTCGAAATCCGCGTCCGCGAAGACCACGTTCGGGTTCTTGCCGCCCAGCTCCAGCGCGACCTTCTTCACCGTCGCCGCCGCGCTCGCCGCGATCCGCCTGCCCGTCGCCAACCCGCCGGTGAACGACACCAGGTCCACGTCCGGGTGCTCCGCCAGCGGCGCCCCCACCTCGGCACCGGCACCCAGCACCAGGTTCGCCACCCCCGCGGGCAGCCCCGCTTCGGTGAGCGTGCTCATCAGCAGGATCGCCGTGTGTGGCGTCAGCTCGCTCGGTTTGAGCACGAACGTGTTGCCCGCGGCCAACGCCGGGGCGACCTTCCACGCCACCTGCAACAGCGGGTAGTTCCACGGCGTGATGAGCCCGCACACCCCGACCGGTTCGTACACCACGCGGCTGAGCGCGTCCGGCCCCGCGTCCACGACCCGCCCGGCGTGCTGCCCCGCGAGCTTGCCGAAGTACCTGAAGCACGCCACGACGTCGGCCAGGTCGTACTCGCTCTCCACCAGCCGCTTCCCGGTGTCGAGCGACTCGGCGCGGGCGTAGGTGTCGCGGTCGCGCTCCAGCAGCTCCGCCACGCGCAACAGCAGGTCCCCGCGCCGGCTCGCCGGGGTCGACGGCCACGGCCCGGAGTCGAAGGCCCGGCGCGCGGCGGCGATCGCGGCCTCGGTGTCCTCGCGGGTGCCTTCGGCGACGGTGCCGACGAGGGAGCCATCGGCGGGACAGCGGATCTCACGGGTCCGGTGCGCCCGCGGAGCGCGCCACTCCCCGTCGACGAACAACTCCGCCATCGCACCTCCCGCCGGTTGACGTCTTGACCGGTTCGGAAGCCTACGTGGCTGGCGCGCTGCCGCCGGAAGGCTGGTGAGAGCGGACACCTTCTCACCGTCCGTGAGCGCACGAGCAGAGTAGGGTGGCACGTCCGATGAGAATTGGCTCACGGACGGACCACCTTCGTCGCTGGTCCGGGCGTGGGACCGGACGGGCGCCCGGCGCGCGGGCACGGCGAGGGTTTCCTTGCTCCGTAGACTGAGCGGACGGTCGCAGGATCGATCAGGGTGAGGTGGAAAGTGACGTTGCTGGAGTCTGTGCACGGACCGGCCGACCTCAAGCGCATGGGGCAGGGCCAGTTGGAGCAGCTGGCGGGTGAGATCCGCGACTTCCTCATCGACCGCGTGCGGCGTGCGGGCGGCCACCTCGGGCCGAACCTCGGTGTGGTCGAGCTGACGATCGCGCTGCACCGCGTGTTCGACTCCCCCCGTGACGCGATCGTGTGGGACGTGGGGCACCAGAGCTACGTGCACAAGATCGTCACCGGCAGGCAGGACGGGTTCGACCTGCTCCGGCAGACCGGCGGCGTCGCGGGCTACCCGATCCGCTCCGAGAGCGAGCACGACTTCGTCGAGAACAGCCACGCCTCGACCGCATTGTCCTATGTGGACGGTCTGTCGAAGGCCTTCGAGCTGGCCGGCGGCGGCAGGCACACGGTGGCCGTCGTGGGTGACGGGGCGCTGACGGGCGGCATGTGCTGGGAGGCGCTGAACAACATCGCCGCCGAACCCGGCAGGCCCGTCGTCATCGTGGTCAACGACAACGGCCGCTCCTACTCGCCGACGATCGGCGGGTTCGCCGAGCACCTCGCGTCGCTGCGCCTGCAGCCCGGCTACGAGCGCGTGCTCGACGGCGGCAAGGAACTGCTGCTGCACACGCCGGTCGTGGGCCGTCCGATCTACGCGGCGCTGCACGCGGCCAAGGCGGGCATCAAGGACGCGCTGAGCCCGCAGATGATGTTCTCCGACCTGGGCCTGAAGTACCTGGGCCCGGTGGACGGGCACGACCTCGCGGCGCTGGAGAAGGCGTTCCAGGCGGCGAAGGCCTTCGGTGGCCCGGTCGTCGTGCACGCGGTCACCGAGAAGGGGCACGGCTACCCGCCCGCCGTGAACCACGAGGCCGACCAGATGCACCAGACCGACCCGATCGACCCCGAGACGGGCCTGCCGAAGCCGAAGGGGCGCAGCTGGACGTCGGTGTTCGCCGACGAGCTGGCGGCCATCGGCGAGGAGCGCGAGGACGTGGTGGCGATCACCGCCGCGATGCTGCGCTCGACCGGTCTGGACAAGTTCGCCGAGCGCTTCCCCGACCGCTGGTACGACGTGGGCATCGCCGAGCAGCACGCGGTCACGTCCGCCGCCGGGCTGGCGATGGGCGGTCTGCACCCGGTGGTCGCGGTGTACTCGACGTTCCTGAACCGCGCGTTCGACCAGGTGCTGATGGACGTGGCGCTGCACCGGCAGCCGGTCACGCTCGTGCTGGACCGCGCGGGGATCACGGGGCCGGACGGCCCGAGCCACCACGGCATGTGGGACCTGTCGCTGCTGGGCATGGTGCCGGGCATGCGGGTCGCCGCCCCGCGCGACGCGCAGACGCTGCGCGAGGAACTGCGGGAGGCCATCGCCGTGTCCGACGGGCCGACGGCGCTGCGGTTCTCCAAGGGGAGCGTCGTGGAGTCGGTGCCCGCCGTCGAGCGGCAGGGCGTGGTCGACGTGCTGCGCAAGCCGGAGGACGGCGCGGACGTGCTCCTCGTGGCGGTCGGCGCGTTCGCGAAGCTCGGGCTGGAGGCGGCGGAGCGGCTGGCGGACCAGGGCATCGCGGTGACGGTCGCCGACCCGCGCTGGGTGGTGCCGGTGCCGCAGGAGCTGGTGACGCTCGCGAAGGCGCACAGGCTCGTCGTGACGGTCGAGGACAGCGGGCGGCACGGCGGCTTCGGCTCGGCGCTGGCGGCCGCGCTGCGGGACGCCGAATGCGACGTGCCGCTGCGGGACCTGGCGGTGCCGCAGCGGTTCCACGAGCACGGCTCGCGCGAGGAGGTGCTGGCCAGGATCGGCCTGACGGCGCAGGACGTGGCGCGCCGGGTGACCGAGTGGGCGGCGAACCTGGTGCTCGACCCGCAGCCCGAACCGGCGGAGTGAGCTGCCCGCCCGGGGACGGGCGGGGTCGCGGTGGTGGTTGGTGGTCTGGACCGCGGGGTGCTGCCCGGGGTTGGGCTGGCGGCGGGAGGCCGCCTGGCATCGGCGGGTCGCCGTGGGGCCTGACCGGCGGTGCCCGGGGTTGGGTCGGTGGCGGAGCCCACCTGGTGCGGGCGGCGGAAGCCGGTGGCCTTGATGGCCTGACCGTGCTGCCCAGGTTTGAGTCGGTGGCAGGGAGTCCGCCTGGCATCGGCGTGTCGCCTGGGGCCTGACCGGCGGGTGCTGCCCGGGGTTGGGCCGGTGGCGGGGAGCCGCCAGGCATTGGCGAGTCGCCGGGGGCCAAACCGGCGGTGCGCAGGGTGGGCCGGTGGCGGCCCCCGCCCGGTGCGGGCGGCGGGAGCCGGTGGCCCGGCTGCCGGGCTGGGCCGAGAGATCACGGCAGGACGTGGGCTCCGCTCCGGTCCGTGCTCAGGCACAGTGAGCAGATCGTCCCGCCGGTGGCGCTCGTCAGGACGTCCGGGCGTTCGTAGGGTTCGCCGCAGACGACGCAGTCGTACGGGGTGGCGCTCGGGTTGCCGTCCGCGGACAGGCGGGGTTCCGCGATCCCGTCGTCCGCGCGGCGCAGGTAGTAGCGGCCGCGCGTGACGACGGCCATCAGCGGGGTCACCACCACCGCGACGCCGACCGCGACCAGTGGCGAATACGGTTTCAGCGCCTCGCCGAAGAGTCCGAAGTAGACGGCGATCGACAGCAGCGACGACGCCAGGAACGCCACCACGCCAACGGGATTCACCGCGTACAGCATGCCCCGGCGGAACTCGGGCAGCTTCGGCGACAACTTGAGCACGTACTTGTTCACCGCGATGTCCGTCGCCACCGTGACGACCCACGCGATCGCGCAGTTGGAGTAGAAGCTCAGCACGTTGTTGAGGAAGCTGAACATGTTCGCCTCCATCAGCACCAGCGAGAACGACAGGTTCACCAGCACGAACACCAGCCGCCCCGGGTAGCGCCTCGTGACGCGCGTGAACGAGTTGGTCCACGCCAGCGAGCCCGAGTACGCGTTCGTGACGTTGATCTTCACCTGGCTCAGCACCACCAGCACCAGCGCGAGCGGCACCACCAGCCACCCCGGCATGAGCTGCTTGAACACCCCGGTGAACTGCTCGATCGGCTCCACGGCCGCCGCCGAACCCACCGCGTCCAGCACGTACACCGCCATGAACACGCCGATCGCCTGCTTCACCGCGCCGAACACCACCCACCCCGGCCCGGCCAGCACCACCGACGTCCACCACGCCCGCCGGTTCTCCGCCGTGCGCGGCGGCATGAACCGCAGGTAGTCGATCTGCTCGCCGATCTGCCCCATCAGCGACAGGCACACGCCCGCGCCCAGCATCACCGCCGCCGTGCTCACCCCCGATCCGTGGGACAGCCACCGCTGCACCGAGTCCGGGTCCTTCACCACGAGGAACACCAGCGGCGCCACCATCAGCAGGATCCACAACGGGTTCGTCCAGCTCTGCAGCTTGGCCAGCGCCTTCATCCCGTACACCACGAGCGGGATGATGACCAAAGTGGACAGCAGGTAGCCGAGCCACAACGGCAGGCCGAGCGCGTACTTCAGCCCCTGCGCCATGATCGAGCCTTCGGTGGCGAAGAAGATGAAGGTGAAGCTGGCGAAGATGACGCTCGTCAGCACCGACCCGTAGTAGCCGAAGCCGGAGCCCCGCGTGATGAGGTCCAGGTCGATGTTGTAGCGCGCCCCGTAGTAGGCCAGCGGGAACCCGCTGACGAAGATGATCACCGCGGCGACGGCGATCGCGAGCAGGGCGTTGCCCGTGCCGTGCGTCAGCCCGATCCCCGCGCCGATCGAGAAGTCCGCCATGTAGGCGATCCCGCCGAGTGCGGAGGCGCCGACGACCGCCGGGGTCCAGCGCCGGTAGCTCCGCGGCGCGAACCGGAGTGTGTAGTCTTCGAGGGTTTCCTTGGCCTGGCGCTTCGGAAGCGTTTCTTCGACCGTCACGAACAGCGACGGTAGGATGACGCTGTTTCCGCTCGACGCCCTTTTCGTGACGGCGGGGTTACTTCACCGTTCCTGTCCACAAGGGACGGTCACGGGGTCCCTGCCTACCGGGTGATGCTGTCGAGCACCAGGTCGAGGGTGAAGTCGAAACGCTCGTGTCCGCTGCCGGACGTCAGTTCGGCGGCGTGCTCCCTGGTGTGGGGAAACCGGTCGGCCGGCAGGGAGCCGAGGCGTCGGAGGAGTTCGCCGCGGCTGAGGACCCATTCGTCGTCCGGGTCGGTCTGCCGGACGCGGACCAGGGACAGCTCGAGGGCGTAGGCGGCGACGTAGAGGGACAGGGAATCCATGGCCCAGGCGGCGGTCTGGGGCGGTATTCCGCCGGCGAGCAGGATCGCCAGGATCGCTTCGCTGACGCGCAGGGTCTCCAGGTTGGTGGGGACGGCCGCGAGCGCGGCGCGGGAGATGCCGGGGTAGCGCAGGTACTGGTCGCGCATCTGGCCGTACACCTGCCGGATCTGGTCGCGCCACCGGTCCGGGTCGGGTTCGGGCAGCACGAGCTCGGAGCAGAGCCGTCCGATGATCAGGTCGTCGATGTCGGCCTTGTTGACCACGTGCTTGTACAGCGACGAAGGGCTGACTCCGAGTTCGGCGGTGATGGCGCGGATCGTCAGCGCGTCGTAGCCCTGGGTCTCCACCACGTGCAGGGCGGCGTCGACGATCCGCTCGACTGTGAGCGGCTCCCGGCGCGGCTCCTGCGGTGCGGAGGTGGGGGCCTGCAGGTGCCGGGCTGCGCGCCGCGCCCTCGGATCTCGTGCCACAGGGGGATCCTAGTTGACTAAGTTCTCGCCGGAGAACTATGTTCGCCTTTGACGAACTTAGTTCTCCGACTGGAGCACCATGCCTCTCAAGACCGCTTTGATCACCGGGGTCAGCCGCCCGGCCGGGCTCGGCTTCGCCGTGGCCGGCCAGCTCGCCGAGCTGGGCTTCCACGTCGTCCTCACGGCACGCGACCGGGCTGCGGCGGAGCCGCTGGCCGCCCGGTTGCGCCAGGACGGGTACGCGGCCACGGCCCTGCGCCTGGACCTGTCCGACCGGGCCGGCATGGACGAGGCCGCCGGCTACCTCACCCGGACCTTCGGCCACCTCGACGTCCTGATCAACAACGCCGCGGCCATGCCCGACTTCCAAACCCTGACCGTGCTGGATGCCGACATGGACGCGGTGCGTTCCGCCATGGAGGTCTCCCTGATCGGGCCGTGGGCACTGACCCAGGCGCTGTTCCCGCTGCTGACCGCCGCACCCGCGGCCCGGATCGTGAACGTCTCCAGCCTGGCCGCCCTCCAGATCGCCACCGGACTGGACCTCGGCGCGCCGCTGCGCTCCCCGGCGTATTCGATGGCCAAGTTCATGCTCAACACCCTGACCGCCGTGTTCGCCCGCGCCCTGGCCGGCACCCCGATCCTGGTCAACGCCGTCGAGCCCGGCAACACCGCCACCCACCCCGAACGCGGCGACGACGACAACGACCGGCCCGCTGCGGAAAGCGCGCGAGGCGTGGTCTGGGCCGCCACCCTGGGCCCCGACGGGCCCAGCGGCGGGCTCTTCCGCGACGGGAAGCCGTTGTCTTGACCCGGCCCGCACACCGCTGGTGGATCCTGGCCGTCATCTGCCTGGCCCAGCTGATGGACGTGCTCGATGTCACGATCGTGAACATCGCCCTGCCGCACGCCCAGCAGGACCTCGGCTTCTCGGTCGGCGACCGGCAGTGGATCGTGACCGCCTACTCGCTGACCTTCGGCAGCCTGCTGCTGTTGTCCGGCCGCGTCTGCGACCTGGTCGGACGGCGGGTGATGTTCCTGACCGGCCTGATCGCTTTCGCCGCCGCCTCGGCACTGGGCGGCGCCGCACCCGACTTCGAGGTCCTCGTCACCGCCCGCGCGCTGCAGGGCGCGGCAGGCGCGATGCTCGCCCCCGCCGCGCTCTCCCTGCTCTCGACGACCTTCACGCAGGCCGGGGAACGCGCCACCGCGTTCGCCGTTTTCGGCGGCGTCTCCGGCTCGGGCGCCGCGGTCGGCATGCTGCTCGGCGGCATCCTCACCGAATTCCTCGACTGGCGCTTCACGCTGTACGCCAACGTCGCCATCAGCCTCGTCGCCCTGATCGGTGCCGCCACCCTCATCCCGCGCCAGACCAGGACCGGGAACCGGCCGCGGCTGGACGTCCCCGGCACGCTCATCGCGTGCGCGGCGATGTTCGGCATCGTCTACGGCTTCGCGAGCGTCGAATCACACTCCTGGACCACCCCGGACACCTGGGGCTTCCTCGCCGGAGGCGTGGTCCTGCTCGCCGTGTTCGCCTGGTGGCAGACCCGCGCCGCGCACCCGCTGCTGCCACCGCGCGTCCTCCTCGACCGCACGCGCGGCGGCGCCAACCTGGCGATCTTCATCGGCGGCATCGGCCTGTTCGGCGCGTTCCTGTTCCTGAACTACTACCTGCAGCAGGTCCTGCGTTATTCGCCGGTGGTGACCGGCCTCGCGTTCCTGCCCATGGTCGCCACCCTCGTGCTCGCCGGAGGAGTGTGCACCACCCAGCTCTACCCCCGCCTTGGCGCGAAACTCCCGGTCACGGCCGGCATGCTCATCGCGGCGGGGGCGCTCGCCTGGCTGACCGGCATCGGCCCCGCCAGCTCCTACGCCACGAGCGTCCTGGGTCCGCTGATGCTCTTCGGCGTCGGAGTCGGTGCCACCATCGCCCCGGCCATGAACGCCGGCACCACCGGCGTCCAGCCGCAGGACGCCGGCATCGCCTCGGCCACGGTCAACGTCGCCCAGCAGATCGGCGGCTCCATCGGCACCGCGCTGCTCAACTCGCTCGCCGCCGCCGCGCTGGCCGGGTACCTGGCCGGCAAGGACGGCACCAGCCAGGCCGTCCAGGTGGACGCGGCGATCCACGGTTACACGGTGGCCTTCTGGTGTTCGAGCGCGATCTTCGCCGGTGGTGCCGTGGCCTGCGGCCTGATCCTGCGAGCCGGCAAGCCCGAACCCGCTGGGCGGACCGAATACCAGGTCAGCGCAGGGAGAGCAGGCTGACCAGGTCGTAGGCGACGTGGGACGCCGCCACCGCGGTGATCTCGGCGTGGTCGTAGGCGGGCGCCAGCTCGACCACGTCCGCGCCGACGAGCCGGCACGTCCGCAGCCCACGCAGGATCTCCAGTAGTTCCCGGCTGGTCAGGCCGCCCGCCTCGGGCGTGCCGGTGCCGGGCGCGTGCGCGGGGTCGAGCACGTCGATGTCCACGGAGACGTACAGCGGGCGGTCGCCGATCCGCTGGCGCAGCGCGTCTACGGTCTCGTCGACGCCGCGCCGCAGGACGTCGGCGGCGGTGACGATGCCGAAGCCGAGCTTCTGGTCGTCGTCGAGGTCCGCCTTGCCGTACAGCGGGCCGCGCGTGCCGACGTGGCACACCGCGCTCGTGTCGAGGACGCCCTCCTCGACGGCGCGGCGGAACGGGGTGCCGTGCGTGTACGGCTCGCCGAAGTAGGTGTCCCACGTGTCGAGGTGCGCGTCGAAGTGCAGCAGCGCCACCGGGCCGTGCTTCTTGGCCGCGGCGCGCAGCAGCGGCAGCGCGATGGTGTGGTCGCCGCCGACGGTGACCAGCTTGGTGCCGCCCGCGGAAAGCGCTTCCGCTTCCTGCTGCAGGGTTTCGATCGCCTCGCCGATGTTGAACGGGTTCACCGCGATGTCCCCGGCGTCGGCCACCTGCGCGGCTTCGAACGGCGACACGTCGAGACCGGGGTGGTACGGGCGCAGCAGGCGGCTCGCCTCACGCAGCGCGGCGGGGCCGAAGCGGGCGCCCGGCCGGTAGGACACGCCGCTGTCGAACGGGACCCCGACCACGGCGACGTCGGCGCGCTCGACCTGGTCCAGCCGCGGCAGCCGGGCGAACGTGGCGAACCCGGCGAAGCGGGGGACGCGGGACGAATCGACGGGACCGACGGTCATGATGCGGGAACTCCTTCAGCTTCCGGCTGAGCCGCTTTCCCGCTCAGCCGTTCTGTCCAGCGCGCCAGCACGTCCGCGGGGGTTCGCGGCGTGGCGAAGCTGACGGCGAGGTAGACGACCAGGCTCGCGCCGAGGCCGTAGTAGATGGGCTCATTCGCCTCGAGCCCGTCGGTGATCATGAAGACGACCACCACGATCGACCCGGTCACCATCGACGCGAGCGCGCCCGCGCGGGTGCCGCGCCTGACGAACAACGCGCCGAGGATCGCCACCAGCAGCCCGCCGACCAGCAGGTTGTAGGCCACGGTCAGCGCCGCCACCACGTCGGTGACGACCATCGCGATGCCGATGGCCACCAGCCCGAGCACGAGCGTCACCACGCGGTTCGCGTTCACCCCCAGCGGGCGGGCGCGGAAGCGCGCGAGCAGGTCGTTGGTGCTGACCGTCGAGCACGCGATGAGCGCGCCGCTCGCGGTCGACATGAGCGCCGACAGCGCCGCCGCCAGCACGAGCCCGCGCACGCCCGTGGGCAGCAGCCGCTCGGCGATGGTGGCGAACGCGTCCTGGGCGCTGGCCAGGTCCGGGTACAGCGCCTTGGCCGCCGTGCCGATGAGGGCGCCGGCGAGGCCGTAGAGCAGGCAGTAGACGCCGGAGATGATGCCGCCCGTCGTGGCGACGCGCGGGGTGCGGGCGGTGAACACGCGCTGCCAGATGTCCTGGCCGATGAGCAGGCCGAAACCGTAGATGAGCACGTAGGTGAAGATCGTGCCGCCGCCGATGCTGGTGAACGAGAAGTAGCTGCCGTCCAGCCGCTCGCGCAGCCCGTCGAACCCGCCGGCCGACGTCAGCGCGATCGGCAGCAGCAGCGCGAAGATGCCGATCGTCTTGACCACGAACTGCGCGATGTCGGTGAGCGTGATCGACCACATCCCGCCGAGCACCGAGTACAGCACGACGATCGCGCCGCCGATGGCGATGCCCGCGGCGTCCGGGATGTCCAGCAGGACCTTGAAGATCGTGGCGAACGCGAGCGTCGAGGTGACGGTGAGCATGAGGGTGTACGCCCACATCACGACACCGGAGATCGTGCTCGTGCTGCCGCCGTAGCGCAGGTCGAGCATCTCGCCGACGGTGTAGACGCGGAGTTTGACCAGCCGCCGCGCGAACACCGCGTGCAGCACCAGGATGCCGAGCCCGATCGTGATCACGAGCCAGGCACCGGAGATGCCGTAGGTGTAGCCGAGCTTGACGCCGCCGATCGTGGACGCACCGCCGAGCACGACGGCCGACATCGTGCCGGAGTACATGAACCAGCCGAGCCGCCTGCCCGCGACGAGGTAGTCGCTCTTGGTGCGGGCGAGGCGCAGGCCGTACCAGCCGATCCCGATCATCGCCACCACGTAGAGCCCGATCACCGCGTAGTCGCCGCCCACGCCGGCCTCCTTCCCTCGCGCCGTTCCGGTCACCGTAGGACTCCGGGCCCGGCGTGCAGGAGAGGACGAACCATCCCAATCCGGGTTAGTCTCTGGCTGAAATGGCCAAGACACCGCCGCGGATGGAACCGGATGTCACCGTCCCGTTAAGAGCCGTGGTCGGCGACCCCGCTCTCGCGCTGGAGCCGGTGCGGGAGAGCTTGCGTCCCGGCGCGCTCGACCTGGCCGTCCGCTGGGCGCACGTGAGCGAACTGCGTGAGCCGGGGCCGTACCTGCTGGGCGAGGAACTGCTGCTGACCGCGGGCGTGAACCTGCCGGACGAGCAGCGCGAGGTCGAGCGCTACGTACGCGGGCTGCGGGACGCCGGGATCACGGCGCTCGGTTTCGGGGTCACACCGCCACTGCACGAGGAGCTGCCGAGGACGTTGCGCCGGGCGTGTGCCCGGTACGGCCTGCCGTTGCTCGTCGTCCCGGTGACCACGCCGTTCCTGGCGATCAGCCGGGCGGTGGCGGTCGCGCTCGCGGAGGCGAGCCAGCGGGACCAGCGGCGGATCGCGGAAGCCAGGGAAGCGCTTACCCGTGCCGCGTCCGCCGGGCCTGCGGAGGTCGCGCGCGGGCTCGCGCACCGCCTGCCGGGCTGGGTCGCGCTGGTGAACGCCGACGGCACCGCGGCCGTGGAGGTGCGGGCACCCCTGCCCATCCCGCCCGAGCTGGCCGCGTTGCTGGCCCGGCTGCGCGACGGCACCGGAATCCGCAGCGCGACAACGGAACTGGCTGACGGCACGTTCGTGCTCGCGCAACCGGTGTACCCGCAGGCCACGGCGTCGCGCCTGCTCGTCGTGGGGCGGCGGCAGCGGTTCGAGGCGACGGACCGGGCGGTGGTCGGCATCGGTGCGGCGTTGCTGGGGCTGGCCGACCAGCCAGGAGCGGCGGCGCTGGGCGGTACGCTGACAGCGCTGTTGCTCGGACGCGCGGACGCGGACGGGGTGCTGGGGGAGTTGCTGCCGTCAGGGGAGTACCGGGTGGTGGCAGGCGTGCCGGAAGGGAGTGCACCCGGCATCGGCTGGTTGCGTGACCGGCTCGGCACCCCGCTCGTGGAGACCAGCGAAGGTTTCACCGCCATCGTGAGCACGGCGCCGGACCTCGGCGAACTGCGGGCACACGGCTGGCTCGCCGTCACGACCCGGCCCGTGGAACCCGGCGAACTTTCCGTCGCCGCAAGGGAAATCCCCGCGCTGCTGCAACGCGCGCGGTCGACGGGCATGCCGGTCACCGCCGGAGAGGGCTTCGACGCGATCGTCCCACCGGAGGTCGCCAGGAGCTACGCCGTCCGCACGCTCGCGCCGATCGCGGACCGCCCGGAGCTGCTGGACACGCTCCGCGCGTGGCTCGCCCACCACGGCGGCTGGGACCGCACGGCGGCAGCGCTGGGCGTGCACCGGAACAGCGTCAGACACCGGATCGGACAGGCCGGACGCCTGCTGGGCGCCGACCTGTCCGATCCCGACGTGCGTATGCGGTTGTGGTTCGCCCTCAGCAGGGCCTGATCTCACTCGACGACGGCGATGTCCCCGTCGTCGAAGTGGATCGTCTGCCGCAGCCTGCCGCCGAGCGCGCTCGCGTACTGGGAAAGCGCTTCCCGCTCCGCGATCGAACCGCGCTCGATCTCGTACACGTGGCTCTGGGTCACTCCCATCTTCTCGGCGAGGTGGTGCTGCGTCAGGCCGCGGCTGCGGCGGATCTCGGCGAGGCGGTGCCCTCGCACGGCGTTCAGCAGCTCCTCGCTCGCGGTTTCGGCCATGTCACACCCCTTGCCCCACGGTCAGCCACTCCTCTTCCGAGAAGACCGCTTCGCCGAGGTCGACGCCTTCGGGCTCGGGTGCGGGGGTGTACTCCGGCACCGGCAGGCGCCGTTCCAGTTCGGCGGTCCACTGCAGCATCGCGCGTGGCCGGTCCCAGCTCGCCGCGCCGACCAGCTGGCCGTTCCGCACGAACCCGGTCACGCCGTCGGCCAGCTGCACGGTGTCCTCGCCGAGCGCGGGCATCCCGGCCATCTGCAGCCGGTGCTCGTAGATGCTCGACCAGGCGCGCGGCAGGGGGGTGAACGGCTTCGCGAGCCGCCTGCCCACCATCAGGTTCTCCGCCGCGGCCCGCGCGGACTCCACCGCGTTGATCCAGTGCTCGACGCGGCGGGGCGTTTCGTCGAAGCGCAGGTTCGGCCAGCGCGCGACGTCCCCGGCCACGACGACGTCCTCGGCGCCCTCGGCGAACAGGGTCGCGTCGCACAGCACGCCGTCGGTGATGTCCAGGCCCGAACCCCGCAGCCAGTCGACCGCGGGCACGCTGCCGATCGCCAGCACCACGCAGCTCGCCACGACGAGCTGGTTGTTGGTCAGGTGCAGGCCGAACGCGTCCTTCGTGCTGATCCAGTGCCGCACCTCGGAGTTCATCGCCAGCCCCGCGCGGTGCTTCTCGTGCGTCTCCGTCACCGCCTGCGCGACGCGCGGGCCGAACCGGTACAGCGGCGCCTTGGCGTGCCCGACGAGCGTGACGTCCCGGCCGAGCGTGCGCATGCTCGCGGCGAACTCGCAGCCGATGAGCCCGCTGCCGATCACGACTGCCGGCTTGTTGCTGGCGGTCAGCGCGCGGCGCAGCGACACCGCGTCCTCGACCGTCCGCAGCACCCGCACGCGCGGGTCGTGCCGTGGCGCGCCGGGCAGGTGCCGCGGCACGACACCGGTCGCGATGATCAGCCCGTCGTACCAGAGCTCCTCCTTGCCGGGCAGGTGCACGACGCGCTGGTTGGTGTCCAGGTGCGTGGCCCGGGTGCCCAGCCGCCAGTGCGCGTCCAGCTCGACGTAGGGCTTCAGGCCGGCGTCGATCGGCCGGATCTGGCCGGTCACCAGCTGCTTCGACACCATCGGCCGGTGGTAGGGCTTCCGCCGCTCGTCCCCGACGATGATGATCTCGCCGTCGAAGTTCAGCTCGCGCAGCCGTTCGGCCGCGCGCAGGCCGGCGACCCCGCCGCCGACGATGACGATCCTGTCTCCATCACTCATCAGACATCCCTCTCAGGACGATGGCCTGCATCGGGCAGCAGCGGGCCGCCGCGGCGGCCTGCTCGAAGTCCTCCTCCTGGAGCTGGCGCCGGTAGCGGAGCCTGCCGTCGCGGTCGAGCTGGAACAGGCCGGGCGCCTCCCACACGCAGATCCCGAAGACCTCGCAGCGGTCGTTGTCCACGCTGATCCGCGGGCCGCGGAAGCGGTTGAGCGTCTTCATACGAGCTCCTCCACCAGTCCGATGCGCTCGAGCGCGCGTGAGGGCAGGAACCGCAGCACCGACAGCGTGAACGTCGGCACCAGCAGCGTGATCCCGGCGAGCCACAGCACCGACAGGTGCCCGTTGGCGATCGCCCCGAAGAACGAGTGGATCGCCAGCAGCGGGATCGCCAGGTAGGCCAGCCGGTGCAGCCACAGCCAGCGGCGATAGGCGATGAACCGGTGCGTGCTCGCGGTCAGCGCGATCGCGAGCATCAGTTCCAGCCCGATGATGCCGAACGCGTGCCGGGCGAGTCCGCCGGGCAGGAACGGCACGCTCAGCTGCACCACCGAGAACGCGCCGAGGGACAGGAAGTGGAACGCCGCCGCGTGCACGATGCCGAACGCGAGCGTGAGCGTCGCCAGCACCATGTGACTGCCGCGCAACGCCTTGCGGCCGGTGATGTTGCGGACCCAGCCGGTGGCGGTCAGCACGCCCCAGCACAGCGTGAGGCACATGAACACGTAGGCGAGGCGTGCCGACATCTGCGCGACGCCGCGCAGCCCGGCGTCCGTCGTCGACTGAGCAAGAACGGACGTCGTCATCTGGACCGCCTTTCACCCCGCGGGCTGTTTTTCCCGCTCAGCAGTGCGGTTGGCTGCATAGTCGTCTCCTGGTCGATGTCTTCTTCTCGCGGAACTGCGGATGAGCCACAGCAGGAGCAGCGTCGCTCCGCACACCAGCAGGCCGAGCACCACGCTGGTGAGGATGTCCATGGACCCGAGGTTGAGCGCCGAGGCGGCCGAGGCCGACGCGGTCGTCCCGACGGGCGGCTGCGGCAGGGCGTCGAAATCGATGAGCCCGGTGCTCTCCAGCAGCGTGATGTGCCGCAGCACCACCTGGTTCGCGGTGTTGGCGAACGCGCGGATCTCGTCGTTGCGCGTGCCGGCGCGCACGTTGCCGATGATCGGGAAGATCACGCCGTGCGCGGCACGCAGCCGGTTGGCGAAGACCCGCTCGAACTGCGCCGACGAGGGAGCGGTGCGCATCTCGGTGAGCCAGCTCTGCTGGTCCGGCGTCGGCTGGTCGGGCAGCACCACGCGGTACTTCGCCGCGAGGTCGCGCACGGCCACGTCGAGCCTGCCGTGGTCGACCATCAGCGTCTGCCCGACGTTGCGCACCTGCGGGGTCTGCGCCCGCACCCTGGCCATGTCGCCGGCGGGCATCTCCCACAGCCCCGCCTGCCGGACGCGGTTGAGCAGGTCCCGGTCCGAGTCGGTGAGCGTCGCGGTCTGTGCCGAGGCGATCGCGGGTGCGGCCAATTGGGTCAACACCAGTACGACCACCAGTACCAGCAGTTTCCGGAGCCGGTCAGAGTCCGAACGCATCGGACCGCCCGGGGTCGGTGGCCTTGAGTACCTTCTCGCCGCGCGGCGTGATGGGGAACCACGCGCCGGCCATGCCCTGCCCCGCGGTCTCACCCGGCATCTCGTCCTTGGTGTAGCGGTAGAGCGGCCAGCCGCCGAGCGTGGCCTGGTCGGTGCCGTCGTCCCTGGTCAGCGTGCCGACGAGGGATTGGTCCAGTCCGGTCAGGTGCTCGGTGGCGGCGGCGGGCACGGGTTTCCACTGCTGCGCGCACGCGCCCGTGCACGTGGATTTCGGCGGGTTGGCGCTGTCGCGGTCGTAGCGGTAGATGGTGAACCCTCCACCGTCCACGACGATCTGGCCGAGGTCGAACGCGCGCACGGCGGTCAGTGCGGGGCCGATGTCGCTCGTGCCCATGGTCGCCATGCCGCTGCGACCTGCGGCGGAGGAGTACGGGCTGGAGACGTCACAGCCCGTGGTGACCGCGAACACGGCGAGTCCCGCCACGGCGATCGGGATCACCGATCTCGGTTTTCGTTGCATCACAAAGAGACTTCCTTCCCTGTCGGGGGCCAGGGCGGTCACGTCCACCCGCAAAGGACCTGCGTGCGGACGTGGTGAATCCACTGTGGACGGGGGAGTCCACAGTGGAGTGAAAGCGCTGTCGGGGGTCAGCGCCGTTGGGGCCTTCGCCGGGGGATACGGCGGGTGCCCGAATCCGGTTCAAAGAATGTGAAGGAATTTTTTGGTACTGGACTACTGCCCGGTTCACCGTAAAGATGTCGCCCGTGGGACGCCACAGCCGATCTTCACGAACCGTCGTCGAGCCGGAGGCCGACGCCGGTCCCGACGACCTCGCCGCCGCTCTGTACCAGGAGTTCGGGCGGCCACTGCTGTCGTTCGTGCTGACCTTGACGGCGGGCGACCGGCAGTGGGCCGAGGACGTCGTGCAGGAGACGCTGATCCGCGCGTGGCGCAACGCCGACAAGCTCGACCGCGAGCCGGAGATGCTGCGCGCGTGGCTCTACACCGTGGCCCGCCGCATCGTCATCGACGGCTGGCGCAGCAGGCAGGCCCGCCCGCAGGAGGTGGAGGAGGCCGAGCCCGACTCCGTCGGCGTGCCCGACGAGTCGGACCGCACCCTCGCCGCGATGGTCGTCTACGAGGCGCTGCGCAACCTCTCGCCGGAACAGCGGGAAGCCGTGCTGCAGACCTACATCCGGGACCGGACGGTGAACGAGGTCGCGGCCTCGCTCGGCATCCCCCCGGGTACGGTCAAGTCGCGCATCTACCACGCGGTACGCGCGCTACGGCGGGCCTTACGAGATCGGGGGTGACGTGAGGTGGGAGGGGTAGCGCACACCGACATCGCCGCCTACGTCCTCGGCGTTCTCGACGAAGCCGAGAGCGCGGTCTTCGAGGCCCACCTGCTCGACTGCCCGCACTGCCAGCTCGACCTGCTCGAGTTCTACGACCTGCCGGAGATCCTCGCCGAGGTCGGCAAGTACTGGCCGGACCCGCCGATCCCGCAGCCCCGCCCGCTGGGCGGCATGTTCGACGAGCTGGCCAGGCTGCGTCGTCGGAGCCGGATCATCACGCGCATCGCCACGGTGGCCGCGGTGCTGCTCATCATCGCGGGACCGCTGCTCACCCTCGCGCTGCTGCCGTCGGACTCCCCCGGCGAGGCGGCGCCCCCGCCCGCGCCGGTCGCCGCGAGCACCCAGGCGCCGCCGGGCACGGCGAGCATGTTCGTGGGCAGTGAGACCGGGAAGTCGTTGCAGGCACAGGTGATCGTGCAGCCGACGCCGTGGGGTTCGAACGTCGACCTCGAACTCGGCGGTGCCTCCGGGCCCAAGACCTGCCAGCTGGTCGCCGTGCCGTGGGCCGGCACCGAACAGGTCGTCGCCACCTGGACCGTGCCCGCGACCGGCAGCGCCGATCCGCTGCGGATCTCCGGCGGCACCGGCATGTCGCCCGCCGAGATCGCCCGGTTCGAGATCCGCACCACCGAGGGCGAGCTGCTCGCGACCATCCCGCGCTGACCAGGGAAGATAACGGCCGGATAACGGCCAGGTCGCGTTTTGAACTACTTGAGCCCCCCATCCGTATCTCCCAGTGACGGGCCTCGGGGGCCTTCTCCGTCACCACTTCATTTCCCGCTGTTGCCCTGGGTGCTGCCCACGCACGCGCGCCCCGGGGTCCCGACCCGAACGAGGAGTAGTTCATGGCCCGCACCGAAGGCCGACATCGCGTCAGTCGCAGAACCAAGATCGCGACCGGGCTGCTGGGCGCCGCGCTCGCGGTCAGCGGCATCGTCGTCGCGACCACCGCAGGTGACGCCGGTTCCGCGAACGCGGACGCGGTGGACAAGGCGTTCTTCGTCGACATCACCACCGTGGCGCCCAACGTGAAGACGCCGAGACCGCAGCGCGGCGCGTCCACCGGGACGTTCACGGTGGACTGCGGCAAGAACGAGAACCAGCACTTCAACCCGGACAACTTCATCGCGCAGCCCGGCGTCCGCAACGGCGCCCAGCACCTGCACGACTACGTCGGCAACCTGACCACCAACGCGGACTCCAACAACAAGAGCCTCCTGGCGGGCGGCACCACCTGCAAGAACGGCGACAAGTCCGCCTACTTCTGGCCGGTCGTGCGCATCGACACCGAGGACGAGGAGACCAACGCGCCCGAGTCGGCCGAGGAGGCCGACGTGCAGGCCGAGCGCGACCAGGCCGCCCAGGACGCGGTGACCCCGCGCGTGGACTGCCCCGACGTCGCGAGCCAGCTGGACAACGTGCCGGACCAGGCGATGGCCACGGTCGACAGCGAGCTGGGCAACCTCGACCAGCAGGCCGCGGCCGCCGACCAGCAGCTGGCGGACAAGCAGGACGCGCAGGCGCAGGCGCAGGTGCTCGAACCGCTGAAGGCCCAGCGCAAGGCCAGCATCGACAAGATCAGCCAGGCCACCGGGCAGCAGGTGGACGCGGGCGCCGACCTCGCCACGTGCGGGGTCAAGGACGCCACCAGCAACGGCATCGACAACGGCGACCAGAACAGCGACGGCGCCGGCACGCTCGCCGCGGCGGACAACCAGCGCAAGCGGGGCCGCGGCGGCAACGGTGGCAATGGCGGCGGCACGACGGCGCCGTCGTCGAGCGCGGCCGCGTCCACGAGCGCGAGCCAGCTGCCCGGCCCGGACGAGAACAACGAACTGTCCGGCAACGACGGGGAGATCCAGCGCCCCGCCACCGTTTCGCTCACGTTCCGCGGCAGCCCGGTGACCCGGGTGCGGGCGATGCCGAAGTTCCTGCGCGTGCTCACCGGTGACGCCAAGCAGAGCACCAACGGCACCGCCAACGCGCGTGCGGCGTGGACCTGCACCGGCATGGAGGACCGGATCCTCGACAAGTACCCGATCTGCCCCGAGGGCAGCAAGGTCGAGCGGATCCACGACTTCCCCAGCTGCTGGGACGGCAAGAACATCGACAGCGCCAACCACCGCACGCACATCGTGTTCCCCGACGCGAACGGGCGCTGCAAGCGCGGGTTCGTCGCGGTGCCGCAGCTGCGGGTCACGCTGACCTACGACATCCCGCGGGCGGTCCAGCTGGCCGGTCAGTACAAAGTGGACTCCTTCCCGGAGGAGCACCACAACCCGCTGTCCGACCACGACGACTTCGCCAACGTGATGTCGCAGCGCATCATGTGGCGCCTGGTCAACTGCATCAACACGGGCCGTACCTGCAAGGAGTGACGGGTTCCCCGGTGCGGTCCGGAAAGCGCTTCCAACGCTGAACCGGACCGCACCGGGAGCCGTGTGCCGGGTGCCGGTTCCTCCCCGGAACCCCGCCCCAGCGAAGGAGAAGCAGACATGACCGCGCGCCCTGTCCTCTCGATCGTGGCCGTCGCCGGCCTCGGCCTGCTCGGCGCCTGCAGCGCCACCACCGGTTCCGGCGCGGCGCCCGCGGGCCCCGCCCCGACCTCCGTCGTCGTGCAGCGCCAGGCGGTCGCCCAGAACACGACCAAGCTGGTCGCCGCCGAGGTGGCCGGGCTCGGCCAGGTGCTCACCGACGAAAACGGCAGGACCCTCTACCGGTTCGACAAGGACACCGCGAACCCGCCGGCGTCCACTTGCGACGGTGACTGCGCCACGGCGTGGCCGCCGGTGATGGCCACCGGCTCGGTCGACGTGCAGGGCGTGGACCCCGCGCTCGTCGGCACGGTGACCCGCAGCGACGGCAGCAAGCAGGTCACCGTCAAGGGCTGGCCGGTCTACCGCTACGCCAAGGACTCCGCGGCGGGCCAGGCCAAGGGCCAGGACGTCGGCGGCCTGTGGCACGCGCTCACCCCGGGCGGCGGCAAGGCCGCGAGCGCCGAACGGCAGACCGCGATCAACACCACGAACATCCCGGGGCTGGACACGGTGCTCACCGACCAGAACGGGATGACGCTCTACCTCTACACGAAGGACACCAAGAAGCCGTCGAAGTCCAACTGCGACGGCGCGTGCGCGACCGCGTGGCCCCCGCTGCTGGCCAACGGCGAGGTCGCCGTCAACGGCGTCGACCCGAAGCTCGTCGGCAAGGTCACCCGCAGCGACGGCAGCGTGCAGGTGACCGTCGGCGGCTGGCCCGTCTACCGGTACGCCAAGGACACCGCGCCGGGACAGGCCAACGGCCACGGCGTCAACGGCGTCTGGTTCGAGGTCGAACCGGCCGGCTGCAAGGTCGCCGAAGGCAAGAAACCACTGACCAGCTCCTCCTCGGGTGCCGCGGGCGCGGACCCGGGGAGCGTGAGCTACTGAGAGAACGAGGAGTGACCGGATGCCGGCTCTCTGGGCCCGCAAACGAGCGGCGGTCGCCGACGAGGCACTGATCCGATCGCTCTACGAGGAGCACGGGCGGGCGCTGCTCGCCTACGCGACCCGGCTGACGAACGACAGGGCCGCCGCCGAGGACGTCGTCCAGGAGACACTGGTGCGTGCCTGGCGGCACCCCGACTCGCTCGTCAACGGCAAGGGGTCGGTGCGCGGCTGGCTGCTGACGGTGACGCGCAACATCGTCACCGACCGCTACCGCGCGAAGGCCGCCCGCCCGGCGGAGGTCGCCGAGACCCCGGTGACCACGGCCGTGCAGGCCGACCACGCCGATTCGGTGGTGAACTCGATGCTCGTGCTGGACGCACTCGAACGGCTGTCGCCGGAGCACCGGGACGTGCTGACCGAGATCTACTTCCGCGGCCGCAGCGTCGCGGAGGCGGCGGAGACCCTCGGCGTGCCACCCGGCACGGTCAAGTCGCGGTCGTACTACGCCCTCAGAGCGATGCGGCAGACTTTTGGCGGGAGCAGGCAAGTGGCTTTTTCGGAGGTGACTGTGTGATTCCCGAGCACGAATCCCGCGCATTGGGTGCTTACGTGCTCGGCGCACTGGACCTGCAGGAGATGCGTGCGATGGAGCAGCACCTGGCTTCGTGCCGGCGCTGCCAGGCGGAACTGGCGGAGTTGCGGATGGCCCACGCCGCGTTGGCGGACCTGCCGCCGGAGGCGTTGCTCGACGGCCCGCCCGAGGGCGGGGACCTGGTGTTGCAGCGGACGCTGCGGCGCGTCCGGGAGGAGAGCGGCGCCCAGCTGCGCAAGCGGCGGACGGTCGTCGGCGTCGCCGCGGTCGCGGTCGCCGTGGCGCTCGCCGGAGGTGGGGTGGCACTCGGCCGGACCACCGCGCCCAGTGGTGCCGCGCAGGCCGCGGCGCCCGCGGGCACGAAGACCGCGTCGGCCACCGACGCCGCGACAGGGGCGAAGATGAGCGTGTCCGTCCAGCCCGCCGCGGGCTGGGTCCGGCTCGACGCGTCGGTCGCCGGGATCCCGCGTGGCCAGAAGTGCCGCTTGTTCGTCGTGTCCCGTGACGGCACGCGGGAAGAGGCGGGCAGCTGGCTGGTGTCGGAGGCCGGTGAGCACGACGGCACGAAGCTGTCGGGCGCCGCGCTCGTCGCGCCTGCCGACGTGACCGCCGTCGAAGTGGAGAACTTCGCGGGCCAGCGCTACGTCACAGTGGGCCTGTGAACCGCCCACAGACATCTCTCAGGAATCTGTGGCACGGTGGTTGACGTGCGAGTTCTGGTAGTCGAGGACGAAGAGCCGCTCGCGGACGCCATCGCCCGCGGGCTCCGCCGCGAAGGCATGGCGGTGGACGTCGCGCTCAACGGCGACGACGGGCACGAGAAGGCCACCGTCACCCGTTACGACGTGGTGCTGCTGGACCGCGACCTGCCCGGCATGTCCGGGGACGACCTGTGCAAGGAGATCGTCGCGTCGGGAGAGCTGACCCGCGTCCTGATGCTGACCGCCAGCGGCACCGTGTCCGACCGCGTCGAGGGCCTGTCCCTCGGCGCCGACGACTACCTGGCCAAGCCGTTCGCCTTCCCCGAGCTGGTCGCCCGCGTGCGGGCGCTCGGCAGGCGGGCCACCCCGGCCGCGCCGCCGCTGCTCGCCGCGGGAGACGTGGAGCTGGACCCGGCCCGCCGCACCGTGCGCCGCGGCAGCGGGCCCGTCGAGCTGACGCGCAAGGAGTTCGGCGTGCTCGAGGTCCTGATGGCGGCCAAGGGCGCGGTCGTCAGCAGCGAGGAGCTGCTGGAGCGGGTGTGGGACGAGAACGCCGACCCGTTCACCACCACCGTGCGCGTGACGGTGATGACCCTGCGCAAGAAGCTGGGGGAGCCTGGCATCATCGAGACCGTGGTGGGGTCGGGATACCGGGTGCCGGACGCCGGTTCGACGAAGGGGTGAGCCCGCGCGGCGGGCTGCTGCCGGGGAACAGCCTGCGGGCGCGGATCACGCTGCTCGCGACCGGGCTGGCCGCCGGCGTGAGCCTCGTGCTGCTCTGGCTCGCCTGGACGCTGGTCGGGGACGCCGTCGCGGCGGTCCCGCAACTGCCGCCGGGCACGGTCGTGCGCGTGGACGGCGTGGACGTGGACGCCACCGCGCTGGCCACGCACATGCGTGACCACGCGCGCGACAAGGTGCTGCTGTTCGGCTCGATCGCGTTCTTCTGCGTCGTCGCGGCCACCGCGATCCTCGCGTGGACCTTCACCTCGCGGGTGCTGCGCCCGCTGCGGGAGATCACCGGCACCGCGCGGCGGCTGTCCGTCGAGTCACTCGGTGAACGCATCGGCGACGTGGACTCCAAGGGTGAGCTGGCGGAGCTGGCGCACACCTTCGACGCGATGCTCGACCGGCTGCAGGCCGCGTTCGAGGCCCAGCGCCACTTCGTCGCGAACGCCAGCCACGAGCTGCGCACGCCGCTGTCGGTCATCCGCACCGAACTGGACGTCACGCTGTCCGATCCGGACGCCGATCCCGCCGAGCTGCGCCGGATGGCGGGCGTCGTCCGCGACGCGACCGAACGCGCCGGGCAGCTGGTGAACTCGCTCCTGCTGCTCGCGCGCACCGACGGCGCCGGGCTGGCGGTGAACGAACCCACTGACCTGGTGACGCTCGTGTCGAGCGCCTGGCGCGCGGTGCGCGGCGAGGCCGACCAGCGCGGGATTTCCGCCCGCTTCGCGACGGAACCCGCGCCGGTGCACGGTGATCCGGCGCTCCTGGAACGGATCGCGGGCAACCTGCTGGAGAACGCCGTGCGGCACAACGTCGAACACGGCTGGATCGAGGTCACCACCGGTACCGGGCCGCGCTGGTCCACCCTGCGCGTGCGGTCCTCCGGCGGGCTCGTCGATCCCGCGACGGTCAGCGAACTGTTCGAGCCGTTCCGGCGGGCAGGCGTCGCCCGCACCGCGCGGTCGGGCGCCGGGCTCGGCTTGTCGATCGTGCGCGCGGCCGTGGAGGCCCACGGCGGCCACGTTTCGGCGGAACCCGTTGTGGGAGGCGGGTTGTCGGTGACTGTCTTGCTGCCGGCAGGGACTTAGGTCACCGATTTCCCGGTATCGCCCTTTCGGAGGTGTGCCCGCCCCGCGCGCGGGAGCAGCGTGGCCCGCACCCGAACTGGAGGAGGCGAGATGCGACGCCACACGCAGAAGACCTACTACATCGTCAACGAGGGCGAGTTCGGTCTCGACCGCAACGGCGAGCCGCACCACTGGTGGCCCGCACCGGAAGCCGAACCGCGGCGGTTCCGGTTCTCCCGCATCGATCCCACCCGCAAGGGGCCGCGGCTGGACTCCGCGTTGCTGCAGGAGCTGGCGAAGGCGATGACGGCCCGCGGCGACTCCCCGGACGGGGACATCCCCGCCGGGTTCACCTACCTCGGCCAGTTCGTCGACCACGACCTCACCATGGACCGCACCGCCGCCTCGCTCGGCGAGGACGTCACCGTGGACGAGCTCGTGCAGGGCCGCACCCCGGCGTTCGACCTCGACTCGCTCTACGGCCGCGGACCGCGGCACCCCGAGGACAAGCGGTTCTACCAGCCCGACGGCATCAAGCTGCGCATCGGCACCACCGCGCTCGTGCCGGGCGACGACGCCGGGGTGAACGTCAACCGCACCGGGTTCGACCTGCCGCGTGCCGGCAGCGGCCCCACCAAGCGGGACGAGCGCGCGGCGCTGATCCCCGACGCCCGCAACGACGAGAACCTCGCGGTCGCCCAGACCCACGTGGCGTTCATCAACTTCCACAACCGCGTGGTGGACCGGCTGGCGGCGCAGAGCGTGCCGAGCGCGCTGCTGTTCGAGCGGGCGCGTGAGGAGGTCGTGCGCCACTACCAGTGGGTGCTGCGCCACGACTACCTGCCCAAGATCGTCAAGCCGGTCGTGGTGGACGACGTGTACGCGCACGGCCGGAAGTTCTTCGAGGCGACGGCCGCCGGCGGCCCGGCGACCATGCCGGTGGAGTTCTCGGTCGCCGCGTTCCGCCTGGGGCACAGCATGATCCGCGACGCCTACCTGTGGAACCGCGTGTTCGACTCGCCGCCGAACCTGCAGGGCACGTTGTTCCTGCTGTTCGTGTTCAGCGGCACGTCCGGCACGCTCAGCTTCACGAACGACCCGGCCGACCTCGACGAGCCGAACTTCGGGGACAACCTGCGCCTGCCGACGAACTGGATCGTGGACTGGCGGCGGTTGTTCGACTTCTCGGAGTTCGACCAGCCCTTCCACGGGCCGGGCCTGAACATGGCGCGCCGCATCGACACCCTGCTGGCCAACCCGCTCCACGCGCTGCCGGCGGGGTCCTTCGCGGGGATCGAGCAGGGGCTCGCGCAGGACGACGTGCAGCGCAACCTCGCGTACCGGAACCTGTTGCGCGCCAACATGGTCGAGCTCGCGACCGGGCAGCAGATGGCCGAGCTGATGGGGGAGCGGCCGCTGACCGCCGACCAGATCCGCACCGGCAAGGGCGGCGCGGACCTCGCACAGCTGCCCCAGGAGCTGGTCAACCAGCTCGTCGAGAACACGCCGCTGTGGTTCTACGTGCTGCGGGAGGCGGAGGTGAACGACGGGCACCTCAACGGCGTCGGCGGCCGCATCGTCGCCGAGGTGTTCCACCGCTGCATGGAGGCCAGCCGGTATTCGATCGTGCGTGACCCGGAGTGGCGGCCGTGGCTGGGTCGCGGGGAGAAGTTCACGATGGCGGACCTGCTGCTCGTGGCGGCCGACGGGAAGCTGGAGAACCTGAACCCCCTCGGCGACAAGCCCTGATCGTCCAGGGGAGTTATCGTGCAGTAATGGTTCCTGCGAAGCGGTTGAACAACGACGTCGAGATGCCCAGCCTCGGTTTCGGGGTGTACAAGATCCCGGATGACGAGGTCGAACAGGCGGTGCACACCGCGATCGAGGCCGGGTACCGCAGCATCGACACCGCGACGCTGTACCACAACGAGCGCGGCGTCGGCGCTGCCGTGAAGTCGAGCGGGCTGCCGCGCGAGGAGCTGTTCGTCACCACGAAGCTGTGGAACACCGAGCACGGCTACGAGCGGGCGCTGAAGGCGTTCGACGGGAGCCTGCGGCAGCTGGGCCTCGACTACGTGGACCTGTACCTGATCCACTGGCCGGTGCCCAGCCAGGACCTCTACGTCGAGACGTGGCGTGCGCTGGAGAAGATCCTCGCCGACGGCCGGGCGCGGGCGATCGGCGTGTCGAACTTCGCGATCCCGCACCTGCGGCGGCTGCTGGACGAGGCGGAGGTCGTGCCGGCGGTCAACCAGGTCGAGCTGCACCCGCACCTGCAGCAGGCGCAGCTGCGCGGGTTCCACGCCGAGCACGGCATCGTGACCGAGTCGTGGAGCCCGCTGGCGCGCGGCCGGATGCTGGAGCACGAGATCCTCACCACGATCGCCCGCAAGCACGGCCGGACGCCGGCGCAGATCGTGCTGCGGTGGCACATCGAGATGGACCTCGTGGCGATCCCGAAGTCCGTGAACCCCCAGCGCATCCGCGAGAACATCGACATCTTCGACTTCGAGCTGGACGCGCAGGACGTCGCCGCGATCGCCACGCTGGAGTCCGGCGGCCGCACGGGCGCCGACCCGGAGGACACGTAGGGCGTATTACTATACCGGCGAGGTGCTAGGGTAGCGGTATAACTATACCGACCATCCTGCGACGCGAGGTATTCGTGATTGAACTGAAGACGCCCGCCGAGATCGAGCGCATGCACGTGACGGGGCGTTTCGTCGCCGAGGTGCTCACCGAGGTCGGCAGGCTCGCCGACGTGGGCGTCAACCTGCTGGACCTGGAGCACCACGTGCGCGGCATGATCAAGCGGCGCGGGGCCGAGTCGTGCTACTGGGACTACGCGCCCTCGTTCGGCAAGGGCCCGTTCCGCAATGTCATCTGCCTTTCGGTCAACGACGCGGTCCTGCACGGCCTGCCCCACGACTACACGCTCCGCGACGGCGACGTGCTCACCGCGGACCTCGCGGTCACGATCGACGGCTGGGCGGCGGACTCGGCCCGGACGGTCATCGTCGGCACCCCCGCGGAGGAGGACCTGCGGCTCATCCGCGCGACCGAGGAGGCGCTGGAGGCCGGCATCGAGGCGGCGCGGCCGGGCAACCGCATCGGGGACATCTCGGCGGCGATCTGGACGGTCGCCCACGACTACGGCTACCCGGTGAACACGGAGTTCGGCGGGCACGGCATCGGCCGCACCATGCACGAGGACCTGCACGTGTCGAACAAGGGGCAGCCGGGCCGCGGGATGAAGCTCCGCCCGGGGCTGACGCTCGCGCTGGAACCGTGGTTCGCCCGCACGACGGACCGCATCGTCTACGACCCGGACGGCTGGACGATCCGCTCGGCGGACGGCTCGCGCACGGCCCACTCCGAACACACGGTCGCGGTCACCGAGGACGGTCCGCTGGTACTCACCCGCCGGTCCACAGAGGACGGTTGATCCCCTGCGGCGGAGGGCCGGGGTGGCCCTCCGCCGCCAGGAACCTACGCCGGCACCGAGGCGAGGCCCGGCGCCAGGAACGGCTTGCCGTTGACCTTCGTCGAGATGCCCGTCCGGTCCAGGTACGGCGTGATGCCGCCCAGCCAGAACGGCCAGCCCGCCCCGAGGATCAGGCACAGGTCGATGTCCTGCGCCTCCGCGACCACGCCCTCGTCGAGCATGATGCGGATCTCCTCGGCGATCGCCGACAGCGCGCGCTCGCGCACCTCCTCGGCGGTCGACGGCTTGTCACCCTGCTGCCACAGCTCGGCGACCTCCGGGTCGACGGTCTGCTGGCCCGACGAGTCCCACTGCCACACGGCGGTCTTGCCCGAGTCGACGAACCGCTTGAGGTTCTCGCTGACGCCGAACCGGTCGGGGAACGCCGCGTGCAGCGTCTCACCCACGTGCAGCGCGATCGCCGGGCCGACGAGCTGCGTGAGCACCAGCGGCGACATCGGCAGGCCCAGCGGGTCGAGCGCGTGGTCGGCCACGTCGAACGGCGTGCCCTCGTCGATCGCCGTCAGCACCTCGCCGAGGAAGCGCAGCAGCAGCCGGTTCACCACGAACGCCGGCGCGTCCTTGACCAGCACGCTGGACTTCTTCAGCTGCTTGCCCAGCGCGAACGCGGTCGCGAGCGACGCGTCGTCGGTCTTCTCGCCACGCACGATCTCCAGCAGCGGCAGCACCGCGACCGGGTTGAAGAAGTGGAAGCCGACGACCCGCTCCGGGTGCTGCAGCTTCGACGCCATCTCGCTCACCGACAGCGACGAGGTGTTGGTCGCGAGGATGGCCTCCGGCGAGACGTAGGACTCCAGCTCGCCGAACACCTGCTGCTTGACGCCCATCTCCTCGAACACGGCCTCGATCACGAAGTCCGCGTCCGCGAAGGCCGCCTTGTCCAGCGAGCCGGACACCAGAGCCTTCAGCCGGTTCGCCTCGTCCGGCGAAATACGAAGCTTGGCTTGAAGCTTATCCACCTCACCGTGCACATAGGACACACCCTTGTCGATGCGCGCCTGGTCCACGTCGGTGAGCACGACCGGCACCTTCAGCCGCCGCACGAACAGCAGCGCCAGCTGAGAGGCCATCAGACCGGCGCCGACGACGCCGACCTTGCCCACCTTGCGCGCCAGCGACTTGTCCGGCGCACCGGCCGGCCGCTTCGCGCGCTTGTTGACCAGGTTGAACGAGTACAGCCCCGCCCGCAGCGTGTCGTCGAGCAGCAGCTCGGCGAGCGCGTCGGTCTCGGCGGCGTAGCCCGCGTCGAGGTCGTTGTTCCGCGCCAGCTCCAGCAGCTCCACGGCCTTCGCCGCACCCGGCGACGCGCCGTGCGTCTTGCCGTCCACAATGGACCGTGCGCGGGCGATCGCGTTGTCCCAGGCCTCGCCGCGGTCGATCTCGCGGCGCTGCACGGTGACCTCGCCGTTGACGACCTTGGCGAGCCACGCCAGCGACTGCTCGAGGAAGTCCGCCGAGCCCAGCACCTCGTCCACGATGCCCAGCTCCGCGGCCTTGGCCACGTTGAGCATCTTGTTCTGGTTCAGCGCGTTCTCGATGATCACGGTGACCGCGGCGTCGGGCCCGATGAGGTTCGGCAGCAGCTGCGTGCCGCCCCAGCCCGGGAACAGGCCGAGGAACACCTCGGGGAACGAGATGGCCGCGGTGTTCTCCGACAGCGTGCGGTAGTGGCAGGACAGCGCCAGCTCCAGGCCGCCACCCATGACCGCGCCGTTGACGAAGGCGAACGTCGGGATCTTCGAGTCCGTCAGGCGGCGGAACACGGTGTGCCCGGTCTCGGCGATCTCCCGCGCCAGCGCCGGGTCGGAAACCGCTTCCACACCGGACAGGTCCGCGCCGACGGCGAAGATGAACGGCTTGCCGGTGACCGCGATCGCGGTGGGCTCGGCGGCGAACGCCTCGTCCAGCGCGGCGTTCAGGCTCGCCAGGCCCTGCGGCCCGAAGGTGGACGGCCGCGTGTGGTCGTGGCCGTTGTCGAGGGTGATCAGCGCGACGGGCTTGTCCAACCCCGGTACGCGCACCAGCCGCGTGACGGCCTTCGTCACGACCTCGTCGGGGAACGCGGCTTTCGCTTGTTCTGCCGTGAAAGTCACTTGTCGCTCCCGTCGTGGTTCGGGTTCTCCCAGAGCACGGAACCGCCCATGCCGATACCGATGCACATCGTGGTCAGGCCGTAGCGGACCTCGGGGTGCTCGGCGAACTGGCGCGAGAGCTGCGTCATCAGCCGGACGCCGGAGGACGCGAGCGGGTGGCCGCACGCGATCGCGCCGCCCCACGGGTTGACGCGGGTGTCGGTCTGGTCGATGCCGAAGTGGTCGAGGAAGGCGAGCACCTGCACGGCGAACGCCTCGTTGATCTCGAACAGGCCGATGTCCTCAATGGACAGACCGGTGCGGGCGAGCAGCTTCTCGGTGGCGGGCACCGGGCCGATGCCCATCACCTCGGGCTCGACCCCGGCGAAGGAGTAGCCGACCAGCCGCATGCCGACGGGCAGGCCCAGCTCGCGGGCGGTGTCCTCGTCCGCGAGGATGGCGCCGGTCGCGCCGTCGTTGAGGCCCGCGGCGTTGCCCGCGGTGACGCGGCCGTGCGGGCGGAACGGCGTTTTGAGCTTCGCCAGCTGCTCCACGGTGGTGCCGGGGCGGGGCGGCTCGTCCTCGGTGGCCAGGCCCCAGCCGAGCTCCGGGTTGCGGATCGCGACCGGCACCAGCTCGGGGCCGATCTTGCCGGTCTTGACGGCCTCGGCGTAGCGCTCCTGGCTCTGCGCGGCGTACTCGTCGGCGCGCTGCTTGGTGATCGCCGGGAAGCGGTCGTGCACGTTCTCGGCGGTCTGGCCCATCACGAGTGCGGTGGGGTCGACCAGCTTGTCGGCGATGATGCGCGGGTTGGGGTCGACGCCCTCGCCCATCGGGTGGCGGCCCATGTGCTCGACGCCGCCCGCGATGGCGATGTCGTAGGCGCCGAAGCCGATGCCGCCCGCGACGGAGGTGACCGCGGTCATCGCGCCGGCGCACATGCGGTCGGTCGCGAAGCCGGGGACGGACTTGGGCAGGCCGGCCAGCAGCGCGGCGGTGCGGCCGATCGTCAGGCCCTGGTCACCGGTCTGGGTGGTGGCGGCGATGGCGACGTCGTCGACGCGCTCGGGCGGCAGCTCGGGGTGCCGGCGCAGCAGCTCGCGGATGACCTTGACCACGAGGTCATCGGCCCGGGTGTTGGCGTAGATGCCCTTTTCGCCCGCCTTGCCGAACGGGGTGCGGACCCCGTCGACGAAGGCCACGGTGCGCACCGCCCGCGCGGTCGGCGCCAGGGGTGTTGCGGCCACGGTTGCTCCTCACGGAAAGAGGTGAAGGATGTACATCCGCACCATAGCCCTTGTTACCCACGGGTAACCAGGGGCGTGGTCCGGTCGAGTGGGACACACCACTCCCGGGGACGCGGCGGCTGGCGGCGGGGCGCTGGCGGGAGGGTGGCTGGCGGCGAGGGCGCTGGGGGCGGGGGCGCTGGCGGGAGGGCAGCTGCGATGGGCGGGGCGGCTGGCGGCGGGGCGCTGACGGCGGGGCGGCTCCGATGGGCAGGGCGGCGGCGATGGGCGGGAGGGCAGCGGGTGACAGGGGCGGCGGGACGGCTGCGATAGGCGGGGCGGCTGCGCACGGCTCCGGGAGCCACTCGCGGCCTCGCGAATGCCACCTCTCGCGCCCGCGCGAGGCACGGCGCCTGGCCATGGAGCGCCGCCAACGGCGGCGGTCACCTGAGCGGCGCCCCGTGCTGGGCCTTCGCCACGCCCCTCGGGAACGCGGCCTCTCGCCGCGCGGTCCACCGCTTCGCATGTGCCGGTTGTGGCGTCGGCATGGCGCCACCGCCCTCGCGAATCTGGCCTCTCGCCGGGTCGCGCTCGGCGCTGGAATGGCTCACTGCTTGGCGCATGCCGGGTGGCCGCAGCTTCCCAGCGGCGCCTCGCGCTGCCACGGCACGCGCCTCGCGCGTGCCGTGGCAGCGGCCGCGCGAAATCGGGATCCGGAAGGCCCACCGCCCCCCGGCGACCCCCAACGGCCCCGAAAGCCGCCCAGCGACCCCCGCTACTTCGCCTTCACCTGGAGGGCTTGCGAGAGCTCCCCGGCGGTCAGCTCGACCTGCCACGGGCGGGCGCCTCCGGCACGCAGCGCCTCGGCCACGCCCTCCGGCGAGCGGTCCTCCGGCGGCCGCCAGCAGGTGCGGCGCAGCAGGTCGGGCAGCAGGAGGTTCTCCACCGGCAGCTGGTGGTGCTCCGCGATGCGGTTCAGCGCCGTCCGCGCCGCGGCGAGGCGGGCCGCGGCGTCCGGGTCCTTGTCGGCCCAGCGGTTGGCCGGTGGCGGGCCGTCGTTCGGCTGGGAGGGGTTCGGCAGCTCCTCGCGGGGCAGCGCCCGCGCCGCCTGCAGGTGCCGGAACCAGTTCCCCGTGTAGCGCCGCTGCACGCGTCCGCCGAACACGGGCAGCGCCTGCAGCTCCGCCACGTTCTTCGGCTCCGACAGCACGGCGTTGATGATCGCGCTGTCCGGCAGCACCCGGCTCGGCGCGCGATCGCGCTTGCGGGCCAGCTCGTCACGCGCCTCCCACAGCGCACGCACCGCCGCGAGACCCCGCGCGCTGCGCACCTTGTGGATGCCCGACACGCGACGCCACGGCTCGGCGCGCGGGGCGGGCGGGGCCGCCGTGCGGACGGCTTCGAACTCCTGCCGCGCCCACTCCAGCTTGCCCTGCGCGGCCAGCTCGGCCTCGAGCTTCTCCCGCAGCGGCACGAGCAGTTCGACGTCGAGCGCCGCGTAGTTCAGCCAGTCGACGGGAAGCGGCCGCTTCGACCAGTCGGCCGCGCTGTGCCCCTTTTCGAGGCGGTACCCCAGCAGCAGCTCGACGAGCGTGCCGAGCGCGACGCGCTCGTAGCCCGCCAGCCGCCCGGCCAGCTCGGTGTCGAACAGGCTCGCCGGGGCGAGGTCGAGTTCGGCCAGGCACGGCAGGTCCTGCGAGGCGGCGTGCAGCACCCACTCCTCGCCGTTGATAGCCTGCCGCAGTGGCTCCAGCTCGCCGTCGAGCGCGATCGGGTCCACCAGCAACGTGCCCGCGCCCTCACGGCGCAGCTGCACGAGGTAGGCCTTGGGCCAGTACCGGTACCCCGAAGCGCGTTCGGTGTCGACCGCGATCGCGCCGGTGCCCGCGGCGAGCTTCTCGCTCGCCCTGGCCAGCTCGACCGGGTCGGAGATCACGGGAGGCGTCCCGTCCGCCGGTTCCCTCAACAGGATCGGTTCAGGAGCCTCGGGGCCGTGATCTGCGGTTTCCACAGCTTTCCACCCTACGGGACGGGTCGACCGCGCCTGGTGGACCCGTCCCGCAGAGCGGTTCGCCTCGGTCAGCGGATGACGCCCGCGCGCATCGCCAGTGCCACCATCTGCGCCCGGTCGCCGGTGCCGAGCTTGCGCCCGATCCGGGACAGGTGCGACTTGACGGTGAGCGCGGAGAGGCTGAGCTCCTCGCCGATCTCCTTGTTGGACTGGCCGTCCGCCACGAGCTGGAGAACCTCCACCTCACGTGCGGACAGTTCGCGCGGGGTGTTGTCCGTGCCCGGGACCCGCGTGCCGGTGGCCAGCACCGGTGCCACGCTCGGGTCCGCGTACACGCCGCCCTCGAGCACCCGCCGGACGCCGTCCGTCACCACCATGGGCGAGGCCGACTTGAGCAGGTACGCCTGGGCGCCCGCCTGGAACGCCGACCGCACGGCGTACGGGTCGTCCGAGGACGCCAGTACGACGATGCGGGGCCAGCCGTGGTTGCGGAGCTCCGTCACCAGCTCGATGCCGGAGCCGTCGGGCAGCCCCAGGTCGAGGATCGCCAGGTCGCACGGACCTGTCGCACTCGCCCTGGCACGTGCCTCGGCGACCGTGGCAGCTTCGTGAACGGTGCCCGCTCCCATCTGAGCGAGTCGTGCGGCTATAGCCTCCCTGAGCAGCGGGTGGTCATCGACCACCAGTACGGAAAACAGCTCTTCCCGCGGGTGCGGAACCATGCTCGCCGGCAAAGCACCGGCTGGCGTGGATCTGACGGCCTGAGATAAGCCGACGGCAGCCACGTCACTACCTCCCTGGAGTCGGTCGTGCCCCCCGACCGGCACCGGGACTTTCGGCCAATTAGCCGCGCCAGCTCTAGACCGAAAGTGGTGTCGTCGAAGGAGCACTCGAGCCGTCTCCGGGCGTCCGCGGGGGGATCGAACGGGTATCTATCCCGATCGAGTAGTTACTAACTGGTGTCTTTGTAACACGAATGGGTTAGTACACGACCAGTGGCTAACGGCTTGCGGAGCGAACACGATAGAGGAAGATTGAGCTGCCGCGGATGCTCGTGCATACGGCCCGTGCATCTGCTCGGGCACCAAAGTAGCCCGCGTCAAGCCGTACGGGGAGAGCGTTCACCAGAACGCACTAAAGACTGCCCTCACTGTTCGCAAGGGCCGTAACCGCCCCCATCGAGGGAACGGGACCGGAAGTCGGCTCCGGGGTTCAGGCCTGCCGGTGCCCGAAGAGGGTGACCCCGACCGGGGGAAGTCCGGCGACGCTCGACATGAGCTGCAGGAACGCCTCGCCGTGGGGTTCGAGGTGCTCGTCCAGCGGCGTCCAGGACGCGCGCAGCTCGAGGTCGTCGGTGCGGGCGGGGCCCGAGATCTCGCCGAACCGCGCGGACGAGGTCTCGGTGACGGTGCCGCCCAACGCGGTCCAGGTGGCCCCCGAATGCTCCAGCGCGTCGGTCAGCCACGACCAGCCGACGGTGGGCAGGAACGGGTCGGTGGCCAGCTCGCGGTCCAGCTCGGCCCGCACGAAGACCACCATCCGCAGCACCCCGTGCCACGCCTCCTGGCCCTCCGGGTCGTGCAGCAGCACCAGCCGCCCGGACGCGGGGACGTCGGCGGGGCCGGTGGTCTCGCAGCTGAGCGCGTAGGCCCACGGAGCCAGCCGCTGCGGCGCGCGGACGGCTTCGAGGGTCATCTCCGGCCGGGGCCGGACGGTCTGCAGCGCCGCGACAGCTTTGCGGAAGAGGTCTGGCGCCTGCGTCATCGCGGTCACCCGGCCGACTCTAGGACCGATCTTCGCGGTGGGGGCGTAGACGCGCCGAAGGAAGGCGGCGCCCGGGCGCGTGGCACGATGAACGCGATGTCTACTTCTGCCCCGTCGCGCCGGCGGGCTCAGCGCGATCTGTCGACGGCACCCCTGCTGGTCGCCGCCCGCGGCGGCCGCCCGTCCCGGGTGCCCGTGTGGTTCATGCGCCAGGCGGGCCGCTCGCTGCCCGAGTACCGCGCGCTGCGCGAGGGCGTGCCGATGCTCCAGTCCTGCTTCGACCCGGAGATGCTCGCCGAGATCACGCTGCAGCCGGTCCGCAGGCACGGCGTGGACGCGGCGATCCTCTACAGCGACATCGTCGTCCCGCCTTACGCGGCGGGCGTCGGGATCGAGATCGTGCCGGGCACCGGGCCGGTCATCGCGGAGCCCGTGCGGGACGCGGCGGCGGTCGCGGCGCTGCCCGAGCTGGCGCCAGAGCAGGTCGCCCCCGTGGCCGCGGGCGTCCGGCTGCTGGTCGAGCGGCTGGGAGACACGCCGCTGATCGGGTTCGCCGGCGCGCCGTTCACGCTCGCCTCGTACCTCATCGAGGGCGGCCCGAGCCGCCACTTCGAGCACACGAAGGCGCTCATGCGCTCCGAGCCTGAGCTGTGGCACACGCTGGCCGACCGGCTGGCGACCATGGCGCTGACCTTCCTGAAGGTCCAGCTGGACGCCGGGGCGGACGCGGTGCAGCTGTTCGACTCGTGGGCCGGTGCGCTGTCGCTGCGCGAGTACCGCGAGTTCGTGCTGCCGCACTCGGCGAAGGTGCTGCGCGGGCTCGCGGAGTACGACGTGCCGCGCATCCACTTCGGCGTGGGCACGGGTGAACTGCTGACCGCGATGCGGGAGGCCGGTGCCGACGTGGTCGGCGTGGACTGGCGGATCCCGCTGGACGAGGCCGTGCGCCGGCTGACCGCGGACGGCTCGCCCGCGCCCGCCGTGCAGGGCAACCTCGACCCGGCGCTGCTCGGCGCCTCCTGGCCGGTGATCGAAGCGGAGGTCCGCCGGATCGTCGCCGAGGGCCGCGCCGCGGCGGGGCACATCTTCAACCTGGGGCACGGGGTGCCGCCCGGTACCGATCCGGCCGTGCTGACCAGGGTCGCCGAGCTGGTGCACAGCCTGGAGCCGTGATGCGTGTCGCGGTCGTCGGTGGGGGGATCTCGGGGGCCACGGCGGCGTACCGGCTGCGGCAGCGGCTGGGCGACGCGGCCGAGCTCACGCTGTTCGAGTCGGACGACCGGCTCGGCGGCAAGCTGCGGACGATCGAGCTGGCCGGCACGCCCTACGACGTGGGCGCCGAGGCGTTCCTCGCGCGGCGCCCGGAGGCGCTGGCCCTCGTCGAGGAGACCGGGCTGGGTGACCGGCTGACGCATCCCACCCGCGCCCGTTCGACGGTGCGCGCCGGCGGGCGGCAGGTCGGCATGCCCGGCGGCACCGTGATGGGCGTGCCGGGTTCGGTGGACGCCGTCGCGGACGTGCTGTCCGAGGACGGCCGTCGCCGGGTCGCGGCAGAAGCCGGGTTGCCTCCCGTGCGGCTGGACGGGGACGTGTCGCTGGGCGCGTTGCTGCGTGAACGGTTCGGTGACGAGCTGGTCGACCGGCTCGTCGACCCGCTGCTGGGTGGTGTCTACGCGGGTGGCGCCGACGGTCTCGGCCTGCGGGCGACCCTTCCCGCGCTGGCGAACGCGCTCGACCGGGAGCCCGCCCCGCTCACCGCGGTCGCCGCGTCGCTGCTGCCGAAGTCCGCGAACCCCGCGCCGGTGTTCGGCACGCTCGTCGGGGGGCTCGGCACGCTCATCGACCGGCTGGTGGAGCTGGCCAAGCCGGACGTGCGGCTGCGCACGCTCGTGCGAGGGCTCCACCGCCTGCCCGAGGGTTTCCGGCTCGACCTGGGGGACGAGGCCGAGGACTTCGACGCGGTGCTGCTCGCGGTGCCCGCGCCCGCGGCCCGGCGGCTGCTGGGCGAGGTCGCGCCCGCGGCGTCCGCCGCGCTGGGCGAGGTCGAGGTCGCGTCGATGGCCGTGGTCGCGCTCGCGCTGCCGCCGGACGCGCCGGTGCCGGACGCCTCCGGCGTGCTCATCGGCGCGCGGGAAGGCTTCTCCGCCAAGGCGTTCACGTTCTCCAGCCGCAAGTGGGCGCACGTGGGCGACGGCGCGCTGTTCGTGCGCGGCTCCGTGGGGCGGTTCGGCGAACCGGGCGCGCTGCGCGCGGACGACGACGAGCTGGTGCGGCTGGTGCGGGCCGACCTCGCCGAGCTGACCGGCGTCACGGCCGAGCCGATCGCCACGCACGTGACGCGCTGGGGCGGCGGGCTGCCGCAGTACGGCGTGGGGCACCTGGACGTCGTCGAGCGGGTGGAGCGGGCCGTGGCGGAGGTGCCGGGGCTGGCCGTGGCGGGAGCGGCGCTGCACGGCGTCGGCATCCCCGCGTGCATCGCCACGGCGACCGGGGCCGCGAGCCGCATCACCTCTCAGACCACGGGAAACGCGGCGGTGCCATCATGAAGACATGGCGCGCCTGAACTACAGCGAACTCAACGACACCATCCGCTACACCGCCTGGTCGGTGTTCCGGGCCGAGCCGGGCAAGCTCCCCGAAGACCGGGGCGCGGCCGCCCGCGAGACCACGGAGTACCTGGACGCGCTGGAGAGCAAGGGCGTGGTCGTGCGCGGCGTGTACGACGTGTCCGGTCTGCGTGCCGACGCGGACTACATGATCTGGTGGCACGCGGAGGAGCCGGAGCAGGTGCAGGCCGCGTACACCGGCTTCCGCCGCACACCGCTAGGCCGGGCCTCGACGCCGGTGTGGAGCCAGTTCGCGCTGCACCGGCCCGCGGAGTTCAACAAGAGCCACATCCCGGCGTTCCTGGCCGGTGAAGAGGCTCGGAAGTACATCTGCGTGTACCCGTTCGTCCGCTCGTACGAGTGGTACCTGCTGCCCGACGAGGAGCGCCGCCGGATGCTCGCCGAGCACGGCAAGATGGCGCGCGACTACCCGGACGTGCGGGCCAACACCGTGGCGTCGTTCGCGCTGGGCGACTACGAGTGGATCCTCGCCTTCGAGGCCGACGAGCTGCACCGCATCGTGGACCTCATGCGCCACCTGCGCGGCAGCGACGCGCGGCGGCACGTGCGTGAGGAGATCCCGTTCTACACCGGCACGCGCGTGCCGCCCGCCGAGCTGATCGCCGCTCTGCCGTAGCGAGCGGGGCGCGTGTTCACCGGGCCGGAGTCGGTGCTGCCGGGGCCGTTCCGGGTGACCGAGGCGGCCGCGAGGGCGGTCGCCGCCGCGACGGTGGAGGCCGCGGAGTTGTTGCAGCTCAAGGGGATCGACCCGGGCCCGGTGTCGGTGGACCGGCGGCACGCGGCGGCCGCGTTCCGGAGTGAGCGCTACGTGCGCCTGGACGGTGAGCCGCTGCCCGGGTTGTGGGACCCGTTGACGGGGGACTACCGGGCGGCGGACGGCTGGGTCCGGCTGCACTGCAACTACCCGCACCACGCCGAGGCGGCCTGCCGGGCGCTCGGGACGAAGGACCTGGCGGCGGCGGTCGCGAAGCGGGGCGCGGAGGACGTGCAGGAGGCCGTGCTCGCGGAGGGTGGCGCCGCCGCCGCGATGCGCGGTCGCGAAGAGTGGCTCGCGCATCCCCAGGGGCAGGTGCTGGCCGAATCTCCTTTGGTGGCTTGGGATTCCCTCGGTCCGGCGCCGGTCACCGGACTGTCCACTTCGGAGCGTCCGCTCGGCGGCGTGCGGGTGCTGGAGCTGACGCACGTGATCGCCGGACCGGTGGCGGGGCGCGTGCTCGCCGCGCACGGTGCGGAGGTGCTGCACGTCGGCGCGGCGCACCTGCCCGCGCTGCCCGGGTTGTGGGCGGACACGGGGCTGGGCAAGCGGTCCGCGCACGTGGACCTGCGCACGCGGGCAGGGCGCGACACGCTGTGGCGGTTGATCGGCCAGGCGGACGTGTTCCTGCAGTCCTACCGGCCGGGTGCGCTCGCGGGGCTGGGTTTCACGGCGGAGAGGCTGGCGGAGGCGCGGCCGGGGATCGTGGTGGCGGAGCTGAACGCGTACGGCTGGGACGGGCCGTGGGCGGGGCGGCGCGGGTTCGACAGCCTGGTGCAGCTGGCGTCGGGCATCGCGGCGGAGGCGGCGGTGGACGGCCCGCGGCCGCTGCCCGCGCAGGCGCTCGACCACGGCACGGGCTGGCTGACCGCAGCGGCGATCATGACGGCCTTGCGGCGGCGTGCGCTGGAGGGCGGCAGCTGGCGCGTGCGGTTGTCGTTGGCGCGCACGGGATTGTGGCTGGACTCGCTGGGGCGCGAGGAGGGTTCGGCCGGGGAGCTGGACGTTTCGGGGCTGCTGACCCGCACCGGGCGGACCACGCACGTGCGCGTGCCGGGGGAGCTGCCGGGAGCCCCGCCGTGCTGGGCGTCGGCGGCGCCGGAGCCGGGCGGGGACGAGGCGCGGTTCGGCGCGTGAGGCCGGGGTTGGGCGGCGGCGTGACTCGGCGGGTGCCCTGCCGTGCTGGGCGTCGGCGGCGCCGGAGCCGGGCGGGGACGAGGCGCGGTTCGGCGCGTGAGGCCGGGTTGGGCGGCGGCGTGCTGGGCGTCGGCGGCGCCGGAGCCGGGCGGGGACGAGGCGCGGTTCGGCGGGTGAGGCCGGGTTGGGCGGGTGCGTGACTCGGCGGGGCGGTGACTCTGCGCGGCTGGGCCGGTTGCCGGGAGCGCCGTCGTACTGGGCGTCGGCGCCTGAAGCAGGGGCGGCGAGGCGATGGGGATCGACAGCCGATCCCCATCGCTGATCTCGCTCCGCTCGAGGCGCGGGACTCAGTTCACGGCCGTCCGGCGCCGCTGCCACACGAGGACACCGCCGGCAGCCGCGAGTGCGGCCAGCCCGGCCGCGGGCTGGACCATCGGGACCGCCGCGGGCTCGACCCACTGCAGCTTGACGACGCCGTCCTGGTTTTCCGCGTTGGCGCCGGTGGTGGTGCTGGCGTTGGTCACGCCGGGCCCGCCGAGGTAGCTGGATCCGCCGCCACCGCCGTTGCCCCACAGGTCGGCCGAGGGGCCGCAGGCACCGCCACCGCCGCCGTACCAGCCGCCACCGCCGCCGCCACCACCGTGGTAGCCGACAGCGCCGTTACCGCCCTGGAACTGGCTGCCGCTCCCGGCCGCGCACGCGCCGGGGTAGACACCCGCGGCGCCGCCGGCGGACTGCGTTCCGCCCCCGCCGCTGTAGGTGTTGCCCACGAGCCCGCCGCCGTCACCGGCGTCCCAGCCGCTGCCTCGTCCGCCGTTGCCCCCGGCGCCTCCGGCGACGAGCAGCGCGTTCGCGGCGACGTTCGGGGTGCCTGCCCACAGTGCGCTCATGCCGCCGCCACCGGCACCGCACCACCCGGTGCACTGACCGGCACCGGCGCCGCCGCCACCGAACGCGGGGACGCCCCACGAGGAGGAGCCACGCTGCCCCACCGTCACGGTGAGGGTCTGTCCCGGTGTGACGGCCACGTCACCGAGCGCCTCGCCCCCACGGGCGAAGTTCGAGCCGGCGCCGAGCAGATCGGCGTGCACGCTGGTCACATCGGCCGGCACGGTGAAAGTCTGCTGCCCACCGCTGTAGGTGAACTACACACATTTCGTGTAGCCGGGATCCGGGGTGCAGGCGACCTCCGCCGCCTGAGCCGGCGTGGCCAGAGCTCCCATCATCAACGCGCTGATGGCGCCGACCGCGCTCCGCCCACCCGCCGTCCTGTGCGGCGCAGGACTGGGGGTGGAGCGCCGTCACTCGGGGTGGGGCGGGAAAACAGTGCAGCCATACCGGCTCCTTCCAACTGCGCGATTTCGCGCCGGGCCCGTCGAGCCCGGTATGCACCAGACGCGGCGGCGGGCGCCGTCATCGCGCGGAAGCAGCCGGCCTACTCCGGCCGGAGGAGCACGTTGAACACCGGCGAACTGCGCCGGTAAGTGGTGATTTTCGCAGCAGGGGGGAGGAAAACCGCTGAAGTGTCCGCGCCGGAGCCGGGCCGCGTGCACGCGGCCCGGCGAACGGTCACGCCTGCGGGACGAGCCGCAGCGCGATGGAGTTGATGCAGTACCGCTGGTCGGTCGGCGTGGGGTAGCCCTCGCCCTCGAAGACGTGGCCGAGGTGGCTGTGGCAGGACGCGCACAGCACCTCCTTGCGCACCATGCCGAGCGAGCGGTCCTCGCGGATGAGGACCGCGTCGGAGTCGGCGGGGTCGAAGAACGACGGCCAGCCGCAGTGGCTTTCGAACTTCGTGTCGCTGCGGAACAGCTCGGCTCCGCAGGCACGGCACTCGTAGACGCCTTCGGTCTTCGTGTCGGTGTACTCGCCGGTGAACGGGCGCTCCGTGGCGGCCTGGCGGAGCACGGCGTACTCCTCCGGGCTCAGCTGCGCCCGCCATTCCTGCTCCGACTTGACCACGCGGGGGGTGGTTCCGGTGACAGGCTTCATGCCTCCCAGGTTACCCGGCGGAAAGCCACGCGATCGCCCGCACGACGATGTCCCACGAGGCCACGATCACACCCAGCACGATCAACACCACGATCGTCGCGGCGACCCACCACCGCAGGCCACCGGCCCGCGACGACGACTCCGCGAAGTCCTCCACGCGGCTCAGCGAAGCCTCGATCGTGAAGCCCGGCTCGCAGCGCTGCATCCGGTCCAGGTGCGCGGCGAACGCCTGCGCCTCGGGATCCTCCGGGTCCAGCCCGACCAGGTCGTCCTCGAAACGCGGGTTGCGCTCGCTCTCGGCCATGCCGTCAACGGTAGGCCATCAGCCCAGCTGGGTGTTCGCATCGATGCGCAAGCCGGCCGGGGTGTTCACCACCCGCCAGTGGATGCGGCTGCCGTTGACGGTGACGTACATGTCGACCGAGCCGTCCGGGTTCGTGCCGCCCTCGGCGCGGATCTGGTTGTACGACTGCACCTTGTGCTCGGCCCAGTAGGACTGGAAGCCCTGCACCGAACCGAACACCGCCTGCGCGCCCGGCGTCAGCAGGTTCCACGCGGTCTCGGTGCCGATCTGGTCCAGGTACTGGTCCACCACCTGGCCGGCCTGGCTGTAGTTCACGGCACCGGCGTTCCCGCTCTGGCCCACCGGCGAGGCCGGGGCCGAGCTGGACGGGCTCGACGACGGTGCCGACGTCGCCGTGCGGGGGCCGTTGCCCACGCCCTGCGCGCTCTTGCCGCCGTCATCGGAGCCGGCGGAGTTGAGCACGAAGAACAACACGACCCCGACCACCACGACGGCGGCCGCGATCGAACCGATGAGCACGTTGCGGCGCTTCGCCGCCACGCGTGCGGAGCTGTTCTGCCCGGCGGGACGCTCGGGCGGGATGAAGGCGGCCGTCGGGTTGCGCGGGGAGCGCTGGGGCGGAGCCGCGGCGACGGCACCGGTGCGCTGCCACGGCAGGCGTTCGCCCGGCGGGGGCGGCAGGGGCGGGGCTTCGGCCGCGGGAACCGCGGCCGGCTGTCTGCCCGCCGAGTACAGCGGCGGCGAGACCAGCGTGCCCGCCTTCACGTCCGGCTCGCCCGCGGCGAGCGCGGCCAGCCGGTCACGCGCCTCGGCCATGCTCGGCCGCTCCTCCGGCTCGACGCGCAGCAGGCTCATCAGCAGCGCGGTCGCCTTGCCGGACTGGCGCGGCGGGATGACCTGCCCGTTCGCGGCCGTGTAGAGCAGCGCGAGCTGGTTGCTGCTGTTGCCGTACGGCGGCTGGCCCTCCAGCGCGTGGTACAGGGTCGCGCCGAGGGAGAACACGTCGGACGCGGGCGAGGGGTCGGAGCCGCGGGCCAGCTCGGGTGCGAGGTACGCGGGCGTGCCGCCGATGAGGCCCGTCTGGGTCAGCGTGAGGTCACCGGCCGCGCGGGAGATGCCGAAGTCGGTGATCTTGGCGGTGCCGTGCTCGTCGATGAGGATGTTGGCGGGCTTGATGTCCCGGTGCACGATGCCGGCGCGGTGCGCGGCCACGATCGCCGACGCGACCTGCTGGCCGATCTTCGCGACCTCGCCGAGCGCCAGCGTGCCCTGCTCGGCGATCACCGCGGACAGGCTCTTCGACGGCAGGTACTCCATGACCAGGCACGGGTCGCCGTCCTGCTCCGCGACGTCGAACACGACGATGGCGTTGGGGTGCTGGAAGCGGGCGGCGTTCTTCGCCTCGCGCATCGCCCGCTGCCGCATGCTGCTGCGTTCGGCCTCGGACATCCCCGGCTGCGCGAGGATCTGCTTCACCGCCACCGCCCGTTCGAGGCGCTCGTCGACCGCGCGCCACACGACGCCCATGGCGCCGCTGCCGATGTGTTCGACGAGGCGATAGTGCCCTGCGATCAGCTGACCGGTGTCGATGGCGGCTACTCCTCGGAAACTGCCTGCACTTCTTGGTGGAATCGAGCGCGCACACCCTCCCCGCGCACCGCGTCGAGTGTAGCGGGCTGCTCCGTGCGGCTTCCGTAAGCTGCCCCGCGCAGGACCTTGATCATTCCGAGGGCTCCGACCAGGGCGAACCCGAGGTAGCAAGCGAGCAACGCCGGGGGCGTGCCGCCCGTGAGCGCGTCACCGAGCACGACGACCGCGACCGTGCCGGGCAGGCTGCCGAGCACCGTGCCGGCGAGGTAGGGCAGCGGGCGCACCGACAGGATCCCGCAGCAGTACGACAGCGGGGCGAACGGCACCACGGGGATCAGCCGCAGCGACGTCACCGCGAGTACGCCGCCGCCCGCGAGCCGCTCGTCCACCGTGCGCACCGCTTTCCGCCGCAGGTGCCGGGAAACCAGGTCGCGGCCGAGCAGCCGGGCCAGCCCGAAGCCGAGCAGGCCGGAGATCCCGGTGGCGGTCAGCGCGACCGCGACCCCCGCGACCGGCCCGAGCAGCAGCCCGGCGGCGAGGTTGAACACGGTGCGCGGGACCGGGGCGACGGTGAGCAGGGAGTACGCCGCGAGGAACAGCAGCGCGGTGGCCGGGCCCGCGCCCGCGGCCCAGTCGCGCAGGTGCGCCGGACTCGGCACGGGCAGCACGAAAGCCGCGGCGACGAGCACGGCGAGCACGACGACCGCGACGATCAGCTTGGTCCGGCGGGGCATGGCTTCCACGGTATTGCACGCTCTCGGCGGCTACGGTGGGGCCGTGCCCAAGAACGGTGAACCGGTCGAGTACCAGGTGGGGGAGCGGACCGTCCGCGTGTCCAGTCCCGACAAGGTGTACTTCCCCGAGCGCGGGATCACCAAGCGGCAGGTTGCCGAGTACTACCTGGCCGTCGCGGAACCGTTGCTGGCGGCGGTGGGCGAGCGGCCGACGACGCTCAAGCGCTACCCGGACGGCGTTACCGGCGAGTACTTCTACGCCAAGCGGCTGCCCAAGGGGGCGCCGCCGTGGGTGGAGACCGCGCGGATCACGTTCCCGTCCGGGCGGACCGCCGACGAGGTGTGCCCGACCGAACCCGCGGTGCTGCTCTGGGCGGCGAACCTGGGCACGTTCGACTTCCACCCGTGGCCCGTGCGCCGCTCGGACGTCGACCGGCCCGACGAACTGCGCGTGGACGTGGACCCGTCGGACGAGACCGGGTTCGACGATGCCGTGCGGGTCGCGCAGACGGTGCGCGAGGTGCTCGACGACGCGGGGCTGATGGGATACCCGAAGACGTCCGGCGGCCGCGGCGTGCACGTCCGGGTGCGGATCCGGCCCGAGTGGGACTTCATCGCCGTGCGGCACGCCGTGATCGCGCTGGGCCGCGAGGTGGAGCGGCGGCTGCCGAAGCTCGCGACGATCGCGTGGTGGAAGGAAGAGCGCCAGGGCCGGGTGTTCCTGGACTACAACCAGGCGGCTCGTGACCGCACGATCGCCTCGGCGTGGTCGGTGCGCGGCACGCTCCGGGCGACGGTGTCGACGCCCGTGACGTGGGAGCAGCTGGCGGAGGTTCACCCGGACGACTTCGACGTGTTCACGGTGCCCCAGTGGTACGCCGAACACGGCGACCCGCACGCGGCGCTGGAGTCGGAGGCGTTCGGGCTGGAGACCCTGCTGGAGTGGTACGCCCGCGACGAGCGGGACCACGGACTGGGGGAGATGCCGTACCCGCCGGATTACCCGAAAATGCCAGGGGAGCCCAAGCGCGTGCAGCCGAGCAAGGCACGGCCGGAGTGAAAGCGCTTTCAGGAGTTGATCAGCTGGTGCACGCGCAGCAGCTTCGCGCAGGCCGTGGAGGCCCGCGCGAAGCTCGAACGGCGGAGAACCGCACGGCACTGCCCCGATGGGAGCAGCCCCTCACCCCACCTGGGGCAGCACCTCCGCGGCGAGGCGTTCCATCTGCTCCGCCTGGTCGTACACCGGCGTGAACAGGATGAGTTCCGCGCCCGCCTCGGCGACTTCCCGCACGCCGCGCACGCACTCCGCGGGCGTCCCCGCCACGGCGACGGCCTCCAGGCCCCGCTTGCCGTAGATCGCCTCGAGACCGTCGGCCATGCGGCTGCGGGCGCGGTCACCGTCGTCCTCGACGGCGACGTAAATCCGTTTCGCGATGGGGAAATCCGGGTTCTCCGCGCGCGCGATCCGCACCTGCTCGGCGAACTTCTCGGTCGTCGTGGAGCCCGCGCCGAAGAAGCCGTCCCCGTGCCGGACGGCGCGGCGCAACGCGTTCGGGTGGCTGCCGCCGAACCACACGGGCGGCCCGGGCTTCTGGAACGGCTTCGGCTCCATCGGCGCCCCCGACAGCTGCCAGAACCGGCCCTCGAACGTCACCTCCGGCCGCGTCCACAGCGCCCGCATCACCTCCAGCCCCTCCAGGAACCGCGCCACCAGTGCCTCCCCGTCGACGCCGAACGCCGCGAACGGGCGCGCGCGGCCGCCCGTGCCGATGCCGACCTCCAGCCGGCCGCGGCTGAGCTGGTCCAGCGACGCGAGGCTCTTCGCCAGGTGCACCGGGTTGTGCAGCGGCGTCACGAACACCGCGCAGCCCAGCCGCAGCGTCTCGGTGCACGCGGCCGCGTAGGTCATGGTCTCCAGCGGCGACAGGTGCGGCATCGTGCCGAGGATCTGTTCCTGCGTCCACCCGCTGTGGAAGCCCAGCTCCTCGGCTCGGCGGACGTAGGCGCGGAACGTGCCGGGGTCGAACTCGCCGTCGGCGGCGAACTGGGGGATGGAGATCGCGAAGCGCATACCCGGAAATGTAGTCGCCGCGCCCGCTGTTGATCCCGGTATGAGGCTTTCCGTGCTGGACCGGTCGCGCACGCGCGAGGGGGCGAGCCACGCGGACGCGCTGCGCGACACCGTCGAGTTCGCGAAGCAGGCCGAAGCGCTGGGCTACCACCGGTTCTGGGTGTCCGAGCACCACAGCGTGCCCGGCGTGGCGGGATCCGCGCCGACCGTGCTCGCGGCCGCCGTCGCCGCCGCGACCGAGCAGATCCGCGTCGGGACCGGCGGCGTGATGCTGCCCAACCACCGCCCGCTCGTCGTCGCCGAGCAGTTCGGCGTGCTGGCGTCGCTGTTCCCCGGGCGCATCGACATGGGGCTCGGCCGCTCGGTCGGGTTCACCGGCGGGGTCCGCCGCGCGCTCGGCCACGACAAGGACGACGCCGACCGGTTCGGCGAGCAGGTCCGGGAACTGCTGGGCTTCCTCGACGGGACTCAGCGCGCGTTCCCCGGCGTGCACGCGTTCCCGGCCGAGGGGCTCCGCGTGCCGCCGTTCCTGCTGGCCACCGGCTCCGGCGCGGACCTCGCCGCCGAGCTGGGCCTGCCGCTGGTGATCGGCGCCGTGCGCGGCGAGCAGCGGATGCTGGACGCCATCGGCCGGTACCGGGAGAACTTCCGCCCGTCGTCCTGGTCGCCGTACCCGTACGTCGTCGTGTCGGTCACCGCGGCCGCCGCGGAGACCGCCGAGCAGGCCGAGCGGCTGCTGGTGCCGGAGGCGTGGTCGGCCGCCTACTCCCGCACGCACGGGGTGTTCCCGCCGCTGCTGCCGGCCGAAGAGGTCCTCGCGCTGGACATGTCCGAGCGCGAACGCCGCCTGTTCACCGAGGCGATGCGCGGGCAGATCCGGGGCACCGCCGAGGAAGCCGCGCGCGAGCTGCGCGCGCTGGCCGAGCGGTCGGGCGCCGACGAGATCCTGCTGACCACCAGCACCTACGACCGGGCCGAGATGCTCGACTCCTACTCGCGGCTCGCGGACAGCTTCCTGAGCCGGACCGCCACGACGGCGAACACCACGATCGTCAGCCAGATGTAGGCGTTGTGGTAGAGGAAGCCGAGCCCGTGCCAGTCGGGGAAGTCGAGCACGGTGCCGTGCTCGACGCCGAGTAGCGGCAGCACGTTGCCGGACACGAGGAACGCCGTGACGACGAGCGCGAGCCACGCGCCCCACGCCCGCGGCCGCAGCGAGGCGTCGAGCAGGCACACCAGCAGCGCGCCGAGCCACACCCAGTGGTGCACCCAGCTGTAGGGCGAGACGAGCGTCGTCGCCAGGCCGCACAGCACCACCGCGAGCAGCTCCTGGCGGCCGAACGACAGGCGCCGCGCGAGCCACAGGCACAGCAGCGCGAGCGCCACCGCCGCGAGGAACCACACGACCTTCCAGCCGCCGCCCAGCCCGATGTCACGGGCGAACATGCCGCGCAGCGACTCGTTCGACGGGTTCTCCGGCACACCCACGCGCGTGGGGTCGGCGAAGGCGCCGGACCAGTACGTCTTCGAGTCGTGCGGGAGCACCAGGAACCCGAGCACGACGGTGCCGACGAGCGACGCGGCCGACACCGCCGCCGCCCGGTACCGCCGCGTGAACAGGAAGTACCCGATGAAGAAGGCCGGGGTGAGCTTGATGCCGGCCGCGATACCGGTGAGCACGCCCTTGCCGCGGAACGAGTCCGGCAGCAGCGCGTCGACCAGCACCAGCGCCATCAGCGCGAGGTTGACCTGCCCGAACGCCATCGTCTCGCGCACCGGCTCGCACCACAGCAGCAGCGCCGAGACGGGCAGGCTGAACACGACGAGCCGCAGGTCGCGGCGGTAGTTCAGCAGCGCGAGCGCGGCCCACACGGCGACCGCCAGCACGAGGAAGTTGCCGATGCCGCCCACGTAGGAGAAGGCGACCCCGGTGATCTTCGCCAGCGGCGCGAACAGCAGCGCCGAGAACGGGGTGTAGACGAACTCCCACTCGCCGCGGGTGTGGCCGAGCAGTGGCGTGTCGTACACCGACGTGCCGTCGAGCACGCGTTCCCCGGCGATGCGGTACACCCCGAGGTCGAGCAGGTGCAGGTGGCTGCCCACGTCCTCGAGCAGCTCCTTGAGGAACCAGCCCCCGGCGAGCACGCCCAGCACGAGGATCGCCCAGAAGGCCGGTGCGGGCAGCACTCGCCTCTCCGGGGCCGAGGGCGACGGCGCGGCTGCCGGAGCCTCGACGGCGGATGACGACACGGCTTACCCCCAGTGTGGGACTTGACCAATGGCGACTGCCAAGCGTAACGGCAGACGGGGATCGCTCCTAGGCGGGGCAGAGGGTGCCGTTCGCGGGCACCCTTCCGTCCACGAGGAATGCCCGCACGACCTCGCCCACGCAGGGGGAACCCAGCGCCCCGTGCCCCGCGCCCTGCCACGAGACCCGCACCGCGCTCGTCATCTGCTGGGCCGCGCGGGTCGTGCCGGTTTCCGGCGTGACCGGGTCGGCCTTCGTGCTCGTCACCAGAACGGGTGGCAGCCCGGCGACTCCGAGTGATGGCAGCGCTTCGGTGCGTCCCGGCCACGGCAGGCACCACAGGAGCCGTTGCGTGACGAGCCCACCGAACAGCGGGGAGCGCTGCCGGAGGGTCTCGGTCAGCGTGCTGACCTGGTTCACCGGCAGCCGGGTGGCGCTGTCGTTGCACAGGGTCGCGAGCGCCGCGTCGAGCCTGGACGGCGCGAGCGGGGAGCCGTTGAGCAGCGGCGCGACGAACGCGGCCAGCGGGGTGGCGTTGCCGGTGCGGGCGGACTGGATCGCGTTCGCCAGCTCCGGCCAGCGCGTCCGGTCCGCGAGCCCGGCGAGGACCGCGTTGAGCGCGACACCCGGCCCGAACTGCACCCCGTTCGCGAGCGTCGGCGGTGCCGCGCGCACCTGGTTCAGCAGCGCGGTGACGACGCCTGCGGCGTCCTTGCCCAGCGGGCAGCCGCGCGCCGCGCAGTCGGCGCCGAACGCTTCGAGCGCGGCCTGCTGCGCCGTCGCGAGTTCACCGAGGACGGTGCCGGGATCGCTGGACGGGTCGGGCATGCCGTCCAGCACCACGCGGCCGACCCGGCCCGGGTAACGGTCGGCGTACGCGGTCACCACGTCGGCGGCTTCCCCGCGGGCGAGCACGTTCAGCTTGGGCACGCCCAGGTCCTCGCGGACGCGGTCGAGGTCGCCGGCCGTGCGCCAGCTGTCCAGCGCCTGCTGGGTGCTGCCCAGCTCGATCGCGCACTGCTGCCCCGCCCGGCGCGCCGCGTCGAGCACGGTGTCCAGCTCGCCGCCCGCCGGGTCCTGGGAGAGCAGCGCGCCCCGCACGTCGCTCGGCACGCAGCCGACGGGATCGGACTCGCCCGTGCCGCGGCGGTCGACGCCGACGAGGGAGAACCGCTGCAGCAGCGCGGGGGGCACGAGCGCCGCCAGGTGCGCGGCGTAGAGCGTGCCGCTCTCGCCGTCGATGTCGTTGAGCACCACGAGCGGGATCGGGCCGTCGCCCGCCTTGAGCACGGCGATGCGGGTCTGCACGCGGCCGGGCAGGTCGGGCGCGTCGAGCACCGACTGCACCTCGCCGCAGCTGAACCGGAGCGAGGCGGGCACCGCGGGGGGTTCCAGGCGGGCGCGCACCTGGGCGTCGCAGTCCGCCCAGTCGATCGACGGGGCCTGCGGGTCGGTCAGCGGTGGCAGCGGCACGGCCTGCGTCGTGCTCACCGGGCTCGACGCGGCGGGCTCGTCGTTCTCCACCACCGCCGGGCGCTGCGAGGGCCCCGCCGTGCACCCGGCGACCAGACCGGGCACCAGTACGGCGAGCAGCAGCAGGAAAGGCCGGCGGAGCAAGACGGATCCCCTCATCCTTCGTCGCGTTCTGCTCCGACCTTCGCACGCCGCCGGTGAGCGGCGGGTAAGCGGGTCAGGGTAGCCGGACCTCGCCCTTGAACACCGCGTCGAGGTCGTAGCGGACGGGTTCGTCGAGCTGCGCGTAACCGCACGAGGCGGGCTCGCGGTCGGGGCGCCAGCGGACGAACTGCGCGGTGTGCCGGAAGCGCGCGGGATGACCGCCTTCGGTGTGCTCGTAGGCCACCTCGACCACCCGTTCCGGGCGCAACGGCACCCACGCCGCTTCGGTGCTGCGCCAGCGCGTGATGCCACCGGGCAGCCGCTGCCCCTCCACCGGGCGGTCGCCGAGCCACGGGTGCTCGCCCTCGGTGATCAGGTCGGCGAGCTCCCCGGCGAGTTCGCGGCGGCGGGCGACGGGGAACGAGCCGACTACGCCGACGTGGTGCAGCACGCCGTTGTCGTCGTAGAGCCCGAGCAGCAGGGAACCGACGGCTTCTCCGGGCTCCGAATCCTTGTGCCACCGCAGGCCCGCCACGACGCAGTCTGCGGTGCGGGTGTGCTTGTACTTGGCCATCACGCGTTTGCCCGGCGCGTACGGCTCGTCGAGCGGCTTGCCGATGACGCCGTCCAGCCCGGCCCCCTCGAACAGGGTGAACCAGTCGCGCGCCACGGCGGCGTCCGTCGTCGCGGGGGTGATGCCGAGGCCGCCGCCCACCAGTTCCTCCAGCCGGGGCCTGCGGGCGCTCGTCGGTTCGTCCACAAAGGACTCGCTGCCGAGCGCGAGCAGGTCGAAGGCGACGAACGTGGCGGGGGTCTGCTCGGCGAGCAGCGTGATCCGGCTGGCCGCCGGGTGGATGCGCTCGGTGAGCGCGTCGAAGTCCAGCCTGCCCCCTCGGGCGACGACGAGTTCGCCGTCCAGCACGACCTGCTCCGGCAGTACCGCCGTCAGCTGCGTCAGCATCTCGGGGAAGTAGCGGTTGAGCGGTTTCCCGGCCCGTGACTGGAGCGTCAGCTCGTCCCCGTCGCGGAAGACGAGGCAGCGGAACCCGTCCCACTTGGGCTCGAACAGCCACCCGGCCTCGTCGGGGATCTGCTTCGCCGGACGGGCGAGCATCGGCTGGATCGGCGGCGACAGCGGCAGCATGCCGGCCATTCTGCCTCAGCGCGGCAGCGGGAGCGTGCGTTCGAAGAACACCAGCGGGCCCTGCAGCGGGTCCTCGTAGAGTTCCTGGAAGCGGAACCCGAGCGCGCGGACCAGGCCGATCGAGGCCGCGTTGTCCGCGGCGATGGTCGCGTAGACGCTGGAGGCGTCGCCGGTCGAATACGCCCAGTCGGTGAGGGCGCGGATCGCCTCGGTGGCGTAGCCGCGGCGCCGGTGGGCGGGCAGGACCTCGTAGCCCAGCTCGACCACGCCGAGTTCGTCGGGCGGGTGGTGGAACCCGGCTTCGCCGACCAGTTCGCGGGTTTCGCGCAGCACGAGCGCGCGGGAGAGCCACGGCGAGGCGGCCGGGTCCTCGCGGACGGCGGCGAGGTTCTCCTCCGCGGGGAGGATGTCGAGCCAGTCGTCGCTCACGGCCGCCTGGAGCTCCGCGGCGAGCCCGGCGGTGTCCCGCCCGACGGCGAGCCGCAGCGCGTGCTCGGACAACTCCACCAGGTCCAGGCGCGCGGACCGGAGAGCGGGCATGCCTTGAGCGTAAGCGGGCTTCCCGCGAACGCCGCCGCCGGCTGCTCTTGATCTCCAGTCCGCTGGAGGTTTTACGGTCGGCGCATGGCACTGAGGGAGTATTCGCAGGAGGAGCTGGCCGCGCAGCCGATCGGCGCGTGGACGGGGGAGGCGTACCGGCGCGTGGTGGGTGCGCTGCGCGCGCAGCTGGCCGTCGAGGACCTCACCCAGCCGCACTGGTGGACGCTCAACCACGTCGCGGGCGCTCCCGGCCGGTGGACCCGCGCGACGCTGGTCGAACGGCTGGCGAAGTACGAGGACCTCGGGATCGACTTCGACGACGTGTTCGACGACCTCGTGGCGCGGGGCTGGCTGGTCGAAACCCCGGAGGGCATGACGTTGACGGAGGCGGGAGAAGCGGGACGGCGGCGGGCCGAGGAGCGCAACCTGCGGGTGCACCGGCAGATGCACGAGGGCATCGACACCGCCGACTTCGTGACCACCGTCAACGTCCTGCGCCGCCTGGTCGCGAACCTCGGCGGGGACGGCGACCTGCCCGGCTGAGCCTAGGCGGCCTTCCGGTACCGCAGCATGGAAAAGCCGTCCTCGTAGAGGATCGACTCCAGCTGGAGGCGGTGGGGCTCGCTCGCCGTGCGGCCCATCGCGATGCGGGGGCCTGCCGCCCCGGCCAGCACCGGGGCGACGGTGAGGCACAGCTGGTCCACCAGGTCCTCCGCGATCAGCTCGCCGAACAGGTGCGGCCCGCCTTCGCAGTCGATCCGCCGCAGGCCGCGGGCGGACAGTTCCTTCAGCGCGGCCGTGAGGTCGATCATCTGCTCGCCCGCGATCAGCACGTCCGCCCCGGCCTCGGCGAGCGCGGCCCGGCGGTCCTCCGGCGCGGCGGCGGTCGTGATGACGATCGGCGGCACCTTGGTGTCGGTGAACAGCGCCGAGGACGGGTCGATCCGCGCGCTGCCGCTGACGACGGCGATCGGCGGCAGGTCGGACAGCCCGAGGCGGCGGCGCCGGGCCTGCCGCTCGGGGTTGGTGCGCGCGCCCCGGTACCCCTCGGCACGCGCCGTGCCCGCGCCGACGAGCACCACGTCGGCGAGGTCGCGGCCGAGCAGGAAGATCCGCTTGTCCGCGGGGGAGGACAGGCCCTCGGACGCGTCGTCGAGGGTGGCGGCGCCGTCGGCGGAGGCGACGAAGTTCACCTGCACCCACGGCCGGTCGAGGTCCCGCGGGTAGCCGTAGAGCCGCTCCAGGTCGTCGTCGGTCACGTCGTCGAGTGGGGTCGGCCACAGCATGCGCATGCCCGGAATCCTAGTGACCGCCCAGCACTACCCTCGGGCTATGCACCTGACCGACCGCCGTCCCGAGATCAGCCCCGACGAGCTGATCTCGGCGCTCGTGCCGCCGCCGCGGTTCGACGCCGTCCGGTTCTCGACCTACATCCCGAACCCGGACGAGCCGAGCCAGGCGCAGGCGGTCGAGTCGTGCGAGGCCTTCGCCGCGCGGATCTCCGCGCGGTCGGGCAGGAAGTCCCGGTTCTTCGGGTTGTTCGGCGGCGGCGAGGACGACGGCGGCAAGCAGGGGCTCTACCTCGACGGCGGGTTCGGTGTCGGCAAGACGCACCTGCTGGCTTCGACCTGGCATGCGGCGCCCGGGCCCAAGGCGTACGGCACGTTCGTGGAGCTGACGAACCTGGTCGGCGCGGTCGGGTTCGCCGAGGCGGTGCGGCGGCTGTCGGAGCACAAGCTGCTCGCGATCGACGAGTTCGAGCTGGACGACCCCGGTGACACGACGCTGGTGAGCCGCCTGCTGCGCGAGCTGACCGACGCGGGCGTGTACGTCGCGGCGACGTCGAACACGCTGCCCGACAAGCTGGGCGAGGGCCGGTTCGCGGCCGAGGACTTCCTGCGGGAGATCCAGTCGCTGTCCGCGCGGTTCTCCGTGACCCGCGTCGACGGCCCCGACTACCGCCACCGCGGCCTGCCCGAACCGCCCCCGCCCGCCGACGACGCGGCGCTGGAGGAGTCGGCGGCCGCGCACGAGGGTTCGACGATCGACGACTTCGACGCGTTGTGCGAGCACCTGGCGAGCCTGCACCCGTCCAAGTACGGGCGGCTCGTCGACGGCGTTTCGCTCGTGCACCTGCGGGGGGTGCACGCGGCGCCGGACCAGAACGTCGCGCTGCGCCTGGTCGCGTTCGCCGACCGGCTCTACGACCGGGCGATCCCGGTGCTCGCCTCGGGGCAGCCGCTTTCGCAGCTGTTCACCGAGGAGATGCTGCAGGGGGGCTACCGGAAGAAGTACCTGCGCGCGGTGAGCCGGCTGATGGCGCTCGCGCGGGATGCGTCGCCAGCGACAGCGTGAGCACGCACGCCACCGCGAAGCAGGTGCCGCCGACGACGTCGAGCGGGTAGTGGTAGCCGGAGCCGACGAGCCCGAACCCGGCCGCGACGGTCACGACGGCGGCGGCGGACACGGTGACCGCACGCGCGGTGCCCGGCCTGGCGAGCAGCACCAGCACGGTCAGCACCGAGACGAGGCCGACGGTGTGCCCGCTCGGGTAGGCGAGGTAGCTGCCGATGTGGTGGTCGAACAGCGGTTTGAGCAGCCACGTGTTGAGCGCCAGCGGCACGGTCGGCCCGGCGAGGCAGAGCAGGACCGCGGCCCGGTCGCGGCGCAGCGCCGACACGGCCACGGCGAGCGCGACGAGCGGGATCAGCACGTACGGTTCGGTCGGGCGCAGGAACAACGACAACAACTCAGGCAGCGCGCTCCCGTCGCCGCGGCCGCGCATGAGCGGTTCCGGTGACCAGATCCCGAGCACGACCACGACGGCCAGTGCCGTTGCCGCCGCGCCGATCCGTGCCTTCACCGCCGCCAGGATACTGACGCCGTGCACGTGGAAACCCTCGCGACGCGGCCGGACCTGCTCGACGCGGCGCTGCGGATCGGTGACATCGGCTTCGAGTTCCTGCAGCACGACGAGATCGGCACGCTGACGAGGGCGGCCCGGCTCGCGCGCCGCTGGCCGGAGCACTTCCTGGTCCTCCTCGACGGCGGCGAGCCGGTGGCGCGCGCGGTGGGGGTGCCGGTGGCGTTTCCCGCGCCGGGCCGGGAGGAACTGCCCGACACCGGCTGGGACGGCGCGATCCTGTGGGCCGCCGAGGACGCGCTCGACGGCCGCCGCCCGACCGCGCTCGCGGCGCTGGACGTGCAGGTGGCGCTGGGGCGGCGCGGGGAAGGGATCGCGGCGGAGGCGTTGCGCGTGCTGGAGGAGTCCGCGCGCGGGCTGTCCCGCCTGGTGGTGCCGGTGCGCCCGACGACCAAGGCCCTGGAACCGCACGTGCCGATGGCGGAGTTCGTGGCGCGCCGCCGGGCGGACGGCCTGCCCGAGGACCCGTGGCTGCGCGTGCACGAACGGCTCGGCGCGCGGTTCGTCAAGATCGCCCCGTTCGCCATGACCGTCAGCGGCACGCTGTGGCAGTGGCACGAGTGGACCGGGAAACCGTTGTCCGATGGCCCGAACGTCGTCGAAGGTGCACTGGTGCCCGTGCTCGCCTCGGTGGCGCACGACTTCGCCGTGTACGTCGAACCCAACGTGTGGGTGGAGTACTAGCCCGTCGGCGTCCCGATCCGGTCTCGCTCCAGTGCGGCGCGCAGGAGTGAGAGGGCCCGGGCGGCGGCCGACAGCTGCGCGCCGGTGAGCGGGCCGCCGAGCAGTTCCGACAGGCGGTCCGTGACGGTCCGCTCGGCGGCCTCGGCCAGCTGCGCTCCCTCGTCGGTCAGCACCAGCAACGACGATCGCCGGTCGGCCGGGTTCGGCTGCCGCGCGATCCAGCCGCGCTGCTCCAGGCGGTCCATCCCCTTGCTGGTCGCCCCGATGCCGATGACGAACTCGGCCGCCAGTTCCGCGACCCGTGCGCCGGGGTGTTCGCGCAGGTAGCGCAGGAACTCGTACTGCGACGTGACGATGCCGTGCCGTTCCCGCAGGCGGTCGTTGAGCGCGTTGTACAGACGCGTCTCGCAGCGGACCAGGTCGGCGAACAACGACTTATATTCCACGGCATATACTGTACCGGCATGTACTTTCGGAAGGAGCGGGGATGAGCAAGGCGCAACGGGAAAAGATCGACGCGATGCTGCGTGCGCCGCGGCCGGCGGGGCCGCGTTCGGTCGAGGCGATCCGGGCGGGCTTCGCGGAGCTGATGGCGACCATGATCGTGCCGGAGGGGATCCGCACCACGGAGACGGAACTCGGCGGCCACCGGACGCTGCTGGTCGAACCGGAGGGCGAGGCGCGCCCGGGCACGATCCTGTACTTCCACGGCGGCTCCTTCGTGTTCGGCTCGCCGGAGACCGCGCTGTCGCTGACCGGGAACCTGGTGGCCAGAACCGGTTTCAGGGCGTTGTCGGTGGACTACCGGCTCGCGCCGGAACACCCGTTCCCGGCCGCGATCGAGGACACGGTCAGCGCCTACCGCGCCCTCCTCGAAGGCGGTGCCGACCCCGCGACCGTCGCGTTCGCCGGGGACTCGGCCGGCGGTGGGCTCACCGTCACGACGTGCCTCGCGGCCCGCGCCGCCGGCCTGCCGCTGCCCGCCGCGATCGTGGCGTTCTCGCCGGGGCTCGACGCCACCAGGACGGGCGAGAGCATGGACAGCAAGGCGGGCATCGACCCGCTGTTCACGCGCGAGGGCCTGGAGTACACGGGATCGATGTACCTCGCGGGGGCGGACCCGGCCCAGGAGCTGCTGAGCCCCGCGGTGTTCGCCGACCTGACGGGGTTCCCGCCGATGCTGCTCCAGGTGGGCACGAACGAAATCCTGCTGGACGACTCGACGCGCCTGGCGGCGCGCGCGAGGGACGCCGGGGTCGACGTGATCCTCGACGTCGTCGCCGGCGTGCCGCACGTGTTCCAGTCGTTCGCGGGCGTGCTCGACGAGGCCGACGAGGCACTCGACCGCGCCGCGCTGTTCCTCACCCAGCGGCTCTAGATGTGATGTCCAGGGAGGTTGGTCAGCCGGGTGATGGGGGGTTTGCCGCCGGTTGAGCTGTGGGGTCGGTGGTGATTGTAGAAGTGCAGCCAGCCTGGTAGCGCGGCCCGGCGCAGTGTTTCGGATGGGTAGAAGCGGGCGTAGGCCCAGCCCTCGGCCAGGGTGCGGTGGAACCGTTCGAGCTTGCCGTTGGTTTGCGGCCGGTAGGGCCGGGTCCGTTTCGGGGTGATTCCCAGCTCGGTGCACGTGTCGCGCCAAGCGTGGGACCGGTAGGCCGACCCGTTGTCCGACACCACACGCTCGACGGTGACGCCGAGGTCGGCGAACCACGCGACCGCCCGGCGCAGGACCGCGGTGGCGGTGGCGGCGGTCTCATCTGGGTGGATCTCGGCGTAGGCGACACGGGAGTGGTCATCGAGCACCGTGTGTACGAAGGCGGTGCCGGTGCGTGGGCCTGCGATAGGCGTTGCGCGGCAAGCCGGGTGTAGCTCGTTTGTTGCGGGCGCCCTGCTGTCGGCCGAGGTAGCGGTGTCCGCCACCGTCGGGGATGTTGCCGAACTTGGTGACATCGACATGGATCAGCGAGCCGGGGTGGTCGTGTTCGTAGCGGCGCAGG
>NZ_BAABIB010000073.1:0-30743 GCF_039542405.1 Amycolatopsis dongchuanensis
CCTCACCGGCGCCGACCGCGCCCGCTTCCTCGCCACCGCCCGCGACGGGCGCCGCCGCAGCCCCCGCGCCCCGGCGGCACCCGTCGTCGGCGAGCTGCCGCCCCCGGTGCCCGACCTGCGTGGCCGCGAAGCCGAACTCGCCCTGCTGCGGGAGGACGCGCTGGCCGACTCGCCCAGCGGCGTGGTGCTGTCGATCATCGGCCACCCCGGCGTCGGCAAGACCACCCTCGCCGTGGCCGCCGCCCACGCGCTGCGCGACCGGTTCCCCGACGGGTGCTTCGCGCTCGACCTGCGCGGGCTCGCCGACCAGCCGCTCAGCTCCCGCGAGGCACTCGAACAGCTCCTGCGCGCGCTGGGCGTGCCGCCCCAGCAGATCCCGGCCGCCGGCGTGGAGCAGCAGCACCTGTTCCGCTCGCTGCTGGCCGGGCGCCGGGTCCTGGTGCTGCTCGACAACGCCGCCGACGAGGCGCAGGTGCGCCCGCTGCTCGCGGCGAGCCCCGGGTGCCTCACGCTGATCACGTGCCGCCGCGCCCTCGCCGGGCTCGAGGCGGCGCGCTGGGTGTGGCTCGAACCGCTCGCCGACGCCGACGCGACCGCGCTGCTGGCGGGTATCGCCGGGCCGGAGCGCGTCGCCGCCGAACCGGAGGCGGCCGCGGAACTCGTGGCGCTGTGCGGAAACCTGCCGCTCGCGGTGCGCATCGCGGGCACGAGGCTCGCGACGCGCCCGCAGTGGTCGATCGCCTACCTCGTTGGGCAGCTGCGGGACGCGAGCACCCGCCTGAGTTCCCTGTCGGCGGGGGACCTGCAGGTGCGCTCGGCGTTCGAGATGTCCTACCGGCGGCTGTCCCCGGCCGCGCGGCTGGTGTTCCGGCGCCTCGCGGCGATCCCCGGCGCCGACTTCGCCGCCGGCCTCGCGGCGATCGCCGCGGGACTGCCGGTGGCCGAGGTCGGCGAGCACCTCGACGAACTGGTCGACGCCAACCTCGTGCTCGCCGCCGCCGCGCCGGGGCGCTACCGCTTCCACGACCTGATCCGGATCTTCGCCCGCGAGCGGCTCGAAGCCGAGGAGAAGCCGCACGACCGCGAGGCGCTCTCCGAGGCCACGCTGCGCCACCTGCTGGGCACGGCGACCGCCGCCGCCCGCCTGTTCTACCCCGACCGGCTCACCGCCGAACCGTTCGCGTCGCGGCGCGAGGCGGCGGAGTGGCTGGACACGGAGGCGTCGAACTGGCTGGCCGCCCAGCGCGCCGCGGCGCAGACGGGGCGCCACCGCGAGGTGCTCGAACTGGCGCGGGCCGTGCACTGGTACTCCGACGGGCGCACGCAGGAGCGGCCGTGGCACGAGATCTTCGCGCTGGGCCTCGCGGCGGCGCGGGCGCTGGGCGACCGGTCGGGCGAGGCGGCGATGCTGAACTCGCTGGGCTGGGCGCGGTACTTCTGCCTGGCGGACAACGAAGGCGGCCTCGCGCTGCACCGCGAGGCGCTGAGCATCGCCGTCGAGACCGGGGACCGGCGGGAGCAGGCGTGGGCGCTGGGCTACCTCGCCGCGGTCCGGTTGCGGCTGGGACAGCCGTCGGAGGCGCTGGACCACGCGGAGCGCGCCGTCGCGCTGGCCGAGGACCTCGATTTCTGGCTGGGGCAGGGCACGATCCGCAACGTGCTCGGCTCCATCCTGCGTGCGCAGGGCCGCGCGGACGAGGCGCTGGCCGTGCACCGGGCCGTGCTCGCCGACGTGGAGGCGCACTACGCGCGGGCCAACCCCGAGGCGCGCCGGTTCTTCCGGGCGACGACGCTGCTCAACCTCGGCCTCGACCTGAGCGAGGCGGGGCAGTGGGCGCCGGCGGCGAGAACCCTCCGCGAGGCGCGGGCGCTGTTCCGGCAGGGCGGGTTCCCGATCGAGGAGGCGTTCGCCGCGCTCAACGAGGGCAGGGCCCGCCGCGAGGTGGGGCAGCTCGCGCTCGCCGGGGTGTGCCTGGAGCTGGCGCTCACCGCGTTCACCGGGGTGCCGCTGCGCTGGCAGCGCGCCCGCACGCTCGCGGAGCTGACCACGCTCTACGTGGTCACCGGGAACCCCACCGCGGCGGGCGACTCCCGCCGCAAGGCGCTCGCCCTGTGCGAGGAGCTGGGCACGACCCAGGCACTGGCGCTGGCGGCCGAGCTCCGCGTCGGCTGAGCCTCAGCCGCCCCGTGCCGCGGCGAGGCTGCGCACGCAGGCACGCACCACCTGCCGGTTGGCGGGGGAGTCGGGGAAACGACCGCACGAGGGGCAGAACAGGCGCACGGCGCCCGCGAGCTCGTCCACCACGACGGTCGCCGGGCGCTCGCAAGCGCGGCACCAGCGGTGCCCGGTCACGACCACCACGTGCGCCGCGGAGCCGATGCACTGGTGCAGCCAGTGCCGGTGGGTGCGGCAGGTGAGGCGCTCGAACGGGTCCAGCCCGGCGGCTTCGGCGCTGTCCTCGGCCGCGAGCCGGGCCGCGAGCCGCTGGTCACGGAGCTCCGCGTACCGGTCCACCGACCGCAGTTCGGTCATGACCCAGCGTAGGCCGGGCCGTGATCGGCGCGCGGGTGGTCGTTTTCCACCCCTCAGCCCGCGGTCACCGGCTCCCCGGCCAGCTCGGCGTCCACTTCGGACTCCAGCTTCGCCAGCTCGTCCTCGCCCAGCCCGTCCTCGTCGCGCATGCGGTCGGCGAGCAGCCGGACCGGGTCGAACTCCCGCCAGCGCGTGACCTCGCCGCGGCCGCGGAACCGGCACGTGCTCAGCTCCAGCAGGTGCGGTCCCTCGCCGCACCTGATCCCCTCCACGGCCTCCTCGACGGACTCGGCCACCGCGAGCGCGTCCATGCCGTCCACCGACCACGCCGCGATGCCGTGTGCCGCGGCGAAAGCGGCTTCCGACGGCGGCCCGCCGAGCGGGTGGAGGTTGATCTCGCGGCAGAACAGGACCGCCAGCCCGCGGCGGGCGGCGACCCGCAGCGCCTGCCGCAGTTCCCCGGCGGGCACCGGGCGCTCGCCGAGCCGGTACACCGTGACGCGGGGCCGCGGCGCGGCGGCCGTCGCGGCGGCGAGGCCCAGCGCCAGCGGGATTCCGCCGCCCTCGACCACGCTGTCGTCGGGGCCGATGCCCGCGGCGATCCCGGCCACCACCGCTTCGTCGCCGATGACCGGCTGCCCGGTCCGGCGCTCCTCGAGTCGCCGCGCGCGGATCATCCCGCGCAGCAGGTCCAGGCGCTCCTGGGCGCGGGGGCTTCCGTCGGTCATCAGCCGTCCTCCACTCCTTCTCCCGCTTTGAGGACCCGGCGCAGCACCTTGCCGGTGCGGGTACGCGGCAGGGAATCCTCGAAGACCAGTTCCGCCGGCGCGAGCGCGCCGAGTGCGCGGCGGCCGAACGCGAGCAGCTCCAGCCGCAGCTCCTCGTCCGGCTCGTAGCCCGCGTGCAGCGTGACGAACGCCTTGACCCGTTCGCCGTCGACGGGGTCCGGGACCCCGATCACCCCGGCTTCGCGCACCGCGGGGTGCGACACGAGCACGCTCTCCACCTCGAACGGCCCCACCCGGTAGCCGCGCGCGGAGATCACCTCGTCGGTGCGGCCGACGTAGGAGTAGTAGCCGTCGTCGTCGCGCCGGGCGAGGTCGCCGGTGAGGTACCAGCCGTCCGAAAAGGACTCGTCGTAGCGGCCGGGATCCCGCCAGTAGCCGCGGAACATCGACGGCCAGCTCCGGCGCAGCGCCAGTTCCCCCGCCTGGTGCTCGCCCGCCGTCAGCTCGCGGACCTTGCCGTCCTCGCCGCGCTCGACGAGCCCGGCCGTGATGCCCGGCAGCGGGCGGCCCATCGAGCCGGGCCGGACGTCCTCGCCCGCGAAGTTCGCGATGGTGATCGCGCCGGTTTCGGTCTGCCACCACGTGTCGTGCACCGCGCAGCCGAGCGCGTCCTGGCCCCACACCACGGTTTCCGGCGGCAGCGGTTCACCGGTGCTGGCCACGAACCGCAGCGCGGACAGGTCGTGCTCGGCGGGTGGTTCGGCGCCGCGGCGCATCAGGGTGCGCAGCGCGGCGGGCTCGGTGTACCAGACGGTCACGCGCTGCCCGGACAACACGGACAGCCACCGGCCGGCGTCGAACCCGCCCTCGACGCTCAGCGTCGTGACCCCGGCGGTCAGCGGCGCGACCACGGCGTAGGTCAGCCCGGTCACGCCACCCGGGTCGGCGCTGCACCACAGGAGGTCCGAGGGGTGCAGGTCGAGCGCGTAGCGGGCGCTGACGTACTGGGCCAGCACCGCTTCGTGGGCCTGCAGCACGCCCTTGGCGGGGCCGGTGGTGCCGCTGGTGAAGTGCAGGAACGCGGGGTCGCCGGGCTCGCCCGGCTCGATCTCGTAGTGCGGCGAGGACTTCTCGAGCGCGGGGCCGAGCGCGAGCGCGCCGGGAACGGGCGTCTCGCCGGTCACCAGCACCCGCCGCAGCGACGGCACCGAGTCGCGGATCGCGGCGATCTTGCCGCGGTACAGCTCCGGGGTCGTGACGAGCACCCCCGCCTCGCCGAGGGACAGCCGGTCCCGCAGCGGTTCGGGGCCGTAGGCGGTGAACAGCGGGGACAGCACGCAGCCCGCCTTGAGGGCGCCGAACACCGCCACGTACAGCTCGGGGGTGCGGCCGAGCAGCGTGTAGACGCGCTCGCCCCGCGGCACGTCCAGCCGGCCGAGCAGGTCGGCGAACCGGTTGCTGAGCTCCGAAAGCTCGGCGAAGGTGTACTCGCGGACGGTGTCGTAGCGGTCGAGCCAGCGCAGCGCCGGGTGGTTCCAGCGCGGGCCGGTGGCGTAGCGGTCCACGGCCTCGTGCGCGATGTTCAGCGCGCCGCTGCCCGGCAGTCCGGACAGGGCCAGCAGTTCGGCCTCCCAGCTGAACCCCGCGACCGTCCGCGCGTAGTCGCGGAGGTTCGCGGCCGCGCGCACGGCCTCGGACTTGCGGATGACGGGCCAGTTCATGCGGGCACCTCGGCGTGGGCGGCGAGCAGCCAGAGCACCTCGTCGTCGGTCACCTCGCGGAAGTCGGCGTACCAGCGGCTGACGGCGCCGAGGCGGGGCGGCGCGAGCAGGCATTCCACCCGGTCGGCGAACGGGGACAGCGCTTTCAGCGCGGCGCGCGCCGCGACCGGCACCGCGACGACGACGCGGCCGGCGCGGCGGGCGGTGAGCACCCGGAGGGCGGCGAGCACCGTGGCGCCGGTGGCGATCCCGTCGTCGGCGAGCACGACCGTGCGGCCCGCGACGGGCACCGCCCGCCGCACCGCGCGGTACCGGCGCGCCCGCTCGGCCACCGCCTGCAGCGCGGAGCCGAGCAGCCCGGGGGCGATGCACCCGCCGACCACGACCGCGCCTTCGCCGACCGCGCCCAGTGCGAACTCCGGGTCGGCGGGGTCGGCGACCTTGCTGACCAGCACGACGTCGAGCGGGGCGGCCAGCGCGGTGGCGATCGGGTCGGCGACGACGACCCCGCCGCGGGGCAGGCCCAGCACGACGGGCCGGTCGGCCCGCAGGTCCCGCAGCCGTCCCGCGAGCTGACCGCCCGCCGTCGTCCGGTCGTCCACCACCATCGGTTCGCTCCCTCGCACCGCGCTGAGGTGATCGAGACTGCCTGGCCGGGGAGTGCCCGCGACAGGGCTGGACGTAACCGGACGTGCTGCCGAAAGTCCCTGCGGGCGTACGGTGGGGTGCATGGGCCGGGTCCCGGGCGGCTGCCAGTGACGGGCGGCCACGCCGATCTGCACGCGGTCCGGACGGCCGCGAGCCACCTGCGCCGCGGGATGACCGGCACCGCGACGTTCAGCCTGTTCCCGCGGCGCCTGCCGCCGGACCGGGGGTTCGTCGTCAGCGCCGGGCTCGACGACGTGCTGCTGTTCCTCGAAGGCTTCCGGTTCGAGCGCGCCGAGCTGGCGTACCTGCGGCAGGCCGCGGAACTGCGGGACGCCGACGTCGCGGCGCTCGCGGACCTGCGGTTCACCGGGGACGTGTGGGCGCCGCCGGAGGGTTGCGTGGTGTTCGCGCCGGAACCGCTGCTGGAGGTCACGGCCCCGCTGCCGGAGGCGCAGCTGGTGGGCACGGCGCTGCTCGGCCTCGTGACGTTCGGCTGCACGGTCGCCACCGAGGCGGCGCGGTACCGGCTCGCGGCGGGCGGCGCGGACCTGTTCGACTTCGCCGGCCACCGGGCGCCGGGGCTCGCCACCGCGACGGCGGTGGCCAGGGCGTGCGCGGTGGCGGGGTTCGCCGGCACGAGCCACGTCGGCGCCGCCCGGGTGCTGGGCCTGCCCGCTGTCGCCACGATGACGGCCGCCTACCTCGGCGCCTTCGGGGACGAGCGGGCCGCTTTCCGCGCCTACGCCCAGGATTTCCCGGCGCGGCCGGTGTTTCTCGTCGACAAGGGCGACGTGGTCGACGGGGTGCACGCGGCGGTGGACGTCGCCACCGAGCTCGACCTGCCGGACGACCACATCGGCGTGCGGCTGTCGTCCGGCGACCCGCTGGAAGCGGCGAGGAAGGCCCGCGAAACCCTCGACGAAGCGGGGTTCGTGCGGTCGCGGATTCTCGTCAGCGGCGGGCTCGACGAGTACGAGCTGGAACGGCTGACCGGCGCCGACGCACCGATCGACGGTTACGGGGTGGGCCGGAACCTCGCCGTCCCGGAGGCGAGGGCGGTGACCGCCTACCGCCTCGTCGAGTACGACGGCAGACCCGTCGCGGACGACGACACGCTGCCGGGCGCCAAGCAGGCGTACCGCTGCGCGTCGGGGGAGGACGACGTCCTCGCGCGGCGCGGCGACCCGCCGCCGGGCAAGTGCCGGGCGGTCCTGACGCAGGCGATGCGGGGCGGCCGCCGGGTGCGCGGCAGGCACGGCCTGGACCACGCGAGGGACCGCCTGGAACGCGACCTGCGCTGGCTGCCCCGCGACGCCCGGCGCCTGCGGGCGCCCAGCCCCGTGCCGGTCCGGCTGTCGCCGGGCCTGGCGGCACTCACGCGCCGGTGAGGCGTGGTGGGCCGCGGGTGCGTGGTTTCGCGTCGCCGGAGGGCGGCTGCCCGGTCTCGGGGCGGCGGGGGTGGTCGGGCTCGCGCGCCTTCGCCCCGGCGAACGGCGGTCGCCCAGGCCCGGACGCGGGCCGCGGCCAGCCCGCGGCCGCACGATTCCGCGGCCGTGCCTCCGCCCTGCGGAACGGCGGTCGCCCGGGCCCGCTCCGCGGTCAGCCTCCGGCTGCGCGGCCTCGCGGTCGTGCTTGTGCCCTGCCGGACGGCGCTCAGCCAGGCGCAATCCGCTGCCAGCCTCCGGCCGCGCGGCCCCGCGGCCGTACCCCTCCGCCGGATCCCCCGCACCGGGCTGCGGTGACACCGGGGTCAGGCCCGCCCCTGCAGGACGGCGAGCGGGCCCCGCGCGTCCGCTTCGATGTCGGACGCCACGGCCTCCAGCAGCTCCTCCGTCAGATCGCTGAAGGCCCGCGCCATCGCCAGTTCCGCCGCGATCGCGGGCAGGTGCACCCCGCGGGGACCGCCGTGGACGAGGCCGATCCCGTGGTACGTCGTGCCGCCCGCGGCGGCCAGCCGGACCTGGGCACGGGTGGTGTCCCCGCTTTCGTCGAGCGCGATTTCCACGGTCCACTTCGCTGGTCGTGCCATGACGCTCCTCTTTCGTCGCCCCCCACCCTTCCTCCGCTCCGGCGGCGGGCGTAGGGCCGAAAGTCCCTCGTTCAAGGGGGCGTTTTCCGCCGTCCACAAAGGATCTTGAACGACTCCACTGTGGAACGTCAGCGCCCTGGCCCCCTGGCGTGCCTGCGGTCGCGCAGCTTCGTCGCCAGCACCGCCGCCTGGGTGCGGCGTTCGAGGCCGAGCTTGGTCAGCAGGCGGGACACGTAGTTCTTCACGGTCTTCTCGGCCAGGAACATCCGCTCGGCGATCTGCCGGTTCGTCAGGCCCTCGCCGATCAGCTCCAGCAACGTCCGCTCGCGGTCGCTGAGCCCCGCCAGCGACCCGGAGTCCGTGGCGTCCGAACGCAGCTTCGCCATGAGCGTCGCGGCGGCCCTGTTGTCCAGCAACGACCGCCCCGACCCGACCTCGCGCACCGCGGAAACGAGCTGCAGCCCCTGGATGTCCTTGATCACGTACCCGCCCGCCCCGGCGAGGATCGCGTTGAGCATCGCCTCCTCGTCGGTGTAGGAGGTCAGCATCAGCACGTTCAGCTCCGGCAGCCGGGACCGCAGGTCACGGCACAGCTCGATGCCGTTGCCGTCGGGCAGCCGCACGTCGAGCACCGCGATGTCGGGGCGCAGCGCCGGGATCCGCGCCAGCGCCTGCGCGGCGGTGGGGGCCTCGCCGATCACGGTCAGCTCCGGGTCGGCCTCCAGCAGGTCCGCGACACCGCGCCGGACCACCTCGTGGTCGTCGACCAGGAACACCTTGATCATGGTCCTCACCCTTCCCGCGCCGGGGATTTCTCCCAGGCTAGCCGTGATCGCACGGGGACTTTGTGCTCTTTTCCGGCCCGTCCACCACGCGGGACCATGACGCCCGTGTCGAGGAACGGACCGCGGGCCGGAAGTGACGCATGAACGGCCGGCTGCGGGAGCTGTCGCGTGAGGAGTCGCTGCGGCGGCTCGCCAGCGTGGGTGTCGGCCGCATCGTGTTCACCCACCAGGCACTGCCCGCCATCCGGCCCGTGCACCACGTCGTCGAGGACGACGGCGAGGTGGTCATCCGCAGCCACGACCGCACGGCGCTGCTGTCCGCGCTGGACACCGTCGTGGCGTACGAGGCGGACTCGGTCTCCGGCGACGACCGGATCGGCTGGAGCGTCATCGTCACCGGTGTCGCCCGCCGCGCCGACGGCGCCGACCGCTACCGGCACCTCGCCGATCCGTGGGCGGACGGCGAACCCGGCTACGTCATCCGCATCCGCCCCGAACTCGTCGCCGGCTTCGGGCTGCCCGAGGACAACGGCCACGCGCCCTGAGCGGCTCACGCGAGGGGAGCCGACCACACCAGGCGGGCGCCGCCGTCCTCCGGTGCGTCGAGCACGGACCGCCCGCCGGCGCGCCGCGCCCGCTCAGCCAGGTCCCGCAACCCGGAGCGCACCTCGCCGCCGGGGCCGCACCCGTTGTCCGTGACCTCGATGGCCAGCTCGTCACCGACCTCCACCGTGACCGCCACCGCGGTCGCGCCCGCGTGCCGCACCGTGTTGTCCAGCGCCTCCCGCACCACCGCCTCGGCGTCCTCGGCCAGCCGCGGTGACACGACGCCGAGCGGGCCGGACACCCGCACGCTCGTCTGCAGCGGCGTGTCCCCGGTGACCTCCGCGATGATCTCGTGCAGCCGCCGCCGCAGGCGCGCGCTGCCGTCCGCGCCGCCGTGCAGGTCGAAGATGGCGGTGCGGATCTCCGCGATGACGCTCTGCACCTCGTCGATGAGCTCGCTCAGCCTGCGCTGGATCTCGGGGGAGCGGGTGCGCAGTCGGGTGCTCTGGAGGGCGAGTCCGTGGGCGAACAGGCGCTGGATGACGTGGTCGTGGAGGTCGCGGGCGATGCGGTCGCGGTCGGCGAGGACTTCGAGTTCGTAGAGGCGGCGCTGGTCGTCGGCGAGCTGGAGGGCGAGCGCGGCCTGGTCGGCGTAGGAGGCCGCCAGCGGCAGCTGGGTCGCGTCGAACGGCTCACCGCCGGCGGTCCGCACCGCGACGAGCACCCCGGACACGGTTTCCGCCGACGCGCGCAGCGGCAGCACCAGCACGGGCCCGAACTCGGCGGGCAGCCCGGCGCCCACGTCGTAGCGCAGTCTCGGCTCCTGCCGCGGCATCGCGTCCCGGAAGGAGTCCCCGCACGTCGAGGCGGCGACCGGGATGCGGCGGCCGATGAGCTGTTCCGCGTCCGGCCCGGCGGAGACGGTGACGACGAGCGTGGTGACCTCCTCGGGAGGCAGCTCGGGGTCGTCGGGCCGCGCGAGGAAGGTGTGGTCGGCGCCGGTCAGGGTGCGGGCGCGCTCGGCGACCAGGCGCAGGACCGCGGCCGGATCGGCGGCGGCCAGCAGCTGCGCCCTGATCTCGCTCGTCGCCTCCTGCCAGCGCTGGCGCAGCCGGGTCTCCTCGTACAGGCGCGCGTTCTCCACGGCGATGCCCGCGGCGGCGGCGAGTGCCTGCACGACGACCTCGTCGTCCTCGGTGAAGGGCTGCCCGTCGGCCTTCTCCGTGAGGTAGAGGTTGCCGAACACCTTGTCCCGCACCAGAACCGGCACGCCGAGGAACGTGCGCATCGGCGGGTGCTCGGCCGGGAAGCCCGCCGACGCGCCGTGTTCGGCCAGGTCGGCCAGCCGCAACGGTTCCGGCCGCTCGATGAGCAGCCCCAGCAGCCCGTGTCCCTTGGGCAGGTGCCCGATCTTGTCCCTGGTCCGCGCGTCGACGCCCTCGTGGATGAACTGCGCGAGCCCGACCCCGTCGGCGTTGAGCACGCCCAGCGCGCCGTGCCTGCAGTCGACCAGCTCGGTCGCGGCCCGCACGATCCGGTGCAGGGTCGCGTCGAGTTCGAGGCCGCCCGCGATGGCGAGCACGGCCTCCAGGAGGCCGTCCATCTGGTCGCGCGCGGCGATCAGCCGCTCGATGCGGTCCTGCACCTCGACGAGCAACTCGCGGAGCCGCAGCTGCGACAGCGTGCCGCGCAGCGTGGGCCGGGCCGGGCCTTCCGTCGCCATGAAGCCACCTTCGCACCCGGGGCGATCGAAAACCAGCAGGTGCACCCGCGCAGCGGCGGCTGGGCCAAGGGCCGAAAGACCCTCCGGGTTCAGGACGCCCGCCTCTGCCACACGTCGGCGTGCGGAAGAGACGCTGAGCACCGGAAATCACCTCTGGAGAGCTGCCATGACCGCGACGCACACCAGGGCGGCGAACCTGGTCCTGACCGCACTCGAGTCGGCCGTCCGCGCGCCGTCGCCGCACAACACGCAGCCGTGGCGGTTCGAGATCGGCGACGACCGGATCGACGTCCACCTCGACCCCGCGCGCGTGCTCACCGTGGTCGACCCCGACGGCCGCGAGGCCCGGCTGTCCTGTGGTGCCGCGATCCTCAACATCCAGCTCGCGCTGCGTGCCTCGGGCCGCGCCAGCGCGGTGCACCTGCTGCCCGACCGCGCCCGGCCCGCGCACCTCGCGACGGTGTGGCTGCAGGGGCAGTGCCCGGTGACCCCCGAGGACCGCGCGTTCGCCAGGGCGATCACGTTCCGCCGCAGCAACCGGCGTCCCTTCGCCGACCGGCCGGTCGCGCGGTGGATCCGGCACTCGCTCGTGCGCGCGGCGAGCCTCGAAGGCGCCTCGCTCGCGCTGCTGGAGCGGCCCGCCGAGCTGGACCGGCTCGCCGGCCTGCTGCGGCACGCCGAGCACCTGCAGAGCGAGGACCCGGCGTTCCAGGAGGAGCTGCGGCGCTGGACGGCCGGGGGCGGGCACCGCGACGACGGGGTTTCGCCGTCGGCGGGCGGGCCCCGCCAGGCGCCGGGCGCGCTGCTGACCCTGCGCTCCTACCCGGGGGCGGAGGACCGGCCGGAACGCCCGTATGAGAGCGAGCCGCTGGTCGCCGTGCTCAGCTCCTTCACGGACACACCGCTCGCGCAGCTGCGCACGGGCCAGGCGCTGCAGCGGGTGCTGCTGACCGGCACGACGGCCGGGGTCAGCGCGTCGTTCCTGTCGCAGCCGGTCGAGATCGGCGCGACCCGGCGCGAGCTGCGGGAGCTGCTCGGCGGGCAGGCCTGCCCGCAGGCTGTGCTGCGGTTCGGGTACGGATTCGCCACCCCGGCCACCCCACGCCGCCGCCCCGAAGCCGTCAGCCGTCCCCGTTCGCAGTAGTCCGGTCACTCCACGCAGTTTCGGCGCGGCCCGGACGGGGTAGTCCGGCCCATCGGAGGACGCCGATGCTGCAGACCGACGGGCTGGACATCCTGATCGCCTGGGTGGTGTTCGGCGCGCTGCTGGCCGCGCTCGGGTTCGTGCTCCTGCGGCACGGTGCCGGCGGCGAGGACGACCGGAAATGACGAGGGCGGGCAGGGTGCTCACGGCCCTGCTGCTGCTCGCCGCGCTCACGGCGTGCGCGGGACCGACGGTGACCGCCGCCGAGTACCGGGACAAGGTCGCGCAGACCGCCAAGGCGCTGACCGGGCTGCTCGTCACCGCCCGGCACGCCGTCGAACTGGACCTCGGCGGCCGGATGCTGCCCACGGTGACCGACACCGTCGTCAGCGACGCCGAGCGCGACGCCGTCTCGGTGCAGACCACGATCGAAAGCAGGCAGCCGCCGGACGCGGAGTCCGACCGCCTGCGGCTGCGGATGGACGGGCCGGTGCGCGCGGCCACGGCCCTGCTCACCGACCTGCGGATCGCGGTCCGCTCCGGCGACTCCGGCGCGCAGCGTGCCGCGCTCGCCCGGCTGGAGCAGCCGCTCGGCGACCTGGAGCAGCTGTCCGAGGTGTCGGCGTGAAGGGCTTGCTCAAGGTCGCGCTGGGCGTGATGACCGCCATCGGCGGCTTCGTCGACATCGGCAACATCGTCACCAGCGGCGTCACCGGCGCGCGGTTCGGGATGACGCTCGCGTGGGCCGTCGTGCTCGGCACGCTGATCATGGTGCTCTACGGCGAGATGGCGGGCCGCGTCGCCGCGGTAGCGCAGCGGGCGGTGTTCGACGTCGTGCGGGAGCGGCTCGGGGTGCGGTTCGCGCTCGTCAACCTCGTGGCGAGCGCGCTGCTCGCCCTGCTCACGCTGGCCGCCGAGATCGGCGGTGTGGCGCTGGTGCTGCAGCTGGTCAGCGGCGTGCACTACCTGATCTGGGTGCCGGTCGTGGGGCTCGCCGTGTGGCTGGCGATCTGGCGCCTGCCCTTCTCGGTGCTGGAGACCGTGTTCGGGCTGCTCGGGCTGTGCCTGCTCGTGTTCGCGGCGGCCCTCGCGCTGCTGCCCGTGGACTGGCACCAGTTCGGGGAAGAGGTCTTCTCCCCGTCCGTGCCCGCCGGGGAACCGCTGCCGACCTGGCTGTTCTACGGGATCTCGCTGATCGGCGCGTGCGTCGTGCCCTACCAGGTGGTGTTCTTCGCCTCCGGCGGCCGTGAGGAGAAGTGGACCGTGCGGGACATGCGCCGCGCCAGGGTCAACACGCTCGTCGGCTTCCCGCTCGGCGCGGTGCTCAGCCTGGCGATCATGGCGGCGATGGTGCCGGTGCTGCGGCCGGATTCGGTGGACGTGCGCCACCTCGGGCAGGTCACGCTGCCCATCGCGCAGGCGCTCGGCGTCGTCGGGCTACTGCTGACGTTCGTCGGGTTCTTCGCGTGCACGTTCGCGGCCGCCGCCGAGTCGGCGTTGTCGATCGGCTACAGCTTCGGGCAGTACTTCGGCTGGTCGTGGGGCAAGCGGCACCGCCCGGTCGACGCGCCCCGCTTCCACCTGGTGTGCCTGGCTTCGGTGATCGCGGCGACGGCGTTCATGCTCACCACGATCGACCCGATCACCGTGACGATCGTGTCCGTGGTGCTGGGCGGCGCGGCGATCCCGTTGACGTACCTCCCGCTGCTCGTGGTCGCCAACGACCGCGAGTACCTGGGCCGGTACGTGAACAAGCGCTGGCAGAACGCGCTCGCCATGCTCGCGTTGCTGGTGATGGTGGTCGTGTCGGTCGCGGCACTGCCGTTGCTGATCGCGACGAAGGCGGGGCAGTGAGGAGGCGGGAATGGACATCGTGACCGCGAACGACCTGCTGTGGGACCGGCAGATCTTCGACCGCGACGGCGTCGAGCTGGGCAAGGTGGACGACCTGGAGCTGTCCGAGGGCGACCCGCCGGTGGTGACCGCGCTGCTGTGCGGGCCGACGGCGCTCGGGCCGCGCATCGGGGACCGGATCGGCACGTGGTGGGCGGCGGTGGGACGGCGGCTCCGGCCGCGTGACGACCCCTACCCGGTGCGGATCCCGCTGGACCTGGTCTCCCGGTTCGACCGCCGCGAGGTGCGGCTGCGGGTCCGCGCGGACGAGCTGCCCGCCGACCGGTTCCGGCAGTGGACGCGACGGCACGTCGTCGAGCGGATCCCCGGGAGCAGGCGGTGAAGGGGGCGGAGCTGATCGGCCGCCGGGTGCTGGACCGGGACGGCACGAGCGTGGGTCACGTGCACGACCTCGTGTTCACGCAGCGGGGCCAGGACGCGCCGCGGTTCGAGCTGGTGGGGCTGGAGTGCGGCAAGGCCGGTCTCGGTGACCGGCTGGGCTACCTGCGGGGGTCGATGGCGGGACCGTGGCCGCTGCCCGCCCTGTTCCGCTGGCTGGGCAGGCATTCGCTGTTCGTGGAGTGGTCGCAGGTGCGGGCACTGCACGCCGACCGCGTCGAGCTGGCCGTGGCCCGCGTGCAGCTGTGCCCGTTCCGGGAAGTCTCGCGCTGACGCGGAAAAGCCGGGCCCTGCGACCGGAGTGGTCGCGGAGCCCGGCCGGGAGACCGCTTACTTCGCGGTGATCTCGATGCGGCGGGGCCGCTCCGGGTCGCTCTTGGGCACGCGCACGGTCAGCACGCCGTCCTCGAGCGAGGCCTCGATCGCGTCACCGTCGACGCCACGCGGCAGCAGCACGCGGTAGGAGAACCGGCCCGTGCGCCGCGTCCGGCGGCGGAACACGCCCTCCCGCTCCTGCTCCTTCAGCTCGCCCGTGACCGCGAGCCGGTTGCCGGTCAGATCGACCGTGATGTCCTCGCGCTTGACCCCGGGCAGCTCGACCTCGAACACGTACTGCTTGTCCGTCTCGCTCACGTCGGCACTCGGGGACCACGGCCGGGGCGCCTCGTCGAGCCGCCCGGCCAGCGTGTCGAACCAGCGGTTCAGGTCACCGAACTCGCGGAACGGGTCCCACCGGCTCAGGGTTTCGCGGGATCGCATGGCAGGCAGCGCCATGACGCTCACCTCCTGGGAACTTCTCCGGCCCGCCCCTCGGGCCGTCACCCCTTACTACGAAGTTGAGCCGGGTTTTGTTCCCAAAGTTGAGCCGGTGTCGCTCAACTCAGAGTTCCTCGTCGTCCTCGTCTTTGGGCTCGATCGTGAACGCCGAGGACAGGCCGGTGAGGTCGAGGATCCGCCGGGCGTAGCGGTTGACGTTCGCCAGCGTGATCTCGCTGTCCTGCTCCTCGGCGAGCGCCCGCGCGCGCACCAGCGCGCTGATGCAGGCGGAGTCGAAGAACGAGAGGTCCTCGAAGTCGACCACGAGCCGGGCGACGCCCTTGCCGAGCAGGTCCGTGACCGCGCGGTCGAGCTGCTCGACGGCGGTGTGGTCTATCTCTCCGAAGAGCTTGATCCGGCCGACGTCGCCGGAGTGTTCTGCCTTGACCGGTGCGCTGGTGTGGATGACCTCGTCCCTTCCCACGTGTGGTGCCTTTCTCTCCGGCCCGGCCCCCGGTTTGTCGTCGGGCGCCGGGTGTCCTAGCTTTGCCGCCAGGCAAACCCATTCTCGGCGGACCGTCCCCGGTTCGCAGTGCGCGAAGCTATGAGGAGCGATGACGACCACCTCGGGACCGGAAACCCCCACCATTGTCAGTGACTTCCTCGACCGCCGCAGGGAGACGATCGTCGCCGAGTGGTCCGGTGCCCCGTTCTTCCAGACCGTGGGCCTGGACCGCGAGCAGGCCGCGCTGGACGGCGCCGAGGTGCTCGACGGGGTGCGCCGCGCGGTCGCGGCCGGCGAGGTGAACAACCCGGCCGCGGAGGGCTTCGCCGGCATCCGCACCCTGCTGGAGGCGCTGGCCGTCCAGCAGGTGCACGACTCATCGCTCGTCTCGCAGACCGCCGCCCAGATGTCCGGGCTCAAGGAGCCGCTGCTGCGGCTGTGGGCCGAGGAGGACGTGCCGGGGGAGTTCGTCGCGCCCGGTGCGGTGCTGCTGTCCGGCGCGGTCGACACGCTCGGGCTGATCCTGCTCGACGCGGCGCTGAGCGCCGGCCGGGACACCATCGCCAGCCAGCGCGAGCAGCTGGCCGAGCTGTCGACGCCGGTGATCAAGCTGTGGGACGGTGTGCTGGCGATCCCGCTGATCGGCACGCTCGACAGCATGCGCAGCCAGACCGCGACGGAAAGCCTGCTGCAGGCCATCCTCGACCAGCAGGCGAAGGTCGCGATCCTGGACATCACCGGCGTGCCGACGGTGGACACGATGGTCGCCCAGCACCTGCTCAAGACCGCGCTGGCGGCGCGGCTCATGGGTGCCGAGTGCGTGATCAGCGGCATCCGCCCCCAGATCGCCAACACCATGGTCCAACTGGGCATCGACCTGGACGAGGTGGCCACGCGCGCCCGGCTCGCCGACGCCTTCAAGTACGCGCTGTCGCGGCTGGGCCTGACCGTCACCAGCACCGGAACCGGCGTGCTCTGATGCCCGGGGTCCCCATCGTCAAACTGGACGGCGTCCTGCTGGTGTCGATCCAGGACGAGCTGCTGGACTACTCGGTCGACGAGCTGCAGCAGCAGATCACCGAGCAGGTCGTGGCCCAGCAGGCGCGCGGGGTGCTCATCGACATCTCCGTGCTGGACGTGGTCGACTCGTTCCTGGCGCGGACCCTGCACGACATCGCGGCCGCGACGTCGCTGCTGGCGGCGAAGACCGTCGTGGTGGGCATGCGGCCGGCGGTGGCGATCACCCTCGTGGAGCTGGGACTCGTGCTGTCCGGGCTGCAGACCGCCCTGTCGGTGGAGGAAGCGCTCGAACTGCTGAGTGACGGATCGGCCCGCCGGTGAGCGGAGCACCGGCCACGACCAGCGTGGCGATCACCAGCGAAACCGACATCGTGCACGTCCGCCAGGCCGCCCGCGAGGCCGCGGTGTCCGCCGGTTTCAGCCTGGTGCAGCAGACGAAGCTGGTCACCGCCGCGAGCGAGCTGGCGCGCAACACCCTGGTGTACGGCGGCGGCGGGCGGGCCGAGATCGTGGTGGAGGAAAGCCCGCTCGCGGGCACCGTGCGGCTCACGTTCGTCGACTCCGGGCCGGGCATCCCCGACATCGACCTCGCACTGACCGACGGCTACACCACTGGTTCGGGGCTGGGCCTGGGGCTGGGCGGGGCGCGCAGGCTCGCCGACCGGTTCAGCATCGACTCCGCCCCCGGCAAGGGCACCCGCATCGAGCTGTCCATCACCGCGCGCAGGAAGCCGTGATCCGCACGGACCTCGTCGTCAGCGAGGACGGCCACGTCGGCAGGGCACGCAGGCTGGCGGCGGCGGTGGCCCAGCAGGAGGGGCTGCCGATGGCCCAGGTGCACCGGGTCGCGCTCGCCGCCACCGAGCTGGCGACGAACCTGACCAAGCACGCCGGGCGCGGCGTGTTCACCGTCGTGCCGGGGCCCGGCCAGCTCGACCTGCTCGCCATCGACAAGGGGCCGGGCGTCGCGCGGATGGAAACGAGCATGCGCGACGGCTACTCCACGACCGGCACGATGGGTGCCGGGCTGGGCTCGATCCGCCGTGCCGCCGACTTCTTCGACGCCTACTCCCTGCCGGGGCGCGGCACCGCGGTCCTCGCGCGGTGGCGGAACGGTGAGCCGCTGTCCGGGGTGCGCGTGGGGGCGGCCCGGCTGACCGCGGCGGGCGAAACGGCCTGCGGGGACATGTGGACGGCGGTGCCGAGCGGGGCCTCGGTCGCGGTCGCCCTGAGTGACGGCCTCGGGCACGGCGAGGCGGCGGCGAAGGCGAGTGGCGCCGCGATCGAGACCGTCGCGGCACACGCCTCGCTGGGCCCCGCCCGTATCCTGGACGCGATGCAGCGGTCTCTGGCACGCACCCGGGGTGCGACCGTGGCGGTCGCCTCCGTGGCGCCCGCCTCGGGACGGCTGCGGTTCGCCGGGATCGGCAACATCGCGACCCGCCGTTATCCCGAACCCGGCGCGCCCGTGCAGCGGCTGCTGTCGCGGCCCGGCATCGTCGGTGTGGCCGGAACGAACCGGGCGGCCGATTCCACCGATTCGTGGTCCCCGCGCAGCTGGCTCGTGTTGCAGACTGACGGGGTGTCCGACCGGTGGAGCGCCGACGACTGGCCCGGACTGCTGCGCCACGACCCGGCGATCGTCGCCGGCTGGATCCTGGGGCAGCACGGCCGCGGCCGGGACGACGCGTGCGTGGTCGCCGTCGCCGGGGGAGGTGGCTGATGGCCGACTGCCCCGAGGGCCTCGTGCGTGAGCTGCGGGAGATCATCGAACGGCAGCAGCAGGAACTCCAGATGCACCGCACGGAGCTGGAGCAGACGAACGCGGGGCTGCTCGCGCTGCACGCGGAGGTCGAACGCCAGCGCCAGCGGTCGGCGTTCCTCGACGAGGTGAGCCGCACCGTGTCGGCGTCGCTGCGTGGCCGGGAGGTCGCCGAGGCGCTGGTGCAGCTGGTCCAGCGGGAGGGCGTCGCCACGTCGGCGGCCGTGTGGATCCTCGACGACGACCGCCGCCTGCACCGCGAACCCGAGCCGGGTGAGCCCGACAGCGAGGTCCGCCGCGTCGTCGCGACGCGCCGCCCGGTGACCGACGAGAAGCGCATGCTGGCGCCGTTGTCGGTGGGGCCGAACCTGCTCGGGGTGCTGGAGCTGTGCCGGGACGAGCCCGGGTTCGGCGAGGACGACATCCCGTTCGTCAGCGCCGTCGCGGCCCGGTCGGCGGTGGGCCTGCGCAACGCGGGGGAGTACGAACGCGAGCGGGAGCTGGCCGAGCGGCTGCAGCTGGCCATGCTGCCGACCCTGGACACCCCGCCCGACCTGCGGTTGTGTGCCCGGTACCTGCCTGCCGCGCGTGGCGTCAACGTCGGCGGCGACTGGTTCGACGCGTTCACCCGGCCCGACGGCACGATCGTGCTGACCGTCGGCGACGTCACCGGGCACGGGCTCGAAGCCGCGGTGATCATGGGAAAGCTGCAGAACGTCCTGCGGGCCTACGCCACGGAGGGCCACGGGCCCGCCGAGACGCTGCGGCTGACGCACGGGCTGCTGCGGGGCTGGCACAGTTCGCTGCTGGCCACCGCGGTCGTGATCGACCTGGAGCTGTCCACCGGGCGCATCCGCTGGGCCAACGCCGGGCACCTGCCGGTGTTCGTCGCGGGCACCGACGGCCACGTGCGGGCGCTCGACGAGCCGAACGCGCCGCTCATGGGCGTGCCGTTCACGTTCGGCATCCAGGAGTACGAGGCGGACCTCAAGCCGGGCGAGACGGTGCTGATGTACACCGACGGCCTGGTGGAGCGGCGGGCGCAGTCGATCGACACCGGGATGGAGCGGCTGGCGGACGTGTTCGCGTCGGCGGCCGGCGACCCGACCGACGAGGCGGGGGACCGGATCCTCGACGAGATGCTGGGCTCCGCCGAGCACGACGACGACGTGTGCCTGCTGCTGTGCCACTGGGCGGAGGACGACGCGGACTGAGGGTCCGCCGGGTAAAAAGGAGCCCGCTCAACCGGCCTGGGGGTCACCGGGAGCGGGCGTTTCTCATACTAACACCCTGATTTCACCGGCGCCGCCCGAACGGCGAAAATAGTCCGGCCGGGGGTTCAGGCCAGCCGGAACTCGGCCCAGACCCACTTGCCGTCACCGCCGCGGCGGTGGCCCCACGCGGTGCTGAGCGCCTGGATCAACGCGAGCCCGCGGCCCCGCACCGAGCGGGGGCCGGGCCGGTGGAGCACCGGGTCGCCGGGGTCGGAGTCGCGGACCTCGAGCAGCAGGCAGTCGCCGGTGAAGCGCATCCGCAGCGCGATCCCGCCGCTGCCGTGCTCGAAGGCGTTGGTCACCAGTTCCGACGCGGCGAGCACGATGTCGCACGCCTTGTCCTCCGGCACGTGCCACGACCGCAGCGCGTCGGCCACGAACGCCCGCGCCTCGCCGGGTGCCCTGGCCACCGGTGGCAGGTGGGTGCCGAGCCGGCGGACCCGCGAAACGCCGGGCTGCGCGTCACGCTCGCCGGTCACTGTGCCTCCCGCACGGTACATGTGCCTCCTCCTCGCCGGGGCAGTCACTCCGGGATACCTCCGTCGCCCGAATCGAATCCGGTTCCCGGCCAGAACCTGCGGCGCGGGGGTGCGGGGTCAGCAACGGCCGTGGGGCGTGGGCGGAGGTGGGCCTCGGCTGAGCGCGAGCCGAGCAGCCATCCAGTTCCCGATGGGAACCTGCAGCGCAGGGCGGGGTCAGTCCGGCGGGCTTGCAGCAGCCGTGGGGAGTGGGCGGAGGTAGGCTTCGGCCAAACGGGCGTCGAGAAGATGCCCCCGTTCCCGACGGGAACCTGCGGCGAGAGGCGGGATCAGCCCGACCGAATCCCCAGCAGCCGTGGCGAACTCGCGAAGGTGGCCTCGACTAAGCGGGCGTCGAGCAGCCGCCCGCCGTTCCCGGCCAGAACCTGCGGTGGCGTCAGCCCGGCCGGGCCTGCAGCAGCCTCGGCGAGGGAGCGAAGCCGTGGCGGAGGTAGGCGGGCACGGCGCGTTCGCTGGAGTGCACGGTGACCCGCTCCAACCCGAGCGCCCGCGCTTCACCGAGCACGACGTCGAGCAACCGCCCGCCGACGCCGTTGTCGCGTTCCTCCGGCACCACGTACACGCACTGCACGTCCCCGGAACGCCGGTCCAGCGCACGCGGCGTGGGCACGCGGGGCAGCAGCGCCAGCCACGCCATGCCGAGCACCCGGCCCGCCCGCAGCACCACGTAACACCGGTGCGAGGCGGAGTGCTCCCGCGCCCACGCCACGAACCGGGTCACGAACTCCGCCCGGTCCAGCGGCCCCGGATCACCCTGTTCGGCCACCCACCGCCACCGCAGCCCCGCCACCGTGCCCAGTTCGCCGTCCCGCGCGAGGCGGATCTCGAGATCGTCCACCCCGCCATCCTGCCGGGAGATCAGCGCCGCCGGTTGCGCCTCGCGAGGTACACCGCGGCCTCGGTGCGCCGTTCGAAGCCCAGCTTGTGCAGCAGCGAGGACACGTAGTTCTTGACCGTCTTCTCGGCGAGGAACAGCCGCTCGGCGATCTGCCGGTTGGTCAGCCCCGCCGCGATCAGCTCCAGCACGCGCCGCTCCTGCGGGCTCAGCAGCTCGTATTGCGGATCGGCCTCGGCCTCGCCCCGCATCCGCTGCGCCACCGCGGCCTTCAGCTCCGGGTCGAGCAGCGAGCCACCCGCGGCGACGGTGCGGACGGCCTCGACGATGTTGGTCCCCGACACCTGTTTGAGCAGGTACCCCGCCGCGCCAGCCAGAACGGCGCCGAACAGGGCCTCGTCATCGGAGTAGGACGTGAGCATCAGGCACGCCGGCGGCGGGTCGACCAGGGTGCGGATGTCCCGGCACACCGACACGCCCTCGCCGTCGGGCAGGCGCACGTCCAGGATCGCGACGTCCGGCCGCAGCGCCGGGATGCGGGCCATCGCCTCGGCCGCCGTACCCGCTTCGCCGATCACACCGAGATCCGGCTCCGTGTCCAGCAGCGTCCGCAACCCCGCCCGCACCACCTCGTGGTCGTCGAGCAGGAACACCGAGATCGTCATGGCTCCTCCCGCCTGCCCGGCCGCGCCGTCCACACCAGCTTCGTCCCGCCCTCCGGCCGCGGCCCCACCGTCAGCGTGCCGTGCCAGCGGGCGGCGCGCTTCCGGAGGTTCGCCAGGCCCTGGCCGTGCGGCGAGCTGCCCGTGCACCCGACCCCGTCGTCGAGCACCGTGAGCGACAGCTCCCGGTTCCCGCGCTCCACCACCACTTCGACGGCCACGGAGTTCGCCCCGGCGTGGCGGGCCACGTTGGACAGCGCCTCCCGCACGGTCGCCAGCAGGTCGGCGCGCAGCGGCCCGGTGACCGCGGCGTCGAGCGGGCCGTCGAAGCTCACCCGGGGCTCGAAGCCGAGCATCGCCGTGCTGTCCTGCGCCATCCGCAGCAGGTCCGAACGCACCCCGCCGTGCGCCTCCGCGGGCTCCTGCAGGGAGAAGATGCTGTTGCGCACGTCCCGGATCGTGCGGTCGAGGTCCCGGACGAACCCGGTCACGCGCTCGGCGAGCTCGGGCTGCTTCGTCAGCCGGCTGAGCCCCTCCAGCCCGAGCCCGATCGCGAACAACCGCTGGATCACCAGGTCGTGCAGGTCGCGGGCGATGCGGTCGCGTTCCTCGAACACCACGAGCCGCCGCCGGTCCTCCTCGGCCCGCGCGAACTCCACGGCCAGCGCGGCGTGCGCTGCGAAGTCCCGCACCAGGCCGACCTCGGCGTCGGTGAACGGCTCCTCGTCGCGGAAACGCACCACGAGCAGCACCCCGAGCTTCTGCGCGCCCGCCTTCAGCGGCACCGCCACCGCCGAATCGAGGTCGGCGAAGGTGTCCGGTGCCCGGAGCCCGCTGTTGGCCTGCTGGATCGCCGCGTACCCGCCGTAGGAGCTGATCACGACCGGTTCGCCGCGGAGGAACGCGCGCCCGGACGCCGTGCCGTCGTAGGGGACGCGGGCACCGACGAGCCGCTCGTACCCCGGGTACGGCGAGGCGAGCACCTCGAACACCAGCGTGTCCGGCTCGGTTTCGCTGGGCAGCGCCACCGCACCCACCGGCGCGCCGGCCACGACCCGGGCGCGGTCGGCGATCGTGTGCAGGGTCGTGCCGCCGTCCTCACCGGCGAGCAGCGCCGCCGTGACCTGCTGGGACGCCTCGCGCCAGCGTTCACGGCGCAGGGTCTGCTCGTAGAGGACCGCGTTCTCGATCGCGATGCTCCCCGCGGCCGCCAGTGCGACGACCTCGCCGCGGTCCTGCTCGGTGAACCCGCCGTCCCGCCTGGCCAGGTACAGCCTGCCGAACAGGCCGTCACGGGTGCGCAGCGGCACCGAGAGCGTCCCGGGCCCGGACGGCAGGTCCGCGGGGGTGCGGTACTCGCGTGGTTCGCCCGCTTCGACGACCCTGCCCAGGCGCCCCCCGGGCAGCAGCTCGGCCAGCACGCCGTACTCGGCGCCGACGAGCCCGCACGCGGATTCGACGACACGACGCAGCACGTCGGGCAGGCTCAGGTCCGCCGCTATCCCGACCACCGCGTCCAACAACGCCCGCGCGCTGCTTTCGATCACTGGGGCTCCCCTGCCGGAGGCGAGGCCCCGAAGACTACCGCTTCACCCGCCGCCCGGAAACGACTTCGACGGGTACGCGCACGCAGCGCAACTGCCCGGCGGGGGAGCCGGAGGCCAGCTCCGGCCACCACGGCACCTCGCGCTCGGACACGGCGCCGGCCCGGCCGAGCACCGTGATCCACCAGCCCGCGTCGAGCCGGGGTTCGATGGCGTCCACCTCGAAGGCGACCACGCCGTCCTGCGCGGCGCCGAACAGGTCCGTGTCCGCCTCGGCGGGGAACCACACGGCGTCCTGCCCGTAGCAGAACCGCACGGGCTGCACGGCCGGGAGCCCGCGGCTGGTGAACACGACCCGCCCGACGTCCGCCGTGGCGAGCAACGCGAGGCACTCGGCCCGGTCGAGGACCTCCAGGCCGGACGGGTCGAACATCGGCGGCGGCCTTTCGGACGGGTGGGGGATTGCGCCCTCACGATCACCCCGCCACCCGGGCGCCGGTAGGGCCATTCGGCCCGGTGCTTTCCGACGTGCTGTCGCGGCGGCAACACGGGACACACACCGGCGGGCGCACCATGGGAGACAGGCTGGGGACCGGGTTCGCGGAGCGCACCGGAGGAGCGCCATGGATTCGCTGCAGGGTTTCGAGCCGCTGCTCATCGTGATGCTGTGGCTGCTGATCTCCGTCTACTCGCGTGTGGCGCTGCAGCGGCGGTGGCGCACGTCCGCGAGTCCCGCGCCCGCGCCGGCTTCGCGGTCGCTGCGGCTGCGCTGGGAGCAGGCGGGGGAGCGGTACCGGCGGCTGGCGGGGGAGTACGCCGGCTACGAGTCGGACCCGCTGGAGGTGCTGCGGCTGCCCGCGCTCGCCGACCCGGCGGTGCCCGCGACGGCCCGGTTCATCGAGGCCTTCAGCGAGGCCATGGCCCTGCGGACCGAGGAGTACCCGCCGGAGCCGATGGCGCGGGAGTTCGTCGACGCCACCGCGCGGGCCGAACAGGCGTGGACCGCCGCGCGGGAGGCGGCGGAGAAACTGCGCGCGTCGCGGTTCACGGCGGAGGAGCGGGGACTGCTCGCGCAGGCGGTGAAACTGCTGGAACTGGCGCACCGCGGCGCGACCCCGGCCGAGCAGGAAGCCGCCTACGCCGCCGCGCGGCAGGTGCTGGCCAGGCTCGAACGCAGTGCGGGCACCCGCCTGGACTGGCGGGTGCCCGCACGGGCGCGGCAGGTGGTCGACCGCGAGGGAAAGCCGCCCCTGCCGCCGTCCTGATACCGCGCTACTTCTTCTTGCGCGCCTTGGCGGTTTCCTTGGTGTTCGCGCGCTGCAGCGCCTTCACCAGCTCCGCCTTGTTCATCGACGACCGGCCCTTGATGTCGAGCTTCTTCGCCAGGTCGTACAGGTGTTCCTTGCTCGCCGAGGCGTCCACGCCGCCGGCGGTCTTCGTCGGCTTGCGGTTGGCGCCGCGGGCGGCCTGCTTGTCGGAGGGGCCCTTCTTGCCGCCCTCCTTCTCCTCCCAGTGGTCGCCGACCTTCTCGAAGGAGTGCTTCAGCGCCGCGAAGGCGGTCTGGTGCGCGCGGCGGCCCTCACCGTAGGTCTCGACCGCGGAGTCGTGGGTCTTCACCCACGTCTCCTGCGCCTTCTTGGGCGAGCGTTTCAAAGTGCTGGGCAGTGCTTCTCGTCCCGGCATGTCGGGAGCACCTCCACTCGTTTCGGTAACTCCCCGTAGGGGTGCCCGGGTGCGGCGGCCGTCAAACGCCGCCGTCCTCCACGTGCATCGCCTGCTCCTCGGCGCCCGTCGCGGGGTGCTGGGTGCCGCCGTCCTCGGCGATCGCGGTCTTCTCCGTGTCCACGAGTTCGTTGCTGCGGTCCGGCGCCGCGAACTGGCCGCCGGAGGCCTCCGAGTCGGGTTCCCTCGCGTAGTCCGGGTCCTCCGCCTGCCAGCTCTCCGGGTCCTCCAGCGTCTGCGGTTCCGGCTCCAGCTCGAGCCGTTCCTGCTGTTCGGACTTCTCCTGTGCCATGGTCGCCTCCTGTGCTCAGCCGGGCATCGTCTCGCCACCGAGGGCGGCGAGCACTTCACCCGTGTAGTAGGAAGAAAGCCGGTTCGCGGCGAGGAACACGTACGACGGCGCCAGCTCGTCCGGATGGGCCATCCGCTTCATCGGGACGTTCTCGCCGAAGGATTCCACGTGGTCCGGCGACATCGTGGCCGGGATCAGCGGTGTCCACACCGGACCCGGCGCGACGCAGTTGATCCGGATGCCGCGCTCGGCCAGCGCCTGCGCCATCGAGTACGTCCACGCGATGATCGCGCCCTTCGTCGCGGAGTAGTCGATCAGCTTCTTGTTGCCGCGCAGGCCGTTCACCGACGCGCTGTTGACGATCGCGCCGCCTTCGCCCAGGTGCGGCAGCGCGGCCCGCGTGACGCGGAAGTAGCTGTGGATGTTCACGTCGAACGTGTGCAGCCACTGCTCCTCGGTCAGCTCCTCCGGCGAGTCCAGCTCCCGCTGCGTGGCGATGTTGTTCACCAGCACGTCGAGCCCGCCGAAGGCCCGCACCGTGTCGCGGACGATCGCGCGGCACCGCTCGCCGTCGGCCAGGTCGCCCGGCAGCAGCAGGCACTGCCGTCCTTCCGCGCGCACGAGTTCCGCGGTGCGCTCGGCGTCCTCGTGCTCCTCCAGGTACGCGATCGCCACGTCGGCGCCCTCCTTGGCGAAGGCGATCGCGACGGCGCGGCCGATGCCCGAGTCACCGCCGGTGACCAGTGCGCGCTTGTCCTTGAGCAGGTCGCGGCCGGTGTAGTCGCTCATCGTGTCCCGCGGCTGGGGATCCATCTCCGCCGTGGTCCCCGGTGGCCGCTGTTGCTGGGGAGGTTTGCTCATGCGGCCTCCTTTCGGACGCGGCAAGCCGCGGCAGCGCCGTTGGCCAGCATGGTGTTCGATGATTCGCTCGCAAGCTCGCTCATGCGGCCGAGATGCCCCAGCCCGGGGAACCCCAAACGCCGGTTGAACCCCTGGGGCCCGGGTACCCGCCGCGCATGCGAGTCGTGGTGACCGGAGCGAGTGGCAACGTGGGCACCAGCGTCGTGGAGGCGCTCAGCGCCGATCCGGCGGTGTCCTCCATCGTCGGCATCGTGCGCCGCCAGCCGGGGTGGACGGCGTCGAAGACGGAGTGGGCGCTGGCCGACGTCGCCAAGGACGACCTCGGCTACCTCGTGCGGGGCGCGGACGTCGTGATCCACCTCGCATGGCTGTTCCAGCCGACGCACGACCCCGTGAGCACCTGGACGGCGAACGTGCTCGGCAGCATCAAGATGTTCGAGGCGGTGGGCCGGGAACGGGTGCCGGCGCTCGTGTACGCCTCGTCCGTGGGTGCCTACTCCCCGGGGCCGCAGGACACGCGCGTCGACGAGAGCTGGCCGACGCACGGCTGGCCGGAAGCGGCCTACCCACGCGAAAAGGCCTACCTGGAGCGCTACCTCGACGGGTTCGAGCCGCGCCACCCCGACACGCGCGTGGTGCGGATGCGGCCGGGCTTCATCTTCAAGCGGGAGTCGGCCTCGCAGCAGCGGCGGCTGTTCGCCGGGCCGCTCGTGCCCAACTTCCTCGGCCGGGCCGGGCTGCTGCCCGTCATCCCCGACGTGCCGGGGCTGCGGATGCAGGCGCTGCACTCGGCCGACGTGGGGCAGGCGTACCGGCTCGCCGCGGTGAAGGACGTGCGCGGGGCGTTCAACGTCGCCGCCGAACCCGTGCTCGACGCCGACGTCCTGGCGGAGCTGCTGGGCGCGCGGAAGGTGAAGCTGGCGGGCTGGGCGCTGCGCGGGCCGCTCGCGGCGGCCTGGCGGCTGCACGCCGTGCCGGCGAGTCCGGGGCTGTTCGAAACCGTACTCCGCCTGCCGGTCATGGACACGGGCCGGGCACGCGCGGAACTGGGCTGGTCACCGGGTTACAGTGCCACCGACGCCATCGGGGAGTTCCTGGGCGGGCTGCGCGAGGGTGCGGGGCTGGACACGCCTCCGCTCGCCCCGGACGGCCCGCGCGGGCGGCTCCACGAACTCAGGACGGGCGTCGGCAGCCGACCGTGAGAGGACCTTCGTGCGCCTGACCCCGCGCGACACCCGCTTCTTCGACCTGCTCACCACCGCCGCGGGCAACCTGGTGACGGGAGCGGGCCTGCTGACCGAGCTGATCTCCGTGCCCATGGCGGAACGGGAGAAGGTCGCCCAGCTCATGCACGACACCGAGCACCTGGGCGACGACGCGACCCAGGAGATCATGCTCCAGCTCAACACCTCGTTCATCACCCCGTTCGACCGGCAGGACATCCAGCTGCTGGCCTCCCGCATCGATGACGTGCTCGACGACATGGACGAGGCGGCCGACCTGGCGGTGCTGTACCGGATCGAGCAGTTCCCGCCGGGCGTGGAGGCGCTCGTCGAGCTGCTCGGGCGGGCCGCCACGCTCACCGCCGAGGCCATGCCCGGGATGCGCAAGGTCACCGAGCTGAGCGCGTTCTGGGAGGAGATCAACGCCATCGAGGACCAGGCCGACGGCGTGTACCGGCGGCTGCTCGCGCACCTGTTCAACACCGACGGCGCCGACCCGCTGACGGTGATGAAGACCAAGGAGGTCATCGACCGGCTCGAGTCGGCGGCCGACGCCTTCGAGCACGTCGCGGACGTGGTGCAGACCATCGCGGTCAAGGAGTCCTAGTGGACGGGACCACGCTCGGTCTGGTCCTCGTGATCCTGCTGACCGTCTTCTTCGACTACACCAACGGCTTCCACGACGCGTCCAACGCGATCGCGAGCGCGGTGTCGACCAAGGCGCTGTCGCTGCGGGGCGCGCTGATCCTGGCGGGTGTGATGAACCTGCTCGGCGCGCTGCTGAGCACCGGGATCGCGGTGACCGTCGCGAAAGGACTGATCGACCCGCCGCAGGGCTCGGCCGCGCTGAGCGTGGTGTTCTCCGCGCTCGTCGGCGCCGTCGCGTGGAACCTGATCACCTGGTACTTCGGGCTGCCCTCGTCGTCCTCGCACGCGCTCGTGGGCGGGCTCGTCGGCGCGGCGCTCGCGTCGGCGGGCACCGTGCACTGGGGCGGGGTGCTGGAGAAGGTGCTGATCCCGATGGTGCTCTCGCCGCTGGTCGGCCTCGTCTTCGGTTACCTCGGCATGGTGGCGGCGCTGTGGCTGCTGCGGCGGCGCAACCCGCACAAGGTGGGGCACGTGTTCCGCCGTCTGCAGATCCTGTCGGCGGCGAGCCTCGCGCTCGGGCACGGGCTGCAGGACGCGCAGAAGGGCATGGGCATCATCGTGCTGGCGCTCGTCGCGAGCGGGCAGCAGAGCCTGTACACGGTGCCGCTGTGGGTGACGCTGCTGTGCGCGGTCTCGCTGGGGCTGGGCACGTACTCGGGTGGCCTGCGGATCATGCGGACGCTCGGCCGCCGCGTCTTCCCGCTCGACCCGCCGCACGGTTTCGTCGCGGAGGCGGTCGGCTCGTCCGTGCTGTACCTGACGGCGTTCGCGTTCCACGCCCCGGTTTCGACGACGCACGTGATCACGTCGGCGGTGATGGGCGTGGGCGCGACGCGCCGGTTGTCGGCGGTGCGCTGGGGTGTGGCGCGGGACATCGTGCTGGGCTGGGTGCTGACGTTCCCGGCAGCCGCCGCGGTGGCCGCGCTCGCCTACGGGGTCACGCGCCTCGTCGTCGGATGATAGGAATGCGGGGTGAGCCAGATCGAGATCGCGGCCGACGAGGCCGTCACGCTGACCAGCGACCTGATCCGCATCGACACCACGAACACCGGTGATCCCGCGACGCTGGTGGGGGAGCGGGCGGCCGCGGAGTTCGTCGCCGAGAAGCTCACCGAGGTCGGCTACGAGATCGAATACGTCGAGTCGGGTGGCAAGAACCGGCACAACGTGATCACCCGCCTGCCGGGCGCGGACCGTTCACGTGGCGCCCTGCTGGTGCACGGGCACCTCGACGTGGTGCCCGCCGATCCCGCCGAGTGGTCGGTGCACCCGTTCTCGGGTGCGGTGCAGGACGGCTACGTGTGGGGCCGGGGTGCGGTCGACATGAAGGACATGGTCGGCATGACGCTGGCCGTGGCGCGGTACTACAAGCGCGAGGGCATCGTCCCGCCGCGCGACATCGTGTTCGCGTTCCTGGCCGACGAGGAGGCCGGCGGGAAGTTCGGCGCGCAGTGGCTGGTGGAGCACCGGCCGGAGCTGTTCGAGGGCGTGACGGAGGCGATCAGCGAGGTCGGCGGGTTCTCGGTCACGCTGAAGGACGACGTGCGGGCGTACCTCATCGAGACCGCCGAAAAGGGCATCCGGTGGATGAAGCTGCGGGCGCGCGGCACGGCCGGGCACGGCTCGATGATCCACCGGGACAACGCCGTCACGAAACTCTCGGAGGCCGTGGCGCGGCTGGGTAACCACCGCTTCCCGCTGGTGCTGACGGACTCCGTGAAGGAGTTCCTCGCGGGCGTCACCGAGATCACCGGGTGGGACTTCCCGGAGGACGACATCGAGGGCGCGGTCGCGAAGCTGGGCAACATCTCGCGGATGGTCGGCGCGACGCTGCGGGACACGGCGAACCCGACGATGCTGACGGCGGGCTACAAGTCGAACGTGATCCCGTCGGTCGCCGAGGCGGCGGTGGACTGCCGCATCCTGCCCGGCAGGCTGGAGGCGTTCAACCGGGAGCTGGACGAGATCCTGGGCCCGGACATCGAAAAGGAGTGGATGGAACTCCCGCCGGTGGAAACGACCTTCGACGGTGCGATCGTCGATGCCATGACGGCCTCGGTACTGGCAGAAGACCCGGGCGCGCGAACCCTGCCGTACATGCTGTCGGCGGGCACGGACGCCAAGTCCTTCCAGTCACTGGGCATCCGGAACTTCGGGTTCGCACCCCTGAAGCTGCCCGCGGACCTGGACTTCTCGGCCCTGTTCCACGGCGTGGACGAGCGGGTGCCGGTCGAGGCGCTGAAGTTCGGGACACGGGTGCTGGACCGGTTCTTCCGGGCGGCGTGAGGGGCAAAGCCCCTGCCTAGAGTTGGGTGATCATCCCGTCGCCTGAAACCGGTGGATCACTTTGAGGGGCAGCCGCAACCTTTTTCGAGACCGGCGGTTGCCTTGCCAGGCTTGCGGCTGGTCCTCAAAGTGATATGCACAAACCGCAGGCGACGGGATGATCACTCAACTCGACCACCTCGCGAAGGTGAGATCCCTTTGGGTCCCGATCATCCTGGAGCCTGCCCGCCGGCCAATACCGCTAAGTTTAGGCGAGTTTCCGCAGCTCAGAGGCGTTTGGAGGCGTCGCCCACAGAGCGGTCACACCCCGACAGAACAGTTGCCTCAATTGAAGATTCCCCTCAACCGCAACGGCGACTGTCTTAAGTGGAGAACCGCCTAACCGGCGGGAACGACTGAACAGAGCCTCCGGTAACGCCCTGACCAGGTAAAACGTACTAACTTAGCGGTATTGGCCGCCGGCGAGGCATTCTTTTGATCTTTGGGCTGGCTTCCTCGCTGGTCAAGTCGGGCACGGGGTCTCCCGGCGCTGGCGCGCCTGCTGAGCGGCCCCACCCCCGCCCCGATCCTTGAGTGTTCACGGCCGCTCCACCGCGTCAAGGGCGCTCAGTGTGAGGGTGTGGGTGGGCTGTGGCTTGGTGGTTATGGTCCGGTTTGGTTGCGTG
>NZ_BAABIB010000074.1:0-88635 GCF_039542405.1 Amycolatopsis dongchuanensis
GGGGGCATCAGTCATACCGAACCTGGCGACCACAGCTCCTTGATCAGGAACCACGAAAAAGGTAACGGGGGGCGGTGGTTTCTGGCGGGTGGCGGAAGGGTTGGGCTGGGGCACGGAACGGCGCGGTGGCGGTGCGGCGCACCTTCGGGCGGCGCGTGGTCAGCGCAGGCGCATCGGCGCCGCGATGCCACCCCCGGCACGTCTGCCGAGCCGGTACCTCAGTCCTCCGCGCGGCGGCGGCGCCGGGGGATGGCGTCCGTCGTGCCGTGGGCGGCGAGCCTTCGGGCGGCGGGTGGTTGAGCCCCGGCACGTCTGTCGGGCCTCCGCGCAGCGGGCGGCGCGGGTCCGCCCCGACGCGCAGCGGCGCTGCCACCCCGGGCATTCTGCCGGGCACCAAGCCTCCGTATAGCGGCAGCGGCGCCTGATCAACCGCGGCGTGGCAGCGGCACTTGTCAGCCCAGGCACGCCTGCCGGGCGCCAAGCCTCAGCAGCGGCGCGGGTGATCAGACCCCGCGCGCGGCGGCGGCGCGCCAAGCCCCCGCACGGCGGGCGTGTGGTCAGCGCAGGCGCATCGGCGCCGCGATGCCACCCCCGGCACGTCTGCCGAGCCGGTACCTCAGTCCTCCGCGCGGCGGCGGCGCCGGGGGATGGCGTCCGTCGTGCCGTGGGCGGCGAGCAGGTCGCTCACCGACCGGCCCGCGGAGTGCGAACCGCCCTCCTCCGGGGCGGCGCGGCGGCCGGTCGGGGGTTCGGGGTCGGGCTTGGCGTGACTACCGTGCGAGGGCGCCTGCCACGACGGCGGCTCCCCCTCCGGACGGCGCCGGCGGCCGCCTCCGGACTGCTCGGCGGGGCTTTCCTCGTCGTCCGGACGGCGGCGACGGCCACCGCGGAACTCCTGCGCCAGCCGCCGGACCTCCTCGGGCAGCGTGGGGTTGGACGCCGCGGGCAGGTCGTCCTCGGGCGGCGCGACGGGCTCCACCGCCGGGCGCGACAGCTCAAACCGAGATTCCGGGGCAACCGGCTCCACCGCCGGGCGCGACAGCTCAAACCGAGATTCCGGGGCAACCGGCTCCACCGCCGGGCGCGACAACTCAAACCGCGACTCCGGCGCGACGGGCTCCACCGCCGGGCGCGACAACTCAAACCGCGACTCCGGCTCCGGCTGCGCGGGCTCGCTCGCGGGCCGCGAGGCCTGGAACCGCGGTTCCGGTTCGACGGGCTCCACCGCCGGGCGCGACAACTCAAACCGCGACTCCGGCTCCGGCTGCGCGGGCTCGCTCGCGGGCCGCGAGGCCTGGAACCGCGGTTCCGGTTCGACGGGCTTCATCGCCGGGCGCGACGACTGGAAGCGCGGCTCGGGCCGCTCCACCGGCGTCATGCGCGGCCGGGACGCCTCGAACCGGGACTCCTTCTTCGCCGCGGCCGCCTCGAACCGCGGCTGCACGGGCTCCATCCGCGGCTGCACGGGCTCCATCCGCGGCCGCGAGCGCTCCGCCCGCCCCTCGAACCGCGGCTGGACCGGCTCCATCCGCGGCCGGGACCGCTCGGCCCGGCGCGGCTCGGCGGCACGCGCGGCCGGCGGTTCCGGGGTGGCGGGCGCGGTGTTCCCCTGCCCGTTCGACGACGGCAGCTCGCTCGTCGAACCGGACGTTTTCTCCCACGCGGCGGTCCAGTCGGCGTCGACGGGCTTGGCGAGCTGGGTGGGCTCGTCCACCGGCTCGGGCTGCGGCGCGGCCGGCGCCTGCCTGCGCCGCCGCTCGGACGGGCTGAACGCGGGCCGCGTCGCTTCGGCCGCGCTACCGAACCGGGGTGCGGGTTCCTGCTTCCTCGGCGGCGGCGGGTTCACGCGGGTCTGCTGGGCGGCGCGCGCCTCGGCGGCGGCCTTCGCGACGCTCGCCGCGGCGTGTCCGCCTGGCTGCCGCTGCGCCGCGGGTTCCGCGCGGCGGGGCGGGAGGTCGAGTGAACGTTCGGGGCGGCGGGGCTCCGGCGCGGCCGCCCGCCCGACTGGCCGCGCCTGTGGTTTTTCCCGGACGCGGTCGAGGTGCTCGGTCGGCCGTTCGGGCGGCCGGTTCGCGCTCGCTGTCAGCTGCGGCGGGGTGAAGCCGTTGTCCCCCTCGACGATCTTCTGCTCCTCGCGCAACGCCCGCATCCGCGTGGCCTGCGCGGTCAGCGCGATGCGTTCGAGCAGCACCTCGCCGCCGAACAGTGACTGCAGGTTGTCCCTGAGCGCGGCGACCTCGGCGCGCAGCGAGTCCAGCTCTTCCCTGGCGTCGGCCTGCATCTTGGCGCGCACGTCGTTCTCGATCTCGAGCTCGTACTCGCGCCGGGCGGCGATCTCGCGCTCCAGCTCCAGCTCGTAGACCTCCTGCGCCTGCGCGACCGCCTCCTCGGTGGTGGCGGCCTGCTTGCGGTACCGGACCGCGAGGAACGCGCCGACGAGGGCCGCCCACAACGCGGCGACGATGCCCAGCCGCAGGTAACGGATGTCGTCGGCCAGCACGAGCGCGAGGGTCGCGGCCACGGCGAGGGCCAAGCCGACGACGAACCACGGCCTGCCCAGTAGGCGGCCGCGCGAGTCGTCGCCCACGCCAGTCATGCCGAACACCGTACCCTCTAGTTACCCGTCTGAGACCTAGTCGGTACTTCGAACGGTCGATTCTCAGCGTTAACCGGTCGGGTGATCGTCGCGATCCTGATCACGTGTCTCCGGGGTGCGGCAGCAGTGTTCGAGCCACAGCGCGGCCGCCGTGAGCACCACCGCGCTGATCGCGCCGATGATCGCGCTGCGGAGGTCGTTGGCCGCCGCGGTGATCTCGTCGGCCCGCGGTACCAGCGCCACGAGCGCCCCCAGCCACGCCCCGAACATGAGCGCGCCGAGCAGGGAGGACGCCTTCGCGAGCGCCACGGCCCGCGCCACCCCGATCGCGCCGGTCAACCGTCCACTTCGGATTCGCGTGCGGATGGAGAAGGCGAGCACGGTCTCGACGGCGGCGATCACCACGAGCGTGATCCCCGCGTACCTCGGCAGCCGGGGCAGCGAGGAGTAGGCGAACTTGAAGGCGAGGTAGGCCAGCACGACGCCCACCAGCCCGGCGACGATCAGCTCGCGGGGCCGTGTGAAGTGCATGGGTTCAACGGTACCGTGCGACACTTGACTCTCCAGTGACTGGAGACATCAGCATGGATTCCGTGGGCAGGACGTTCACCATCGGGGAGCTGGCACGCCGCACCGGCCTGCCGGTCAAGACCATCCGGTTCTACTCCGACGAGGAGCTGCTCCCGCCCACCGACCGCACGGCGGCGGGGTACCGGATCTACGACACCCGGGCACTGGCCCGGCTGGAGCTGATCAGGACCCTGCGCGAACTGGGCCTCGGCCTCGACGACATCGCCGAGGTGCTCGCGGCGCGGGCTTCCGTGCCGCAGCTGGCCGAACGGCACCTGGAGGCGCTCGACGAGCAGATCCGGCGCCTGCGGCTGCGGCGCGCGGTGCTGCGTGCGGTCGTGAAGAGGGAATCCGAACCAGAGGAAGTGAAGCTGATGAACAAGCTGGCATCGATGTCCGACGAGGAGCGCGCCCGGCTGGTCGACGAGTTCTGGGACGAGATGGTCGCGGGGCTCGGCGAGGAGGACGAGTTCCTGGTGCGAATGCGCTCGGCGAAACCGACGCTCCCGGACGATCCAACGCCGGAGCAGGTGGAGGCGTGGGTGGAGTTCGCGGAGCTGGTCCGGGACCCGTCGTTCCGCGCGCTGATCCGCGGGATGAGCGAACGGCACGCGCGGCAGGAGGACCTGCGCGTCCTCGCGGAGCGCCAGGACCTGTGGTGCGACTGGACCGACCGGGCGAAGGCGTTCCTGGACGCCGGGGTCGCGCCGTCGTCGCCGGAGGGCCGCGCGCTGGCCGATGAGGCGGCCGGGGCCCTCGGCATGGACAAGCGGACCCTGGCGGACCGCATCGACGAGGGCAACGACGCACGTGCCGAGCGGTACTGGCAGCTCATGGCGATCATGAACGGCTGGCCGCCGATCCCCACGCGCTACCCCTCGGTGGAGTGGCTCGTGGCGGCGCTGCGAGCGTGATTTCGGAGCCGGAGGCCGGGCCGGGTGGTCCGGCCCCCGGTGGGGGGCCGGGTGGGATTCGGCCGCGGCGGCGGCCCGGCCCACCACCCCTGCATTTACAACCGGAGGTCAGCGTCACAACCGGAGGTCGGGCCGGGCGATCACGCCTGCTCGGTCCGCCTCCGGCAGTGCTGCCAGCAGGTCCGCGATCGGGCCGTGGCCGGGCAGGACCGCGTCCGGCTCGATTTCGTGCCACGGGACGAGAACGCTCGCTCGCTCGGGCGTGCCGGGGTGGGGCAGCAGCAGTTCCGGATCATCCGAACGCACGCCGTCCACCGTCACCACGTCCACGTCCAGCGTCCGTGGGCCCCAGCGCAGCTCGCGCACGCGGCCGGCGGCCTGCTCCAGCGCCTGCCCCGCCCGCAGCCACGCCCACGCGTCCCGCGCCGGATCGTCCACGACGCACACCGCGTTGAGGAAGTCCGGCTGGTCCTCGACACCCCACGGCTTCGTTTCGTACACAGTGGACACCGCCCGCACGATATCGCCCAGGCCGGTGATGACGGAACGCAGGTAGCCGAGCCGGTCGCCGAGGTTCGAGCCCAGCGAAAGGACCGCGCGGCTCATCGTTCCCGCCGGACGGTCACCGCCACGTCGTCGAACGTGAGCGGGATGGGCGCGGACGGCTTGTGGACGGTCACCTCGACCGCGCTCAGCCGTTCGTCGCGGATCACCTCGTCGGCGATCTTCCCCGCGACGCTCTCGATGAGGTCGTAGGGCTCCCCGCCGACGATGTCCGCCGCGAGCTGCGCGAGTTCGCCGTAGTGCAGCGTCCGCTTCAGGTCGTCGGTCTCCGCGGCGGGCGTCAGGTCCAGCCACACGGTGACGTCCACGACGAACTCCTGCCCGTCGCGCTTCTCGCGCTCGAACACGCCGTGCCTGCCGAACACCCGCAGGCCGGTGAGCGTGATCCGGTCACCCACGGCCACGCTCCCATGCCGCGGCGACGGTGACGGCGTCCAGCGACGCCCCCACCGAGTGCACCCGCACGCCCCACGCACCGGCGGCCGCGGCGAGCGCGGAGATCGCCGCCGTGGCGTCCTCGCGGCCGGACGGCGGCCTCGGCTCGCCGTGCTCGTCCGCGAGCAGGCGCCCGAGAAAGCGCTTACGGGACGCACCGACGAGCACCGGGAAACCCATGTCCACAAAGGACCGAAGGTCGTGCAGCAGCGCCCAGTCGTGCGGCGCGTGCTTGGCGAAGCCCAGACCGGGATCCAGCACGATGTTCTCCGCCGACACACCCGCACCCAACGCCGCGTCCACCCGTGCCGTCAACTCGGCACGCACCTCGGCCACGACGTCGTCGTAACGCGCCAGCTGGTTCATGTCCTTGCTGTGCCCACGCCAGTGCATGAGGATCCACGGCGCACCGGTGGCGGCGGCGACCTTCGCCATGTTCGGGTCGGCCAGTCCGCCGGAGACGTCGTTGATGATCGCGGCGCCCGCGTCCACCGCGGCCTCGGCGACCGCGGCGCGCGTGGTGTCCACGGACAGGCACAGCCCGTCAGCCGCGAGCTCACGGATGACGGGCAGCACGCGGTCGATTTCCGTCTGGGCGTCCACTCTGGACGCTCCCGGCCGCGTGGACTCCCCGCCGACGTCGATGACGTCCGCGCCCCGCGCCCACATCTCGTGCGCGTGCGCGAGGGCCGCACCGGTGTCGAGGTAGCGACCGCCGTCGGAGAACGAATCGGGCGTGACGTTCAGGACGCCCATCACGACGCAGCGCCCGGGCGACGGCAGGGCCGTGCTCACCGGCGGCCCTTGATCAACTCCAGGGCCTCCGCGCGGGTCGAGGCGGAGGACTGCAGCAGCCCGCGCACCGCGGAGGTCGTCGTGCGGGCTCCGGCCTTGCGGATGCCCCGCATCGACATGCACAGGTGCTCGGCCTCGATCACGACGATCACCCCGCGCGGCTTGAGCTTGCGCTCCAGCGCGTCGGCGACCTGCGACGTGAGCCGCTCCTGCACCTGCGGCCGCTTGGCGTACAGGTCCACCAACCGCGCGAGTTTGGACAGCCCGGTGACCTTGCCCTGCCCGTTCGGGATGTAGCCGACGTGGGCCACCCCGTGGAACGGGACCAGGTGGTGCTCGCAGGTCGAGTAGATCGGGATGTCCGTGACCAGCACCATCTCTTCGTGGGACTCGTCGAAGGTCCGGTCCAGCACGCTGTCCGGGTCCGTGTAGAGCCCGGCGAACATCTCCTGGTAAGCCCGCGCGACCCGGGCCGGGGTGTCCCGCAGCCCGTCCCGGTCCGGATCCTCGCCGACGGCCAGCAGCAACTCCCGCACGGCCTTCTCGGCACGTGCCTGGTCGAACACCGGCCCGTCCTCGCGGGTCAGCTCACTGTCGATTTTGACCGTCCTGCTCGTCGGGGTCGCGGCGGTGCTGTCCCTCGCCGGAACCACCGAACCAGCCGCCCTGCTGCTGCTCACCCGGCTGCTGCCGCCACTCCTCCGCCGGCGGGCGCCACTGCTGGCCACCCGGCTGCGTCGCCGGGGTCCACCCGGGAGGGGCACCGTAGTTCGGCGGGCCCGCGTGGCCGCCCGAAGGCTGCGGCCACTGCGTGCTGCCGTTCGACGGGCTGTACCGGCCACCACCGTTGGACGGCGGGGCGTACGGGTTCGACGGCGGCTCGGGCTGGGCGTACGGCGGGCCACCGGGCAGGTCGCCACCGCCGGGGGCGGTGCTGACCGGCGTCGGCGCGGGACGCGGAGCGGGCTTCTGCTCCTCCTCGTCCGGCCACGGCTCGCCCCGCTCCATCGCCAGCTCACGCGGCGTCTTGATCGGGGGCTTGTCGGACGGCACGCGCTCACCGAACTCGTTGAACACGGTGATGTGCGGCCGCTTCTCGACCGTCGCGAAGATCCGCTCCAGGTCCTTGCGCTGCAGGGTCTCCTTCTCCAGCAGCTCCAGCACCAGGTCGTCGAGCACGTCGCGGTAGGTGTTGAGCACCTCGTACGCCTCGGTGTGCGCGGTCTCGATGAGCTTGCGCACCTCTTCGTCGATCTCGTGCGCGACCTCGAGCGAGTAGTCCGCCTGGCGGCCCGCCGAGCGGCCCAGGAACGGGTCACCCTGGTCCTGGCCGTACTTGACCGCGCCGAGCCGCGCGCTCATGCCGTACTCGGTGACCATCGCCTTGGCGATCTTGGTGGCCTGCTCGATGTCGGAGGACGCGCCGGTGGTCGGCTCGTGGAAGACCAGCTCCTCGGCCGTGCGCCCGCCCAGCGCGAACACCAGCCGCGCGATCATCTCCGAGCGCGTCATCAGCTGCTTGTCGTCCTCGGGCACGACCAGCGCGTGCCCGCCCGTGCGGCCACGCGGCAGGATCGTCAGCTTGTACACCGGTTCGAGGTCCGGCATCGCCCACGCGGCGAGCGCGTGCCCGCCCTCGTGGTAGGCCGTGATCTTCTTCTCCTTCTCGGAGATGATCCGGCTCTTGCGCGCGGGACCGCCGATCACGCGGTCCACCGACTCCTCCAGTGCGGCGTCGGTGATGACGTGCCCGTTCTGGCGGGCCGTCAGCAGCGCGGCCTCGTTGATCACGTTCGCCAGGTCGGCACCGGACATGCCCACGGTGCGCTTGGCCAGCGCGTCCAGGTCGACGCCCTGCGCGAGCGGCTTGCCCTTCGAGTGCACCTCGAGGATGGCGCGGCGGCCACGCAGGTCCGGCGCGGACACCGGGATCTGCCGGTCGAACCGGCCGGGGCGCAGCAGCGCCGGGTCGAGGATGTCGGGCCGGTTGGTGGCGGCGATCAGGATGATGCCGCCCCGCGAGTCGAACCCGTCCATCTCGACGAGCAGCTGGTTCAGCGTCTGCTCGCGCTCGTCGTGCCCGCCGCCGAGGCCCGCGCCGCGCTGGCGGCCGACCGCGTCGATCTCGTCGACGAAGATGATGCACGGCGCGTTCTGCTTGGCCTGCTCGAACAGGTCACGGACGCGGGAGGCACCGACACCGACGAACATCTCGACGAAGTCGGAACCGGAGATCGTGTAGAACGGCACCCCCGCCTCACCGGCGACCGCGCGCGCGAGCAGCGTCTTACCGGTACCGGGCGGGCCGTAGAGCAGCACGCCCTTCGGGATCTTCGCGCCCAGCGCCTGGTAGCGCGCCGGGTTCTGCAGGAAGTCCTTGATCTCGTACAGCTCTTCGACGGCCTCGTCGGCACCCGCGACGTCACCGAAGGTGGTCTTGGGCATGTCCTTGTTGAGCTGCTTGGCCTTGGACTTGCCGAAGTTCAGCACCCGGTTGCCGCCGCCCTGCGCGTTGTTCATCATCCACATGAGCAGCAGGAGCAGCAGCCCCAGCGGGATCATGTAGATGAGCAGCTGGGAGATCCAGGACTGCTGCGTGACGGTGGTGGTGAACTTGACGTTCGGCTTCGAGACCAGCAGGTCGTAGATGGGCCGCGCCGCGTCGGACGGGTACGGCGTGATGATCTGGTCGACCTGCTGGCCGTCGACGTCGATCTTGTTGTTGAGCGACAGCTTGAGCTGCTGCTCCTTGTCCTCGAGGTTCGCTTCCTTCACGTTGTTCGCGTTGATCTGCGCGATGGCCTGTGAAGTGGCGACCTGGGTGTAGCCGCGGTCGCTGTCGAAGATGGTGCTGAACGCGAAGTAGAGCAGCAGAACCGCGACGATCCACAGCAGTGGGTTCCTGAGCAGGCGCTTCCGGTCCATATGCCTCGGCCGTGCTGGCCTTGACCCTCCCTGGTTAGGCGGTAGATGCTCACATCCGCCGTCACGGTGTACACAACGACTTGCGGGGCGCGGGGGACACCCGTCTACCCAGGGTACAGTCCGGCGGACCTCGGCACCCGCACTAGTCTCCGGCTGCTCAACGGCCGGTCGCGGCGCACGGTTCCCGCAGGGTCAGGAAGTCACGCTCGCGACCATCTCGGACAGCCGCGAACGGAGCGTTTTGGCGTCGGCGGGAGCGACCGTGATCCACTCCCTGCCGTCCCCACCAGGGCGGGAAAGGCTGAGGTAGCGGCCGGACGCGGTGTCGAACCACGCCAGCACCGGCGACCGCCGCCTGCCGGCGAGCTCGCTGAAGCTGTTCGCTGCGAGCTGACCGCCGCGCAGCCGCGGCTGGCCCGCGAGCCGCGCGTAGGACTCGCGCGGGTCGGCCACCTGCTCGCTCAGCGAGGTGCGGCGGCGCGCCCGCGTGGGCTCCGGTTCCCCGTCCGGGGTGACCGGCACGCGGTTCGGCGGGATCCGCAGCGCCTCCTCCACCGGCAGGGTGATGGACGCCTCGGTGCCGCGCTTGCCGGCCGGGAGCAGGTCGACCACGGCGGAGGCGAGGCCCTCGGCGAACGTGGGCCGGATCCAGATGCCGTCCGAGGTCTGGATGGCGATCACACCGGTGGTGCCGTCTGACGCGGCGAGGACGCCGACCGGTGGCTGCTGGTAGTCGGGGATGTGCAGCGCGTCCACGCTCAGCGTGGGACGGGCCAGCACGGCGAACCAGTCCTCCACGTGCGGTTCGAGCCTGCCGAAGTGGTCACGCAGGCCGCGCGCCCGCAGCTCGTTGTCCGCCCGGCGCCGCAGCGCCGACCGCTCGTCGAGCGTCGCGCCGTGGGACCGTACCCGCAGCGGGTACGGCAGCTCACCGAGCCCGGCGGCCTCCCACAGGAAGTCGAACGTCAGCGGCGTGAAGAACTCCTGCCCGCCCGTCACCATGCTCCTCCCGGTGCCATCGTCGTGCTGGCGGCACCGGAGAGCATCTCATTGAGCCGATGGCGGAGGGACGGCGCGTCCGCGGGCGCGATGGTGATCCAGTCACGGCCGTCGTGCCCGCGGCTGGCCTGCGTGAAGTAGCGGCCCGAGTCGGTGTCGAACCAGCTCAGCACCGGCGTCCGCACCTTGCCGCTGACGCGGCCGCGGGCGTTCGCGCCGATCTGGCCGCCCCGCAGCCGCGGCTGGGCCTGCAACCGGGCGAGCGCCTTGCGGTCCTCGTCGGCGCTCACCCGCCCACCCGTCGCCCGACCACCACCCCCGGTGGTGGCGCTGCGCGCCGCTGTGCTTCCCGGATCAGCCACCCGCCGCTGCAGGAAGTCCGCCCCGGTGTCGGTCATCAGCTGTTCGAGCGGCACGGTGATCGACTTCTCGGTGCCGCGCGGCGCGGCGGGCAGCAGCGACACGATGGCGCTGGCCAGCCCGTCCGCGGGCGCGGGGTGGAAGTGGAAACCACGCTCGTCCTGCACGGCGAGCACGCCCTGGCCGCCGAGCGCGGCCGCCACGGCGAGCAGCGGGCGCGCGTTCGGCGCCGGCAGGTGCACGGAGTCGAGGCTCACCTCGGCGGAGGCGAGCACCTCGAAGTAGTTCTCCACGTGCGGCTCGGGGCGCCCGCGGCCGTCCGCGACCCCGCGGCGGGCCAGCTCGGTGAGAGCCTGCCGCCGCAGGTGCGCGCGTTCGTCCATGGTCGCCCCGTGCGACCGGAACTCCAGCGGGTACGGGAGCTCACCGCCCCCGAACGACTCCCACAGGAAGTCCAGCTCCAGCGGAGTCAGCAGCTCCGCACGCGTCACTCTTCGTCCTCGTCGGCCCAGGCGCCGATGACCGGAGGAGCGGTGGAGACGTTCGCGCCGAACGCCGAGTCCGGGTCGGCCTCGACGAGGTACGAGGCGCGCTTGTGCTCCTCGTCCTCGGCGCCCTCGGCACCGGCCGCGCCCATGCCGCCCATCCCGGGCGGCGGCGTGCCCGCCGAGCCGCCGATCGTGCCGTTCGGCGACATCAGCTGCCCCTGCGGCGTGGCGCCCGCCGCGCTGTGGCCCTGCTGCTGCGCCTGGTCGGTGCTCGCGGCGGCCGTCTCGTCCGACTCCTGCTTGGCCGCGGTCTTGTTGCCCCGGCCCAGCACCGCCTTGCCCGCGGCGGCACCCAGCCCGGCACCGGCCAGCCCGAGCCCGACGCCGAGCGCGGCGGAACCACCGTCGGACGAGGACGTGGACACCGCCGTGGTGTGCGCCGCCGGCGCGACACCCGCGCCGGAGACCACACCCGGCGCCGGCGCGCCGGGGGCACCGGGCGCACCCGCACCCGGACCCGCGGTGCCGGCACCCGCCGCCGCGCCACCGATCTCACCGAGATGCGCACCGAACGCGGAGCCGCGGCCGCCGTCGACGCCGGTGCCCGCCAGGCCGGCCACGGGGCCGAGCGCACCGCCGCCGTAGGCACCCACGATCGAGGTGGACCCCGCGACCGAGGACGCCTTCGTGGCGCCGATCGCGCCGTCCGGCGGCAGGCCGAGCGACTCCGGGCCGAAGCTCGGGGTCGAGTCGTCCACCTCGGCCATCGCCTGCGTGTAGGCGTTGAAGTACTGGACCTGCTGCTCGTGCACGGCCCTGGCCTCGTCGGCCTGCGCCTTCATGTCGTTGACCATGGCGGCCGGGCCACCGGCGAGCATCGCCGCGGTCTGCCTGCCGGGGTCGAAGTTCTTGGGGGCGGGCATCTTCTTGACCTCGGCGGCCGCCGCGGCCTGCTGCGCCATGCGGTTGGCCATCGTGTGCGCGGCGTCCCCGGCCTGCTGGCTGGAGCCCGCGATGCCCACCAGCGCGCCCTGCGCGGACGCGGCACCCTGGCCGACCCACGCGTTGCCCAGCTCGGCGATCGCGTTGTACAGGTCGTTGGCCGCCTGGTGCAGCTCGTCGCCGTGGGCCTTCCACAGCTGGCCGGTGGACTCGGCCGTCGCCGGGTCGTTGTTCACGGTCGCGCCCTGGTAGAGCTGCTCGCTCTCCTGCGAGGCCCAGTTCGGCGGGCTCGCGATCGCGCGGTCCGAGCCGTAGTCGAAGCCGCCACCGCTGTTGCGCGCCTGCTCGACGAGCGCCGCCGTCTCCCCGTTGTCGCCCAGCGGGACGGTGGAGGGCGCGCCCGCGCCGGAGTTTCTCTGGTCGTCGAAGCCGCTCATGCTGCCGCCCCCTGGCTCACGCGCGCCCGGACAGCGCGTCCGCGGCGTCCTGGTCGATCTGGTGGTAGTGGCTCATCGCCGCGACGATGGCCTGCTCGGCCTGCTCGTACTGGCCGTAGAGGTTCTGGAGCGCGGTGGTGTAGGAGTCACCGCCGCCGTCCGCGCGCTGGGCGAACTTGGCCGCGATCGCGTCACCGACGGGGTTCGCGCCGAGCTTCGGGGCCTCGGCGAGCGCACCGGCGTTGCGGAGCAGGTTCTCCACGGAGTCCTTGCCCGCGCGGATCTTCTTCAGCACCGTCTGCGCGGCGTCCGGGTCCACCCCCAGCTGACCGCTCACCGCCGCGCTGCGGAACGCCGCGGCATCCGAGAAGCTGCTGTTCCCCATCGGTTCTCTCCTGCCCCAAGTCGATGCCGGGCGTGCCCGCCCGGCTACCCCTGTTCGCTTAGGTTAACGCACTAGGCCAGCCCCTATGACGCGTTTGACCAAGCCCAGGTTCCCAATTCAGCTGCTGTACACCTTGGGATCGAGAGTGCCGATGTAGGGCAGGTCGCGGTAGCGCTCGGCGTAGTCGAGGCCGTAGCCGACGACGAACTCGTTCGGGATGTCGAACCCGACGTAGCGGACCGGCACGTCCACCTTCACCGCCTCGGGCTTGCGCAGCAGCGAGCACACCTCGAGCGAGGCCGGGTTGCGGCTCGCCAGGTTCTTCAGCAGCCACGACAACGTGAGCCCCGAGTCCACGATGTCCTCGACGATCAGCACGTGCTTGCCCGCGATGTCGCGGTCCAGGTCCTTGAGGATGCGCACCACACCCGACGACGAGGTCGCCGATCCGTAGGACGAGACCGCCATGAACTCCAGCTGCGCCGGCATCGGCAGCGCGCGGGCGAAGTCGGTCATGAACATGACCGCGCCCTTCAGCACGCCCACGAGCAGGAGGTCGCCGGTGACGCCGTCCCGCGCGTAGTCCGCCGCGATCTGCTTGGCGAGTTCGTTGATCTTGTCCTGGATCTGCTGCTCGGTGACGAGCACGGAGGCGATCTCGCCTTCGTACACGGGTCATTCCCCTCTGGCTGCTTCGCGACGATTCATGCTCAGCCTGCCATGCGTCCGCACTACGACCAACCCACCGGGTACCCACACACCGCCCTGACCACGCCATTCGCCGACGAGGGCGTCCACCGCGCGCAGGTGCCCGTCGGAAAGATCACACGCGCCGCGGCCGAGCAGCCAGCGCCGGAGCACACGGCGGCGCAACGCGGGAGGCACCGGCTCCAGCTCCTTCGCGTCCAGCGTCTCCTCGTCGGTGCGGAACTCCCCGGCCAGCGCGTCGAGGGTTTCCAGGTCCTCCCTGAGCTGCGTGGCGGTGCGGGCGAGCGCGGCGGCGACCCCACCGGACAGGACGTCTTCCAGCAGCGGCAGCACTTCGGCCCGAAGGCGCACCCTCGTGAACCTCGGGTCGGTGTTGAACGGGTCCTCCCAGGGCTCCACGCCCAGCGCGGCGCAGGCGGCCCGCGTGGCCGCCCGCGGCACGTCCAGCAACGGGCGGCCCCACGGCGGGTCGAACGGCTTCATGCCCGCGATCGAGCGCGGCCCGGAACCGCGGCCGAGCCCGAGCAGCACCGTCTCGGCCTGGTCGTCCCGCGTGTGCCCGAGCAGCACCAGCCCACGGCCCTTGCTCCTGAGCGCGGAGTACCGGGCACGGCGGGCGGCCGCCTCGACCCCGCCCGCGCCGGTGACCTCGACCGGCAGCACCTCGGCCTCGTCGACGCCGAGCCCGCGCGCCGCCTCCGCGGCCTCCCGCGCCACCCGGCCCGAGCCGGGCTGCAGCCCGTGGTCCACGACCAGTGCGCGGACCCGCAGCCCCAGTTTGTGCCCCTCGTGCGCCGCGGCCTCGGCGAGCGCGAGCGAATCCGCGCCGCCCGAGACGGCCACGTCGAAGTCGACACGCGGATGAGCGGCCAGGAAGCCCCGCACGGCGCGCCGCACGGGGATCAGGGCCTCAGCCGTGGACACGCCTGACCCACGCCTCGGGGTCGGTGATCTCCGCTCGGGTGGGCAGGGTGTTGGGCGAGGTCCAGACGGCGTTGAAACCGCTCATGCCCACCCGGCCGACGACGTGCCGCGTGAACGCCGAACCCTGGGCGTACTGGCGGATCTTCGCGTCGATGCCCAGCAGGGTGCGCAGGAGCCGGTCGAGCAGCCCGCCGCCGGACCGCCGGGCGGTGAACCGGGCGCGGATCATCTCCACGGCCGGGACGACGTCCGGGCCCACCGCGTCCATCACGTAGTCGGCGTGCCCCTCCAGCAGCGTGGACAACGCGAGCAGCCGGTCGAACACCTCGCGCTGCTGCGGCGAGCGCAGCAGCCGCGTCAGCGCCGCGACCCCGCCATCGGCCTTGGCGCGCCTGGCTTCGCGGATCGCCTCAGGCAGGCGGCCCAGCAGGTCGGTCACGCCGTCCTGCTCCTCGGTGAGCCCGCTGACGAGCCGCTCCACCTCGTCGGCGAAGTAGGCACGCAGCCAGTCGACGGCGGTGAACTGCAGGCGGTGGGTGCATTCGTGCAGGCACACCCACATCCGGAAGTCCCGGCCGGGCACCTGCATCGCGTGCTGCGCCGTGACGACGTTCGGCGCGACGAGCAGCAGCCGGCCGCGGTCACCGCCGAAGGGGTCGTACTGGCCGAGCACGCGCGACGCGAGGAACGCCAGCACCACGCCGGTCTGCACGCCCGCACTGCCCGCGAGCACGGGGCTGAGCGGGTTCGACGGCAGCGTGCGCAGGGCGTTCCCGGTGAGCGCGTCGAGACCGGCGGCCGCGGACCGCACCCAGCCGGGCCGGTCGACGACCTCGCCGGGCAGGAGGGGCAGACCCGCGCCGAGCCCGGTCAGCTCGCGGACGTGCGCCTCCGCGTCCACGGTCAGCTCACGCAGCTCGCTCACCGCGAGGCGCGCTTCGGTGCGGGGCACCGAAGGACCGCCGCGGACGAGGAACGCACCGGTCGACGCGGCGAGCGACCAGTCGACGACCGGACGCGTCTTTTCCTCGCTCACCGTGCTGTTCATTGTTCCGACGCTACCCGCCGCTAACGACATCCGCAGCCACGTAACGCGGCCGCGACGGCGTCCAGCGCAGGCCGGGCGGCGGTGATGTTGGACCCGTTGGACATCAAGGCGAACACCAGCACACGGCCGTCGGCGTCCAGCACGAGACCCGCGAGGGTGCTCACGCCGGACAGGGTGCCGGTCTTGGCGCGCACCCAGCCCTTGCCGGGCGACGACGCCGCGTCCTGGTAGCGGCTTTCGAGCGTGCCGCTGCCACCCGCGACCGGCAGCCCTTCCAGCAGTGGCCGCAGTTTCGCCGTGCGCGGGTCCTTGTCGTCCGGTGCGGCGGCGACGGTGAGCAGCTGGGCGAGCAGCCGTGGCGACACCTTGTTCGCCGGCGACAGCCCGCTGCCGTCGTTGACCACGGCTCCCGTGACGTCGAAACCGTTGTGGCTCAACACGTTCAGCGTGGTCTGCCCGGTGCCGGCGAAGCTCGCGGCGGCGCCGCTCGCGATCGCGGTCTGGCGGCCGATCGCCTCGGCCAGGACGTTGTCGGAGATCTGCAGCGCGCGGTCGACCAGCTCGGTGAGCGGAGCCGACTTGACCTCGCCGAGCACCTTGGCGTCCTTGGGCGCGGTGGCGTTGCCCGCGGCGGAGGCACCGAGCCGCGAGGCGAAGGTCCGCAGCAGGTCACCGGCGGGGTCGGCGGTGCGGCTGACCTCGTCGACCTTCGGGTTCGAGCGGCCCGCGTCGAGCATCCCGGGCACGATCTCGACGGCGTAGTTCGAGGGCGTGTCCTCGGGCGCCCAGCCGGGCCCGGTGTGCGAGCCGCTGTAGAGGGACAGGTCGATCTGGACCTTCTTGATCCTGCCGCCGGAGGCCTGCTTGACCTGGGCGACGAGGTCGTCGAGGTGCGCGGCGCCGGGGTAGATCGACTCCTGGCCGTCCGGCAGCGACGACAGCGTCGGATCCCCTCCCGCGACGAGGATCGCGGTGTCCGGGGACGAGCCCTGCACGACCTTGGTGGTCAGCTGCATCCCGTGGTCGAGCGTGAGCAGCGCGGCGGCGGTGGTGAGCAGCTTCGTGGCCGAGGCGGGGGTCAGCAGCTGGCCGGGGTTGTGGTTCCACAGGGTCTGCCCGCTGGCCGGGTCGACGACGATGCCGGCGAGCGTGCCGAGCGCACCGCTGCTCGCGGGCCCGGCCAGCTGCCCGCTGACACCCGAGCTGGTCGGCGTGGGCGCGTCGGTGCTGGGCGCGTGCAGGGCGAGCGTGACGGCGGCGGGTTCGGGTTCGTCGCCCTTCGGGAAGTTCGGCGCCCACGGCAGCCCGAGCCGGTTGGACACGGGGGGCAGCGCGAGCGCCACCCCGACGGCAATGACCAGGACGAGCACCACGGCACCGATCAGCAGCCCGCGCCGTCTGCCCCGGCGAGGCGGTTCCTCGGCGGGTGGCTGTTCCGCGGGCTGCACGGCCTGTGCGGGGCGCACCTCGCCGGTGGGTTCGATGCGCATGGGCTGGGCGTGCCCCGACCCCGCGGGCGGGATCGGCCGCTGCGGCGGTGCGGGGCGCTGCGCCCACGGCTGCCGCTGCTCGTCCTGCTCGTCGGGAGGCCGCTGGTCCTGCGGCGACACGGCGCGCATGACCTGCGTGTCGTCCGCGGCGGGCGGCCGGGAGGCGGGGGGCTCCGGCAGGCGCCGGGGCTCGGTGACCTGCTCACCGGCGCCGGATTCGCTCCGCTCGCTGCTCTCGGGCCGCGGCTGGAACACGGTGGCCTGGCTGCCGTCGCTCTGCGACTCGCGGCTCTCCGGGCGGGGTTGGAACGCGGTGGCCTGGCTGCCGTCGCTCTCCGGCTCGCGGCTCTCGGCCCGGGGCTGGAACAGCGTCGCCTCGCTGTCGCCACCCTCCGACTCCCGGCTCTCCGGGCGCGGCTGGAACGCGGTGGCCTGGCTGTCGTCGCTCTCCGGCTCGCGGCTCTCCGGGCGCGGCTGGAACGCGGTGGCCTGGCTGTCGCCACCCTTCGATTCACGGCTCTCCGACCGGAGCTGGAACAGCGTGGCCTGGCTGTCGTCGTCCTTGGGGAGGCGCTGGAAGACCGTGGTCTGGCTGGTGTCCTCGGACTGCTGCCCACGCTCGGGCTCCTCCTGCGGGGGCACCGTCTGGAAAGCGGCGGTCTCCCCAGCATCGCCGGACCGCGCGGCGGTCTCCCCAGCATCGCCGGACTGCTCGGCTTCCTCCTGCGGCGGCACCGTCTCGAAAGCGGCCGTCTCCCCAGCGTCATCAGACCGCTCGGGCTCCTCCTCGGCAGCCTCCGGCGCTTCCTCGGCAGCCTCCGGCGCCTCCTCGGCCTCCCCGTCGCCCCCCTCGTCGTCCTCCGGCGGCTCCGCCCCCTCGGCCTCCGCCTCAGCAGCCTTCGGGCGCGGCACCCACACCGTCTGCTGCTCCGGCAGCGACACCCGCTGGGGAGCGGCAGCCTCCGCCGCGTCGTCCGAATCGTCCGATGGCCAGGCCGGCTCTTCTTCGTGCGTCGGCACGCACCCCTCCTCATCGCGTCGGCGCACCAGGGGCCAAACTCACAGTAGTCAAGACGACATCGGTGCGACTTCCCAATGGCGTGTGGTCCACACTAGTGAAGACCAGTCAGCAAAACCGTGAGCCGCCAGGGGCGGCCCAAAAGACGAGTTCAGCGAGGATCGCCGTGGAGTTCGACGCCACCATCGAAATCCCCAAAGGGGAGCGCAACAAGTACGAAGTGGATCACAAGACGGGGCGCATCCGGCTGGACCGCACCCTCTTCACGGCCACGCAGTACCCGGCCGACTACGGGTTCATCGACGACACCCTCGGCCAGGACGGCGACCCGCTCGACGTGCTGGTGCTGGTGCAGGAGCCGACCTTCCCCGGCTGCCTCATCCGCTGCCGCGCCATCGGCATGTTCCGCATGACCGACGAGAAGGGCCCTGACGACAAGGTCCTGGCCGTCCCCGCGGACGACCCGCGCACCGAGCACCTGCGCGACATCCACCACCTCAACGAGTTCCACAAGCTCGAGATCGAGCACTTCTTCCAGGTCTACAAGGACCTGGAGCCGGCGAAGAGCGTCGAGGGCTCCAACTGGGTGGGCCGCGTGGAGGCCGAGGCCGAGATCGAGCGCTCCTACCAGCGCGAAGCCGACCGGCTCGCCAAGGAAGCCGCCGAGAACGGCGAGCACTGACCGCAGCGCACGACGGCCGGCCACCCCTTCAGGGGCGGCCGGCCGTTTTCGCGTCTCAGGCCTGGTAGCCGGGGATCGGGTACGCGGCCAGCAGGTCCCGCACCTCGCCCGCGATCCTGCCCAGCGCCGCCTCGTCCTCGGCGGTCGCCGCGGCGATCGTCCGGTCGATCCACTCCGCGATCTGCGGCTGGTGCTCCGGGGTGAGGCCGCGGGTGGTGATGGCCGCCGTGCCGAGCCGGATACCGGACGGGTCGAACGGCTTGCGCGGGTCGAACGGCACCGTGTTGTAGTTCAGCTCGATCCCTGCGCGGTCGAGCGCCTGCGCGGCCGGCTTGCCGCCGAGGTGCTTGTTGGTGAGGTCGACGAGCAGCAGGTGGTTGTCCGTGCCGCCGGACACCAGGTCGAAGCCGCGCTCGATCAGCGCCTCCGCGAGCGCCTTGGCGTTGGCGACGATCTGGTGCGCGTAGTCGCGGAACTCGGGCTTCGCCGCCTCGCCCAGCGCGACCGCGATGGCCGCGGTGGTGTGGTTGTGCGGGCCGCCCTGCAGGCCGGGGAACACCGCCTTGTCCACGGCCTTCGCGTGCTCGGCGTCGGAGAGGATCATCGCGCCACGCGGGCCGCGCAGCGTCTTGTGCGTCGTCGTGGTGATGACCTGCGCGTGGCCCACCGGCGACGGGTGCGCCCCACCCGCGATGAGGCCCGCGATGTGCGCGATGTCGGCGACCAGCACGGCACCGACCTCGTTCGCGATCTCCGCGAACGCCGGGAAGTCGATCGTGCGCGGGATCGCCGTGCCACCCGCGAAGATCAGCTTGGGCCGGTGCTCGCGGGCCAGGTCACGCACCTGGTCGAGGTCGACGCGGCCGGTCTCCTTGCGGACGCCGTAGCGCACCGCGTTGAACCACTTGCCGGTCGCGGACACGCTCCAGCCGTGGGTGAGGTGCCCGCCGTCCGGCAGCGCCATGCCGAGCACGGTGTCGCCGGGCTGCGCGAACGCCAGGTACACGGCTAGGTTCGCCGGGGAGCCGGAGTAGGGCTGGACGTTGGCGTGGTCCACGCCGAACAGCGACTTGGCGCGCTCGATGGCCAGCAGCTCGACCTGGTCGATGTACTGCTGGCCCTCGTAGTAGCGCTTGCCCGCGTAGCCCTCGGAGTACTTGTTCGTCAGCACGCTGCCCGTGGCTTCGAGCACGGCCTGCGAGACGTAGTTCTCGGAGGCGATGAGACGGATCTTTTCGGCCTGGCGCTTCGCCTCGTCCTCCACCAGCCCGGCGATCTCCGGGTCGGCGGCGGTGAGGGTCGGAATCGGTGGCTGGTGCGTCATGTCCCTACTCCTGACACTGGCCACACCCAGGCGCGCGGTGCCGGCCTCGTCGGTCGCTTCCCGGTGGTGCTCCACCTCTTACGGCGCCAGTCGCTTGACGGGCTGATAGTACTGCGCGCGAAGTGCTCCGGCAGGGGTGGTGGTCGGGCGACGGGTGGGCTAGTCGACGGGGGCGATGCCCTCCGCGTGCCGCCGGGCGAGCTGCTGGTAGACGGCCGCGTTGTGCTCGACCCACGCTCGCGCGGAGTCGGTGAGCGGGACGAACTTCTTCGCCGGGCTGCCCATCGCGATGTGCTCCGCGGGCACCTCCGTGTTCGGCGTCACGGTCGCACCCGCCGCGACGAGCGCGCGCTCCCCGATGACCGCCTTGTCCAGCACAGTCGACCCGTTGCCGATCAGCGCCTGCTCGCCGACCGTGCAGTCGTGCACCAGGCACATGTGGCCCACGGTCACGTTCCGGCCGACCTCGCACACGCCGTCGTTGACGTGGAGCACCGAGTTGTCCTGGATGTTCGCGCCCTCGCGGATGATGATCTTCCCGAAGTCCGCGCGGATGACCACGCCGTACCAGATCGACACGTCCTTCTCGATGACGACGTCGCCGATCAGGGTGGCGGTGGGGGCGATCCAGGCGTCGGGGTGCACGGTCGGGCTGACGCCCTCGAAGGAGAACAGAGGCATGGACCGCACCCTATGCCAGGCAGAGGAGTTCGATCTCCTCACGCAGGACCGCGAAGGGCCGCCGCCGGACGTGCTGCTGCACGACGGCGCCCAGCAGGTAGGACTGGAGCGCGCGGGCGCGGGCCCGCGGGTCGTCGATGCCGACGTCGTCGAGCAGGTCGGTGAGCAGCTCGATGACCGAGCGGAGCGTGACCTCGGCGGCCTGCACGTTGTCGGCGCGGCCGACCGCCACCCAGTACTCGAACCAGGCGAAGGCGGCGTTGGGGTGCTCGGCGAAGGTGCCGAGGTAGCTTTCGAGGACGGCCCACAGGCGTTCGCGCGGGTCGTCGTACTTGTCCGCGACGAGGCGCAGCCCGGTGAGGAAGTCCGTGACGAGCGCCGCCATCGCGCGGTCGATCAGCAGGTCGATGTCGGAGAAGTAGTAGTGGATCGCGCTCTTCGTGAGCGGTCCCTCCGCCGCGATCGCCCGCGCGGTGCACCCGGCGAGCCCGTCGCGGACGAGCACGCGGCGCGCCGCGTCCACGATCTGCTCCTGCTTCGCGAGCTGGTTGGGTGAGAGCCGGTTGCGTCGGCCCGGCGGCAGTACGGCCACGAAACCCCTTTCACCGTGCGATGTGGACACGCAGCCTAACTCTCAGGACGCACGTCCCATGAACCGACTACAGTGGACAGTACATTTCGGGGCATGAAGATCGCGCGCAGCTGGTTCGGGTTGACGGCACTGGTCGTCGCGGCGGGCATCGTGGTGCAGCTCGTCGTCACCGCGGGGGACACGGGAGGGCTCTTCCCGTCCACGGCGGCACGGGTGGCGAACGTGTTCTGCTACTTCACGATCCTGTCCAACCTGCTCGTGGGCGGCACCAGCCTGCTGCTCGCGCTGGATCCGGACCGGAAGTCCACGGTGTTCCGCACGCTGCGGCTCGACGGGGTGCTCGCGATCGCGGTGACCGGGGTCGTCTACCACGTCGCGCTCGCCGGGCTCGTGGAACTGAGCCCGGCCGGCGCGGTCGCGGACCAGCTGCTGCACACGGTCTCGCCGATCCTCGGCGTGCTGGGCTGGCTGCTGTTCGGGCCGCACGGGACGCTCGGTCCGCGGATCGTGTGGTGGAGCCTGGCCTACCCGCTGCTGTGGCTCGCCTTCACGCTCGTCCGCGGGGCGATCACGGGGTTCTACCCGTACCCGTTCCTGGAGGCGGACGAGCTCGGCTACCCGCGCGTGGCGCTCAACTGCGTCGTGATCGCGGTGCTGTTCCTGGCGCTGGCAGCGGCGGCGATGCTGCTCGACCGGCGGTTGCCGCGGCTACGGTCGCGGGCATGACCTGGCTCGCCGACACCCGCACCTCCTACGACACGGTCGCCGTCCAGTACTCGGACCAGGTGCGGAACTCGCCCACGGAGAACCCGTACGTGCGCTCGACGCTGGCGTTGTTCGCCGACCTGGTGAGCGGTGGCCCGGTGGCGGACGTCGGCTGCGGCCCGGGGCACGTGACCGCTCACCTGCGGAAGCTGGGGCTCGACGCGTTCGGGATCGACCTCTCGCCGGGGATGATCGACGTGGCGAGGCGGGAGTACCCGGACACCCGGTTCGCCATCGGCTCGATGACGGATCTCCCCCTCCCCGACGCCTCCCTCGGCGGGCTGATCACCTGGTGGTCGCTGATCCACGTCCCCGCCGAGGAGCTACCGGGCGTGTTCGCGCACTTCAGGCGCGTCCTGCGCCCGGGCGGCACCCTGCTGGTCGGTTTCCACGAGGGCGACCGCATCAACCGGAAGACGCAGGGCTACGGCGGGCTGCCGATGAACGTGCACGTCCACCTGCACCCCGTCGCGCGCATGCGCACGTGGCTGACCGCGGCCGGCTTCGCCGTGGAGTCGGAAACCGTCCTGACCCCGGCCGACAAGGCCCCGGCCGCGATCGTGTTCGCCCGCTGACCTACTGGCGTCCGGGGAGCGTGGCGAGCGCCCGGGACCGCTGGGCGACCAGCTCGTCGTAGGTGCCGTCCCGCTCGGCCCACCGGTGCATCAGCACGCGCTCGACGAGGATTTCGCGTGGCGTGGGCTCGGTCTCGAGCAGGCCCATCACCTCGGTGGCGAATTCGTCGAGGCCGAGCGCATTCGGGTTGCCGCTTCCCATGTGCGTGGCGACAGCCGGGGGAACGAGCTCGGCGACCTCGACGCCGGTGCCGTCCAGCTGCGCGCGCAGCGCCTCGGAGTAGGCGTGCACCGCGGCCTTCGTCGCGGCGTAGGTCGGCATGAGCGGGAACGGCAGGAACCCGATGCCCGAGGACACCGTGATGATCGTGCCGGTGCCGCGGCCGATCAGGTGCGGGGTGAACGCGTCGATGACGCGGATGGTGCCGAGGAGGTTGATGTCGATCGTCTGCTTCGCGGCGGTGAAGTGCGCGGGGTCGCGCAGGTCCTCGGGGAACCCGACTCCGGCCATGGTGACGATCGCGTCGAGCGCCGGGTGGTCGCGGAGGATCGCGTCGCGGGCGCGGTCGACGCTGTCCTGGTCGGCCACGTCGATCTCGACGGTCGCGAACCCTTCGCCCTCGAGCTCGGCGAGCAGCTCGGTGCGGCGGCCACCGAGGATGACGGTGCTGCCCGCCGCGGCGAAGCGGCGGCCCAGTTCGAGTCCGATCCCCGACGTGCCACCGGCGATGAAAACGGTGCGGTTGCTGATCTTCATGAATCCAGTGTTGGCCGGTTTCCCGGTCGTAGGCAGTACCCCCGTTTTCCAGGGTCCTGCCAGGACCCCCTCAACGGGAGGCACGCTGAACTAGCGTGGGAGACATGAGCGAGGACGAGCGCGCCAACCTGCTCGGCAGCTACCTCCGTGCCCGGCGAGCGCTGGTCACCCCGGAGCAGGTGGGTCTTCCGGCGGGCGCGAAACGCCGCGTGCCCGGGCTGCGCCGGGAGGAGGTCGCGATGCTCGCGGGCATCAGCGCGGACTACTACCTGCGGTTGGAACGCGGCCGCGACCGCAACCCGTCACCGCAGGTCCTCGAATCACTCGCGCGGGTGCTGCTCCTCGACGAGCTCGAGCAGGAGTACCTCCTCAGCCTGTCCGCGTCCCGCCCGAGGCCGCGGCGGCGCCCCAAGCCGGAACGCGTGCCTCCGCGGCTGTACCAGCTGCTGGCGAGCGTGCAGGTGCCCGCGTTCGTGGAAGGGCGCGCGTTCGACGTGCTCGCCTCGAACCAGCTGGCGGTGGCGCTCTCGCCGCGCCTCCAGCCGGGGCACAACCGGCTACGCTCGCTGCTCCTCGACCCGGAGGAGCAGGCGTTCCACAAGGACTGGGCCCGCTCCACCGAGAACTTCATCGCCGCGTTCCGGAACTCCATCGGTGAGGACGTCGACCACCCGCGGATCGTGGAACTCGTGGGCGAGCTCGCCCTGTCCAGCGAACGGTTCCGCACCCTCTGGGCCCGCCACGACGTGCGCGGCCTCGACGGCGGCACGACCACGGTGAACCACCCCGTCGTCGGCGAACTGCACCTGCACCGGGACAAACTCCCCGTGGACGGCGTGCTCCTGGTCCTGTACTACGCGGACCAGGGCAGCGAAAGCGACGAGAAACTGCGCCTCCTCGCGTCCATGGCGAGCACCGGTTCGCCGGCGCAACAGGACCGGACCAGCCACGTGTAGGACCGCGAAAACAACCAGGCCCTCCCCGGTGTCCCGGGAAGGGCCTGGTCAACGCCTGAGCCGCCTGGGGGAATCGAACCCCCGACCTGCTCATTACGAGTGAGCCGCTCTGGCCGACTGAGCTAAGGCGGCGTTGCACGTACGAGTGTAGCGGCCCGCCTGTCGTCACTTCCCACCCCCTGCCTCGTTAGGCTTCGCGACGCCGGTCACAGCAGCCGGCCCGGTTGCTTTCCTGGAGGGACTCCCGCATGCGCCGACGCCTGCCTCGTGTGCTGGCTCTGCCCGTGTCCGCCGCGGTGCTCGTGCTCGCGGCCACCCCGGCGGTGGCCGACAGCACCATCCCGACGACGCCCATCCCCCAGCCCGCCAACCCCAGCCAGGCACCGATCTCGTCGCCGTCGAACCCCCAGCCGCTGGGGCACGCGGTCGCGGACGCGGCGGCCGCGCTCGGGGTGCTGCGCCTGCTGCCCAACGCCGTCGACACCACGACGATCCTCCCCGGCTACGGCAGCGAGCTGCCGAAGCAGTCGGCGCTGGAGGCGGGCATGGGCCTGTCCAGCGCGCAGGCGAACTCCGAGTCGTACCTGACCTACGAGCGCGCGATCGCCCAGTCGTCGCCGCTCGGGCTCGCCGTCGCGGGCAACGCGCCGCAGGCGCCCGGCAGCCTGACGCAGACCGCGCTGCCGGACAACGAGAAGGGCATCAGCGGCGGGCTGAACGCGCCCCAGAACCCGCTGCTCAACGTGGGCCTGCTGAACGGCAACGTGCACGCCCGCTGGAGCGAGACGCTCGGCCCGTGCGTCGGCACGATCGCCGACGCCAGCACCTCCATCGCGAGCCTGTCGCTGCTCAACGTCATCCCCTCGATGCCGAACCTGCCCCTGAGCGGGCTGACCAACCTGCCGTCGCTCGCCGAGGGCTTCGACCCGGCCAAGGGGCTGCAGTCGCTCGGCGGGCTTCTCTCCGGCGGCGGGCAGACCGCCGCCAACGGCGCCGGCTCGCTGCTGAGCCTGCCCAACACGCTGTCGTCGCGCTCGGTGGTCCAGCTGGTCGACCTGCCGGGCTCGAAGAACAAGGCCGTCCAGTCGGTGTCGACGCTGCAGGCCGCGGACGTGGAGATCCTCAAGGGCACACCGCTGGAGCTGTCGCTGAAGGTCGTGAGCCAGCCGACGCTGAAGGTCACGTCGACGGGTGACAAGGCCACCTCGAAGGTCGAGTACTCGGCGCCGGTGATCACCATCCAGCGCGGCGACACGGTCCTGTACACCCTCGACGCGCAGCACCCCACGAAGGACATCCCGATCGGCCTGCCGCTGGAGCAGTTGTCGAAGCAGCTCGGGCCGGTGGAGGACCTGCCGGTCGTCGGCGGGCTCGTCGCCACCGCCACCAAGGGGTTGCAGCAGGTCAGCGACACCGCGGGCACCGTGCTGGACCTCGGCGTGCTCCGGCTGAGCATCGGCGAGCTGAACCAGAAGGGCCAGCAGCTGACCACGCCGTTCGAGGGCTACCAGCTCGGCGCGTCCGCCCGGATGCTGGACCTGCAGGTGCTGCCGACGACGGCGTTGAAGAACCTGCTGCCCGCCGGTCAGGCGAGCTCCCTGCCGTCGTCGCTCGCGCAGCTTTCGCTCGGTGAGCAGATCGGCCGCGCCTACACCCCCACGGGCGGCGTCGTGTGCGGCACGACCACCCCGGTGACACCCGTCGGCAACCCGGCTCCGGGCGTGCCCGCGAAGCTGGCGTACACGGCGGGCGCCTACTCGGCGGTGCCGCTGTTCTGGACCGGGACCGGCATGCTCCTGCTCGGCGTCGTGCTGGTGGCGGCGATCCCGAACCGGCGGCGGAAGGCCGCCGTGGTCAAGCCGTCGCCGAGGCCCCGCTCGTAGCGACCGCGCGTGCCGCGGCCGGCCCCCGGGTCGGCCGCGGCGTGGTCAGCCGTGGCGGAGAGCGGTGACCATGGCCTCCACGGCGATCCTCGGTTTCACGTTCCACAGGATCGCCTCGCGGCAGGCGAGGACCGCTTCCAGGCGCCGGAGCGTGGACTCCGGCGTCCAGGTGCGGGCCGCTTCGACGGCGTCGTTGGCGTGGTCCGGGTGGTTCAGCACGGCCTTCGCGCCGCTGGCGGTGACCAGCACGTCGCGGTAGAAGCCGGCGAGGTCGACCAGCGCGAGGTCCAGCGTGTCCCGTTGCGTCCGCGTCGCACGGGACTTCTGCCGCTTCTCCAGGGCCTTCACGGCGGCCTCGGCCGCGCGCTTCGCCCCCGCCACACCCTTGCCGGTCGCGTCGCCACCCATCGCGTTGCGCAGTTCGGCCTTCTCGCTCTCGTCGCGGGCCTTGCTCTCCTCCGTCGCGTCACCCTCCGCCGCCGCGATCAGCTCGTCCGCGCAGGCGAACACGTCGGCGGGGCGGCGCAGTCCCAGCGGGATGCGCAGCACGGTCTCACGGCGCTTGCGTGACTGCTCGTCCGTCGCGAGCCGCCGGGCCCGGCCGACGTGACCGCCGCACACCGCCGCGGCCCATTCCGCCAGCTCCGGGTCCACGCCGTCCCGTTCGACGAGCACCTTGGCGATCGCCTCGCGCGGAGGCGTGCGGAGGTTCACCAGGCGGCAGCGGGAGCGGATGGTGACCGAGACGTCCTCGGGGTGGTCGGAGGGTGCGCACAGCAGGAAGACCGTGCGGTCCGGCGGCTCCTCGACGGCCTTGAGCAGGGCGTTCGAGGCCCCCTCGGTGAGCCGGTCGGCGTCCTCGACGATGACGACCTGCCAGCGCCCGGTCGTGGGGCGGCGCGCGGCGGCCTGGACGAGCGCCCGCATCTCGGCGACGGAGATCGACAGCCCTTCGGGCACGACCAGCCGGACGTCGGCGTGCGTGCCGTGCAGCGCGGTGCGGCAGCCGGTGCACTCGCCGCAGCCGGTGCCGGTCACGCACTGCAGCGCCGCGGCGAAGGTCCGCGCGGCGACCGAGCGCCCCGACCCGGGCGGGCCGGTCAGCAGCCAGGCGTGCGTCATCGAGCCCGCGGGCACGGGCTCACCGGCGACGATCTTCGCCGCCGCATCGGCCGCCGACGACAGCACCTCCACCGCGGGCTCCTGCCCGACGAGCTGAGACCAGACCGATCCCATCAAGCCTCCACCGCACTCCGCACACGTCCACCCGTTGCCCGGGCGCCGCTCACCCTGCCATCCGACCGGGCACCGCCGCCACCGGTGTCGGCGCCATCGGGCCGTCGCAGCAGTTGCTCGGCCAGCTCCCTCTGCTAGACCGCTTCCAGGGGCGCGAGCCCCGCGCGACGGCCCACGAGCACCGCCCGCACGGCGCTGTGCACGCGCTCGGCCACCTCGTCCTCGTCGCCGTCTCCGTCCACGACGATGTAGTGGTCCGGGTCGGCCGCCGCCATCTCGCTGAGCAGCGTCTGCACCCGCCACTGGTCCTCGATGGACACCGGGCCCGGGTCGCCGTCGACGGGGGTGGCGTCCAGCAGCACCGTCACGTCCGGCCGGAGCCTGCCCGTCGCCCAGTCGGCGAGGCCCTCCAGCTCCTTCGAGTCCAGCCCGGCCACGGCCGACAGGTGCGCGAGCGGCGAGTCCACGAACCGTTCCATCACCACGATCGACCCGGCGTCCAGCGCGGGCTGCACGTCACGCTCGACGATGTCGGCCCGCACCGCGGCGGCGGCCAGCGCCTGCGCCCGCGCACCCGACAGCGACGCACCGGTGACCAGCTTCGCGAGCCGTTCGTCGTCGAGCGCGGGGTCGGCCGCGAACACGACCGGCCGGGGCCCGACCGAGCGCAGCCACTCCACGAGCCTCGCCGCCTGGTTCGCGGTGTCGGCGGCCGTGGTGCCCTCGAGCGCGATCAGCAGGCCGTTCGCCCGGCGCGGCCGGCGCCGGATCACGTTCCGCAGGTCGGCCATGATCGTCTCGGCGCGGCGCGAGTCCATCTGCCGGTACGCGATCACGCCGACGATCGCCGCCAGGATCCCGCCGCCGAGCATCACCGGCCGCGTGCCGTCGATGATGATCGGGTTGCCCCAGACCTGCACCGTCCTCGGCTTCGTCAACCCGATCAGCAGCGGCACGACCGCCGTCGAGCCGAACACGATGATCTTCATCATCGACTGGTAGATCGCGTTGATCCGGCCGCGGATCGCGTCGTCCACCTGCGAGCCGATGATCGTCACGCCGGTCAGGAACGCCGCACCGGCGCAGGCGCCGACGATCGCCACCGCCACCAGCGACACCGCCAGGTGCGGCGACAGCGCGACGAGGATCAGCCCCAGCCCCGCCACCACGATCGACATGCCGAACAGCCGGTCGTGCGGCAGCCGCCGCGCCAGTTTCGGCGCCCCGCCCATGCCCGTCGCGAGCCCGACGAACACCGCGACCAGCAGCAGGCCCCAGGCCGCGTCCCCGGCGAGCAGGCTCGACGAGTACGGCTTGGCCGAACCCACCACCGCGCCACCGGCCGCGAACGCACCGGCCGCACCGATCAGCAGCCCCCGCACGAGCGGCGTGCTCCTGACGAAACGCGCCCCGTCGCGGACCAGCCCGGCCAGGCCGCCGGAAGGCGCGTCCGCGACCGGCTTGGGCGCCACCGCGACCGGCGGGTGCACGTTCCGCCTCGACAGCTCCGGGATCCGCGTGATGATCAGGATCGCGCTCGTCAGGTACAGCAGCCCGATGAGCAGCACGATGACCTTCGCGAACCCGAGGTCGCCGAACAGCGACGGCGGCAGGTGCAGCGCGGGCCCGATGCCGGTGACGATCGAGTAGATCGCGCCGGCGGAGAGCACCGCCAGCCCGTACGTCATCACCATGCCCAGCTGGTTCGCCGTCTCCACCTGGTCCGGCCTGCGCAGCAGGTTCGGCACCGCGGCGTCCTTCGACGGGATCCACATCATCGCGCTGGCGCTGGCCAGGAAGTTCGCGATGTAGAGCCACCAGCCCGTGCCGACGAACGCGATCGACATGACGAACCCGCACCGCAGCAGGTCGGCCACGAACATCACCTTGCGCCGGTCGAACCGGTCGGCGAGGAGCCCGCCGAGCGGCGCGAAGATCAGCCCGGGCAGCAACGCGGACAGCAGCACGCCGGTGAACGCGAAGTTCTGCGCCGTGTAGTTCCCGGTCAGCTTCGTGGCGAGGCTCGTGACCCCCAGGATCGTGAGCCAGTCCGCCACGCTGCACAGGTACGTGACGCCCCACAGCCGCCGGAAGGGACGGATGGCCAGCACGCGCCGGGCGCGGTAGATCGTGGACCCGTCCCGACCAGCCGGCGCCTCCGCCTCGGCTTTCGTCTGCACGCCCTCGCTGATCCGACCCACCCCATTTGGTTGCCCGTGGTGCCGGTGAAGATTCCCTGGGCATGCGCCACCGCGTCACCGGACCGGTGACGTCAGGGTAGCTCCGTCGGGTGGAGCGCGGCCGCTTCGGGCTAGCCGAACAGCCCGGAGATGCTGCTGATCAGGCTCGAAAGGAACTCGATCGCGACCACCGCGAAGATGATCATGAGCAGGATAGCGACGATCATCGCGGTGGACCCGCTGGAGGGGCGCACTCGCCGGACGTTCGGCTGGGGCAGGGAAAACCGGGGCATCCGCAGCTGCGGCCGCCCCCGGGACAGCAGCCCGGGGCGGGACCGCTGCCGCGGCAGCATGCCCAGCGGCTGCGCGGGCGGGATCGGCTGGGCCGGCACCGCGGGCGGCACCTGGTCCACCATGGCCCCCCGCTCGGAGGACCCGCCACCACCCTCGGACATCGCGGCGTCCACCAGCTCGCGCACGGCGGAGGGGTCCGGGCGGACCGGAGAAGCGACCTTGGTCAGCTTGAAGTCGTCGTGGTCGTCGCCATCGTCGAGCGAGCCGGACAGCGCGTCGCCGAACGTCACCGGCGGCAACCCGCTCTGCGTGCCGTCGCCGAACTCGTCGTTCCTGGCAGGCATGACCACTCCCTGTTCTCGCTCGCCCCTCGCCCGCTTTCCGTCCAGGGTAGTGGGCGATCCGGCGCCCGCACTGGCCCAACCGGGTAAGGACAAGATCACGCAGCGCACAGGCGATCAGCCGCATGCCGCCTCCAGGTGCGCCAGCACGGAGTGCCCGATCCAGTGCGCGACGTGCTGCCGCGTGGCGGGCGCGAGGTACAGCACCCAGTCACCCTCCGGCAGCAGGGCGGTGATCAGCAGGTACCGGCCGAGGTCGGTGTCGAACAGGACGACCGCACCCCGCGGGTGCTCGGCGAGGATCCTGCTCCCGATCGTCAGGTCGAACACCGCCGTGCCCGTCCTGGGCCGCGCGGCCAGCGCCCGCAGCCGGGCGACCCCGGCCGCCTGCTCCGGTGACACCCGGCCCAGCGGATCCGCCACTATCCGCACGATCTCGCCCGGCCCCGCCGGGCAACGCGGGAGGCGGGCCGCGACCCTGGCAGGCAGCTCCCCGGCCGGGCCCGTGTTGAGCGCGACCCTCGCGCCGCTGTACTCGAGCACGGCACACGCTTCCCGGTCGCCGAAGAAGTGCATCCTCAGGGGCACCAGCCGGTCGGCGAAGACCGCCGTGACCGCGCCCCGCACGGGGCCGCGCCGCAGGACCCGGAACAACGCCAGCGCGTCCGGCGTCAGCTCGCCCTCACGGGACAGCCCCAGCGCGCCGAGCGCCGCGTGCCACCTGGTCTGCCGCTCGGCCTCCTCGACGACGCCGGCCGCGGGCGGCCCCATCGGCAGCTCGGGATCACCTTCGGGGTCGTAGTACCGCAGCACGGACGGCCGGCGGGGCACCGCCCTCGCCACAGGGCGGATGACCTCGTCGACCAGCTCGAAGACCGTCGGAAACCCGGGTGCGTCGCTCATGGGGGACAGTCTGCACCGGGGTACCGACAATTTTGGTCGAACGCCTGTTCGACCCCTACTTCTTCGCGGCGGCCGCCTTCTTGCGCGCCGGCGCCTTGCGCTTCGGGGCCGGCCCCTTCGCCCGCTTCTCCGCCAGCAGCTCGGCCGCCCGCTCCGCGGTCAGCTCCTCGATGCTGTCGGCCTTGCGGAGGGTCGCGTTGAACTCCCCGTCCGTGACGTAGGGACCGAACCGGCCGTCCTTGACCACCATGGGCTTACCGGACACCGGGTCGTTGCCCAGCTCCTTGAGCGGCGGCTTCGCCGCACCCTGCCTGCCACGGCGCTTCGGCTCCGAGTAGATCTTCAGCGCCTCTTCGAGGGTGACGGTGAACAGCTGCTCCTCGGTCTCCAGCGAGCGCGAGTCCGTGCCCTTCTTCAGGTACGGGCCGTAGCGACCGTTCTGCGCCGTGATCTCGTCGCCCGACTCCGGGTCCTTGCCCACGACCCGCGGCAGCGACAGCAGCTTCAGCGCGTCCTCGAGGGTCACGGTCTCGATGTCCATGGACTTGAACAGCGACGCCGTGCGCGGCTTCGGCTTCTTCGCCTTGCTGGTCTTCTTGCCGTCCGCGGGCTCCTCGGGCTCCGGCAGCACCTCCGTGACGTAAGGGCCGAAGCGGCCCTCCTTCGCCACGATCTCGTGCCCCGACACCGGATCCGTGCCCAGCGAACGGCCTTCCTGCGGGGTCGCGAACAGCTTCTCCGCGATCTCCGCCGTCAACTCGTCCGGCGGCAGGTCCTCGGGCAGGTTCGCGCGCTGCGACTTGCCGTCGACCTCGCGCTCCAAGTACGGCCCGTAGCGGCCGACGCGCACGTACACCGTGCGGTCCTGGTCGTCGGTGAACAGCGGGATCGAGTTGATCTCGCGCGCGTCGATGTCCTCGACACCCGTCCCGACCAGCTTCTTCAGCCCGCCGAGCCGGCCGATCGAGCCGTCCACGCCCTGCTCGCCACCGAAGTAGAACCGCGACAGCCAGCGCGTGCGCTGCTCGTCCCCGGAGGCGATGCGGTCGAGCTCGTCCTCCATCGCGGCGGTGAAGTCGTAGTCCACCAGCCGCTCGAAGTGCCGCTCCAGCAGCCCCACCACCGCGAAGGCGACCCACGACGGGACCAGGGCGGAGCCCTTCTTCCACACGTAGCCGCGGTCCTGGATGGTGTTGATGATCGACGCGTACGTCGACGGGCGGCCGATGCCCAGCTCCTCCAGCTTGCTGACCAGGCTCGGCTCGCTGTACCGCGGCGGCGGCGTGGTGTTGTGGCCGTCCGGCGTCAGGTCCGCGGCCGTCAGGCCCTGGTCCTTCACCAGCTGCGGCAGCCTGCTCTGCTTGTCGTCGGCCTCGCCGCCGGACTCGGTGTCCACCGCCTCGACGTAGGCCTTGAGGAAGCCGGGGAACGTGATCGTGCGGCCCGACGCGGAGAACACGCACTCCTCGCCCGTGCTCGCGGTGCCGACGATCCGGACCGACATCGTCGTGCCCTTCGCGTCCGCCATCTGCGACGCGATGGTGCGCTGCCAGATCATCTCGTAGAGCCGGAACTCGTCGGCCTCCAGCTCGCCCGCGACCTGGCCCGGCGTGCGGAACACCTCACCGGCCGGCCGGATCGCCTCGTGGGCCTCCTGCGCGTTCTTGACCTTGCGGTTGTACTGGCGCGGGCTCGGCGAGACGTAGTCCTTGCCGTACAGCTCGGTGGCCTGGCTGCGGGCGGCCGTGATCGCCGACTCCGACAGCGTCGTGGAGTCGGTGCGCATGTAGGTGATGTAGCCGTTCTCGTACAGCCGCTGCGCGATGCGCATCGTCCGCTCCGACGAGAACCGCAGCTTGCGCCCGGCCTCCTGCTGCAGCGTGGAGGTCATGAACGGCGGGTACGGGCGCCGCGTGTACGGCTTCTCCTCGACGCTGGCGACCTTGAAGTCCCGGCCGCGCAGGCCCTCGGCCAGCCGGTTCGCGCCGGTCTCGTCGAGCACGCGGACGTCCTTCGCCGACGTCTTGAGCTTGCCGTCGGAGCCGAAGTCCTTACCGGTGGCAAGCCGGGCGCCGTCCACGGAGATCAGCCGCGAGGGGAACGTGCGCGGCGTGGCGTCCTCACCGGCGTCCATCGTCGCGGAGATGTCCCAGTACGACGCCGACTTGAAGCGCATCCGCTCGCGCTCGCGCTCCACGATGATCCTGGTCGCCACCGACTGCACGCGGCCGGCCGACAGCTTCGGCATGACCTTCTTCCACAGCACCGGCGAGACCTCGTAGCCGTAGAGCCGGTCGAGGATGCGGCGGGTCTCCTGCGCGTCGACGAGGTCGGCGTCCAGGTCACGGGTGTCGGCCGCGGCGGCGCGGATGGCCTGCTCGGTGACCTCGTGGAACACCATGCGGCGGACCGGCACCTTGGGCTTGAGCGTCTCCAGCAGGTGCCACGCGATCGCCTCGCCCTCGCGGTCGGGGTCGGTGGCGAGGTACAGCTCGTCGGCGTCCTTGAGCAGGCTCTTGAGCTCGGTGACCTTGGCCTTCTTCTCCGGGCTCACCACATACAGGGGCTCGAAGTCGTGGTCGACGTTCACGCCGAGCCGCGCCCACGCCTCCCCCTTGTACTTCGCCGGCACGTCGGCCGCGCCCCTGGGCAGGTCGCGGATGTGGCCGACCGAGGACTCGACCACGTAACCGCGGCCGAGGTAGGGAGCGATCTTGCGGGCCTTCGTGGGCGACTCGACGATCACGAGCCGCCGACGGCCCGAGCCGTTGGTCGCCTCGCCGTCAGTCCCACCCGTCGCCCGGCCGCCACCCCCGGACGAGGCGCTCCGCGCCGCGGTGCTTTTGGTCCGTGCTGCCACGCTGTCGCTCTCCGCTCATTCCCGTCGCCCGCTCGGCGACGCTGTATCAACCAGCCAGTGTGCACGCTGATGGCCGGTCATGTCCGCCCAGGTGGCTCAACACGCCGCCTTCCCGTGTGAAGCGCATCGGCGCCGACCTGGACGGCGTTTCTTTTCCACACCTAGCACGTGACGCGGGACACGTGCTTCGCGGGGTCTTTCGGTGACGGTTCCACTACGCTGCGGCGTCATGGTCCGCCGCTGCCTCTTCGTCCTGTTCACGCTGTTCCTCGCGCTGGGCACGCTGCCCGCGACAGCCGCGCCCACCGGCGGTTACGCCGGAACGGTGGAGCTCAGCAACTGCTCGGGCGCCGTCGTCCGCACCCCGGACTCCCGCGGCGGCGACCACGCGCTCGTGCTCACGAACGGTCACTGCGACGAAGCGGGCATGCCCGCACCGGGCGTCGTGGTGCTGAACCGGCCCACGAACCGCACCATGCACCTGCTCCGCGAGGACGGCTCCGAGCTCACCACGCTGCGTTCGACGAAACTCGTCTACGCCACGATGACCGATACCGACGTCGCGTTGTACCAGCTCGACTCCACCTACGACCAGCTCACGGCCCTCGGCGGACAGGCGCTGACGCTCGCCGCTGCGCCCGCCAAGGAGGGCACCCGCATCAGCGTGATCTCCGGCTTCTTCCAGCGGACGTGGACCTGCTCCATCGAGCGGGTGCTGTACTCACTGCGCGAGGGCGACTGGACCTGGAAGAACTCGATCCGGTACACGCCGGAGTGCAAGACCATCCACGGCACCTCGGGCTCACCCGTCGTCGACACGGCCACCGGCGAGGTCGTCGGCGTCAACAACACCGGTAACGACGAGGGTTATTCCTGCACCGTCGACAACCCCTGCGAGGTGGACGAACAGGGCACCGTCACGGTGCTGGAGGGCCGTTCCTACGGCCAGCAGACCGCCCTGCTCGTCCCCTGCCTCGTGAACAGCGAGATCGCGCTGGACCGGCCGGGCTGCGCGTTGCCCAGGCCCGCCGCGCTCACGCGGCGGTCTCCGGCACCGGGGGCCTGAAGCCGGGCCACACGTCCACGGCGGCGGGCGGCGGCGCCCCGATCAGCTCCTCCAGGGTGGCGAGCCTGCGCTTGCCCGTGACCCGCACGGCGGGGCCGCCCGCCCGCGGACCGACGCACTGCGCGGGCAGGCCGAGCTGGCGGCAGGCACCGGCGAGCAGCTCCCCGGCGTCCTCGTCCACGGCGAGCAGGTAGTGGTTGCCGTTGGGCTGCCCGGCGGCCAGCGCCCACATCCGCAACGCGCCGCCGGTCAGCCGGAAACCCGGCGGCGGCTTCTTCTCCTCACCCGGCTGCCACGCCCTGGCCAGGTGGATGAGGTCGGCCCGGAACGCGGTGCGCACGAGCAGCCCTTCCTCGTCCCGCAGCACGTCCGCGTGCACCCCGCGCCGCGCGAACTCGGCGGCGAGGACCTTGGCGCGCCACAGCTCGGTCAGCGGCACGGAAAGCCGGGCCGCCGTGCGGCCGAAGCTCACGATCCGCCCCTGCCCGCACAGGACTCCGGCCAGGTCGGCGAGCCGGGGCCCGCTCGCCTCCGCCGAGAAGAACGAGAGCTGCTCCACAGCGCACCAGGGTAGAACATCCGTTCGATTCCCCGCGAGTCCTGAACGTGGGAAAAAGTCTTGAAGTTGCCGTAGCGTCAACCTCTACCTTCGGTTCCAGGGACGACGGGAGGAGGCGAGATGGCGGATCAGGTCCTGTCGATCGTGCAGGTCGCACGGCTGGCGAAGGTCACTTCGCGGACGCTGCGGCACTACGACGAGATCGGCCTGCTGCCACCGGACCACACCGATCCCAGCGGGAGGCGCTTCTACCGGCGCGAACAACTGGTGCGGCTCCAGCAGATCCTGCTGCTGCGGGAGCTGGGGCTGGGCCTCGACCGGATCGCGGAGATCCTGTCCGGCTCGGTTTCGCAGGCCGAGGGGCTGCGACTGCACCGGAAGTGGCTGCTGGCGGAGCGCGATCGGCTGGACCGGCTCGCCGCCACCGTCGCCCGCACCATCACCGAACTGGAAGGAGGGATCGAGATGCAGGTGGAGCGGATGTTCGAGGGCTTCGCGCCCGGCTCCGAGAAGGCCGAGCAGCTCGCGAAGGAGGCCGCGGACCGGTGGGGCGACACCGCCACCGAGTCCTACGAGCGCAGCAAGAACTGGTCGAAGGAGAAGTGGGACGAGGTCAACCGCCAGGGCAGCGAGGCCACGGCGAAGCTCGCCGAGCTGGCCAAGGCCGGCGTCCCGGTCGACGACGAGCGGGTGCTCGACGCGGTCGCCGGCCACTACGAGTGGATCAAGAACCACTGGACGCCGGACGCTGAGTCCTACACGGGCCTCGGCCGCGCCTACGCGGAGGACGAACGGTTCCGCAGGCAGTACGAGGCCGTGCACCCGGGGTTCGCGGAGTACCTGCGGGACGCGATCGCGGCGTTCGCCGCCGCGCGGCTCACTCGGTAGTGCGAACGGTCAGCTGCTGACAGACCGGGGCGCGGGCGACCGCGGTCCGCAGGTCGGGGACGGCGTCGAGGCCGGACAGCAGGTTCAGCTTCGCCACCTCGTCCAGCGGGCCGCGGGCTTCGCCCAGCGTGGCCTGGTCGATCGTCGGCGCGTCACCCGCGTCGTCGAGGCGTGCCTTCGCCTCGGCGGCGCGGACCCGAACACCACTCAATTCGGTGACGGTGTCGGTCCGCACGGAGTCCCCCTCGGGCAGGGGCGCGGCAGGGAGCGCCCGCAGCCCGGCGACCGCGCGGTCGAGGCCGCCGATCATCGAGCCGAGCAGGGCGCTGGAGGTCTGGACGGCCCGCCGGGGCGTGCTCGGATCGACCGTGGGCATCGTCGCCAGGTTGTCCACGAGCGAACCGACGGCCACGCAGTAGTCGTTGGCCCAGCGGGTGATCTCGTCCTGTCGCTGCACGTCACGCTGGGAAAGCCCGGGACCACCCGACTGGATCGCACCCGGCTCGGCAGGTGGCTGGCCGCAGCCCGAGAGCCCGATACCCAGACCCGTGAGCAGCGCCAGGAAACCGACCTTCCCGGGTCGCACGCGAACACCTCCCGCCAACGCGAACTTCTCTCGACGGTACCGACATGATCGCTCTCCGCAAACCCTGCCCCCGCCACCGGAGAACCGAACGGGCCCGCCACACACGCACGTGTGACGGGCCCGCGGCGGTTCGAACTCAGGCGGTCTTCGCGGGTTCCTGCGTCGACGCCGGCGAGTCGGAGATGACCGTGCTGCGCCGCTTCGACACCACGATCGCGACCACGATGATCGCGAGCGCGACCAGCGCGATCGCCAGCCGCACGCCGAACGAGGCGTCCGGACCGACCGAGAACTGCACGATCGCCGGCGCGATCAGCACCGAGACCAGGTTCATCACCTTGATCAGCGGGTTGATGGCCGGACCGGCGGTGTCCTTGAACGGGTCGCCGACGGTGTCACCGATGACGGTCGCGGCGTGGGCCTCGGAGCCCTTGCCGCCGTGGTTGCCGTCCTCCACCAGCTTCTTCGCGTTGTCCCACGCACCACCGGAGTTGGCGAGGAAGATCGCCATCAGCGTGCCGGTGGCGATCGCACCCGCCAGGTACCCGGCGAGCGCACCCGTGCCGAGGCCGAAGCCGACGGCGATCGGCGCGAATACCGCGAGCAGACCCGGCGTCGCCAGCTCACGCAGCGAGTCGCGGGTCACGATGTCCACGACCTTGCCGTACTCGGGCCGCGTGGTGCCCTCCATGATCCCGGCGATCTCGCGGAACTGGCGGCGCACCTCGTACACCACCGCGCCCGCCGCGCGGGAAACCGCGTTCACGGCCAAACCGGAGAACATGAACACCACCGCGGCACCGATCATCACACCGACGAGCGTGTTCGGGCTGACGATGGTGTCGATGAACGACTTCACGCCGCTGGCGGTGGTGCCGATGCCGCTCAGCGCCTTGGTGATCGAGTCCTGGTAGGAGCCGAACAGCGCCGTCGCCGCGAGCACCGCGGTGGCGATCGCGATGCCCTTGGTGATCGCCTTCGTGGTGTTGCCGACCGCGTCCAGCTCGGTCAGCGTCTGCGCGGCGTTCTCGTCGACGTCACCGGACATCTCGGCGATGCCCTGCGCGTTGTCGGAGACCGGGCCGAAGGTGTCCATCGCGACGATGACACCGACCGTGGTCAGCAGGCCGGTACCGGCCAGCGCCACCGCGAACAGCGCGACCGCGCCACCGAGCAGGTACGCGCCGAACACCGCGGCACCGATGACGACCGCCGTGTACACCGCGGACTCGAAGCCCACCGAGATACCGGAGAGGATGACCGTCGCGGCACCCGTCTCCGACGTCTTGCCGACGTTCTTCACCGGGCCGTGCTCGGTGCCGGTGTAGTAACCGGTGAGGCGGAGGATGAGACCCGCCAGCACGATGCCGATGAGCACCGCGACGAAGGCGATCACGGCGGGGTTGCCGTCGTTGGCGTACTCCGGGCCGAACTCGGCGAACGAGCTGGGCAGGAACACGAACGCGGCGATCGTGCACAGCACCGCCGAGATGATCGCGGAGATGTAGAAGGAGCGGTTGATCGTGGTCAGGCCGCTCTCGTTCGCCCGCGCCTTGGTGATGTAGACGCCGATGACCGCCGTGATCACGCCGATGGCGGGCACGATCAGCGGGAAGATCAGGCCGTCCGCACCGAACGCGGTGCTGCCCAGGATCAGCGCGGCGACCAGCGTCACCGCGTAGGACTCGAACAGGTCCGCCGCCATACCGGCGCAGTCACCCACGTTGTCACCGACGTTGTCGGCGATCGTGGCCGCGTTGCGCGGGTCGTCCTCGGGGATGTTCTGCTCCACCTTGCCGACGAGGTCGGCGCCGACGTCGGCGGCCTTCGTGAAGATGCCGCCGCCGACACGCATGAACATCGCGATCAGCGCGGCGCCGAAGCCGAAGCCCTCCAGCACCTTCGGCGCGTGCCCCGTGTACACGAGCACCACGACGGCCGCGCCGAACAGGCCGAGCCCGACGGTGAACATCCCGACGGCGCCGCCGGTGCGGAAGGCGACCCGCATCGCCGTCTCCCTGCCGCCCTGCTCCCGCGAGGCGGCGGCGACGCGCAGGTTCGCCCTCGTCGCCAGCCACATGCCGAGGTAGCCGATGGTGAAGGAGAAACCGGCGCCGAAGAGGAAGAAGATCGAGCGGCCGATGCGCTCGTTCCAGTCGTCCGCCGGGAGCGCGAAGAGCAGCAGGAACACCACCACGCCGAAGATCGAGAGTGTGTTGCGCTGCCGCTTGAGGTAAGCAGCCGCCCCCTCCTGCACCGCCCTGGCGATGTCCTGCATCTTGGCGGTGCCCTGGCCCGTGGCCAGCACCTCCTTGAGCAGGAAGTAGCCGATGACGAGTGCGATCAGGGCGACCACGGCGACCACGCCTGCGATGGCGTAGTCACCCCCGGAGAGCTCGAGGCCCTCCGCGAGGAATTGCCGGGACATCCGTCCTCCTGAAACGTCGCCTGCACCAGCGACGGCCTCACCGCGGAAGCAATGCCGACGCTGGCATGGGATGTACACCACAAGTGGTGTCGGTTTGCCGGAGTGTATTGGTAGTGACTTCGCCACGGTCAGGGCGTCCCGCAATGAACACGCTGCGTGCATGTGAGTCTGCTCACTGTTCATGATCAACGCGTAATGCGGCGGGGCTGTCGTACACGTGTGCGATCCTGGATCGGTGGCGGAGATCGAGCGCGCCCGCCGGTTGCTGGGCCGGGTCACGGCGGGGATCCCGGAGTCGGCGAACCCGGTGACGCACGTGGCCGAGCAGCCGGCTCGGCGGGCCCGCTGCGTGGACTGGCCCGAGTGGGCCGACGCGGACGTGGTCGCCGCGCTCCGCAAGTGCGGGGTGGACCAGCCGTGGGCGCACCAGATCGAGGCCGCGTCCCTCGCGCACGCGGGTCGCAACGTCGTGATCTCGACCGGGACGGCGTCGGGCAAGTCGCTGGCGTACCAGCTGCCGGTGCTGTCGGACCTGGTCGAGGACGAGAAGGCGTGTGCGCTGTACCTGTCGCCGACGAAGGCGCTCGGTGCCGATCAGCTGCGTTCGGTGTCGGAGCTGGACATCGCGGGGGTGCGGGCGGCGTCCTACGACGGGGACACGCCGATGGCGGAGCGGGACTGGGTGCGGGCGCACGCGCGATGGGTGTTCACGAACCCCGACATGCTGCACCGCGGCATCCTTGCCTCGCACGCGCGGTGGTCGCGGTTGTTCCGGAAGCTGAAGTACGTCGTCGTCGACGAGTGCCACGGCTATCGCGGCGTGTTCGGGTCGCACGTGGCGTTGTTGTTGCGGCGGCTGCAGCGGGTGGCGCGGTATTACGGGTCGTCGCCGGTGTTCGTGCTGGCGTCCGCGACGACGGCTTCGCCCGCGGAGTTCGCGTCACGCCTGATCGGGCAGGATTGCGAGGCGGTGACCGAGGACGCCTCGCCGCGTGGGGCGCGGACGGTCGCGTTGTGGGAACCGCCGCTGCTGGAGGACTTTTCGGGGGAGAACGGGGCGCCGGTGCGCCGGTCCGCGGGTGCCGAGGCGGGACGGATCCTGGCGGAGCTGGTGGTGGAGGGCGCACGCACGCTGGCTTTCGTGCGGTCGCGGCGTGGCGCGGAGCTGACGGCGCTGGGTGCCAGACGGATTCTGTCCGAAGTGGACCCGGCGTTGGCGGAGCAGGTCGCGGCGTACCGCGCGGGTTTTCTGCCGGAGGAGCGCCGGAAGCTGGAGCGCGCGTTGCTGTCCGGTGAGCTGCTGGGCGTGGCGACGACGAACGCGCTGGAGCTGGGTGTGGACATCGCGGGGCTGGACGCGGTGGTGCTGGCGGGTTATCCGGGCACGCTCGCGTCGTTCTGGCAGCAGGCGGGTCGCGCGGGCCGGTCGGGTGACGAGGCGCTGGTGGTCTTCGTCGCGCGCGACGATCCGCTGGACACGTACCTGGTGCACCACCCGGCGGCGATCCTGGAGCGCCCGGTGGAGACGGCGGTGCTGGATCCCGCGAACCCGTACGTGCTGGCGCCGCAGCTGGCGTGTGCGGCGGCGGAGTTGCCGCTGACGGCGCAGGAGCTGGACACGTTCGGCGGTGAAGCGGCGCGTGGCGTGCTGGACGCGCTGGTGGCGGACAACGTGCTGCGTCGGCGGCCGAGTGGTTGGTACTGGACGTCGCGGGACAGGCCGCAGTACGAGGTCGACATCCGTGGATCCGGTGGGGACCAGATCGCGGTGGTCGAGGCGGACACGTCGCGGTTGCTGGGCACGGTCGACCCGGGTTCGGCGTGCGCGACGGTGCACCCGGGCGCGGTGTACCTGCACCAGGGGTCGTCGTACGTGGTGGACGAGCTGGATCTCGAGGCCGGGGTGGCGTTGGTGCACGCGGAGGACCCGGAGTGGACGACGTCGGCGCGCGAGCTGGCGGACATCAGCGTGCTGGCCGTGCAGGAGCGGGTGGACTACGGCGGCGTGACGGTCTGTCTCGGCGACGTGGCGGTGACTTCGCAGGTGGTGGGCTACCTGCGCCGCCGCCCGTCGGGGGAGATCCTGGACCAGGTGGCGCTCGACCTGCCCGCCCAGCGCCTGGAAACCCGCGCAGTCTGGTACACGATCTCGGATGAGCTCCTCGAGGGCGCCCGGATGGCGGCCGAGCCCGAGGCGGGAGCCGAGCCAGGGCGGCCGGTGACGGAAGCCGAGGCGGGACGGCCGGTGGCGGGAGCCGAGGCCCAGCGGCCGGTGGCGGGAGCCGAGGCGCGACGGGCGGTGGCGGCTGGGGAGGTGCGGGCTGGGGTGGCCGCGAGGCTCGCCGACGGGGTCGGCGAGGCGGCGAGTGGGAGTGGACAGGCTCCGGCTGGCGAGACGCTGGCTGGCAGCGGTGAAACTCCGGCCGGGAGCGGCGCCCGTGCGGTTGAAGCCAACCGACGTTCGGCGGGAATCGGCGGACTCGCGGCGGAGGACGGCGTACCTGCGGTCGCTGCGGGCACGGACCCGGCCGAGACCGGCGAGCGGCTGACGGGAACCGGCGAGCGTCCTATCGGAACCGGCGCGCGTTCGGCGGGGAACGGCGGGGATCCGGCCGAGACCGGGGCGCCTCCGGTGAGGACTGGCGGGGGAAGTGGCAGGACGCCGGGGGGCGCTGGGCTGGAGCCCGCGCGCATCCCCGGCGCCCTGCATGCCGCCGAGCACGCGGCGATCGGCCTGCTACCGCTCTTCGCTACGTGCGACCGCTGGGACATCGGCGGGGTGTCGACCGCGCTGCACGCTGACACCGGGGAGGCGACGGTGTTCGTGCATGATGGCCATCCCGGAGGCGCGGGATTCGCCGATCGCGGTTTTGCCGCTCTGGTCCCTTGGCTGGCCGCTACGCGGGAGGCCATTGTCTCCTGCGAGTGCCCGGCGGGATGCCCGTCCTGTGTGCAGTCACCGAAGTGCGGGAACGGCAACGACCCACTGGACAAGGCGGGGGCGGTGGCTGTACTGGACACCGTGCTCGGGGCGGTGCGTCAGCACGGGAGCCGGTACGGCCACGTGGAGGTTCAGGCCGCGGACACCGCCGCGACGAGCTGAGCCCGGTCCGCGGCAGCGGACTGGTCGAGAGCGCGGATGAGGACCGAGTGCACGACATCGGCCTCCGGCAGACGCCAGCTCCACACGTCGGGCCGGACGCGCCAGTGCACGACACCGTGCTGGAACGGGGTGGGCGGCAGCGGGATCCAGCTGCCCTCACCGTGCCACCGCACCTCACCGCTGGTGGCGAGCTGCTCGGGGAGGTTGCCTGCCACCGTGGTCAGGAACAGCCAGCGACCGTCCGGCGTCGCGACGATCGGCGCGGGGTGACCGGTCGCGCGGAGCAGACGCGCGGCGCGCTTGCCCAGCTCGACGTCGACCTCGACCGCGTCCAGCACCAAGCCCGTGCCGACCAGCAGGCTGTACGGGTTGCCGCTCCACCACTGCGCGACCTCGCCCGGGTGGGCGCCGAGCCGGTCGGCCCAGTCGTGGTGCACCGGCACCGGTCCCGACCACGCCTCGGCACCGGCCTCGTTCGCCGGAACCGTGCCGGGCAGCACCGGCCACCCGTGCCAGGCGAGTCCGATCGCCTCGGCACGCAGCTCGATGCGGAACGCGTCCCGCCAGCTATCCGACCAATCCGTGTCCAACATCCGTCAACAACTCCTCGTTCGCTCCACCGCCCGCGGTGGCTTTCTGATCTCAATAAACGGCAATTTGCAGAGTGCCGGAAGTGGGCGCTCGACAACCGGCCGCTCCGGAACGACGAGTGAACGTCGCACCACCGCCCGCGCTGAAGGCCCGCTGTCGATCACCGCGCGACGACCAACGGCATCGAGGCTTGTCCCCCGATCGTGAGCCATCACACACTTCTTCCTTGCCCTACAAGGGGTTTCACGCCCTCGACCACCACTCGTCCCGTTCGGCCACCCGACCGCTCGCCGCTCGGGACCGACCGTCCATCCGCTGCCGCGGTGATTCCGTTCGCCGCGGCAGATGCCGCTCATCGCGCCGCCGGTCCCGCCCTCGCCCGCGCCGAAAGGCTTCCCCAGGCGCCCGGTACGTCGGCCTCCACTTCGACGAGCGCATCCCACTCCTCGAAACGGCAGACGACGAGCCGGACCCCCATCCGCCTGCTCACGGCCTCCGCGGCCTGGCACGCGAGATCGCCTTGTTCGGCGCGTCCCGCCGCGGCGAGCGCCGCGAGATCCGCGGCCGCGGCGGCCTGGTGCCGGGTCACGATCACCGAGCCGAGCGAGAACAGCAGCCCCGCGGTGGCCACCAGCGCGGTGGTGGCCACCGCCGTCCAGACCGTCGCCACGCCCCTGTCATCCCGGAGCATCGGGAACTCCAGGCTCGAGCAGTGCGTAAGCGCGCCCCCGCAGGTGGACGCCGGGAAGCAGGCCGCCGATCGGTTCGGCCGCCACCTCGACCACGACCTCCTCTCCCGTCGCCTCGATGGTGATCCGCGCTCCCACGGGGGCGATCCGCGCCGCGGCCATCTCGGCGCCGGTCCGGTCTCCTCGGGCAGCGAGACGAGCCGCCTCACCTGCCGCGTCGGTGCACCGCACTTGCCCGACCACCGCGACGAGGCCGGCGAGCAGCAAACCGAACACGAGCGTCAGCGCGGTGAGAGCGATCGCTGCCTCGACGGTGACAGCGCCACGATCCCGCTCATGAGTCGCCGTTCCGGTCATCAGGTCTTCAACGACAGCGAACTCATGATCAGGTTGGTCAGGATCGAGACCACCGTGTCACCGCTCAGGATGCTGTAGAGGACTGCCGCTATCGCCGCCGCGGCCACGGTGCCGATCGCGTATTCGACGGTGCTCATCCCGTCGTCCGCCTTCGTGAAGGGGCGGAGCCAGCGACGCCACCAGCGGATCTTGCGCTGGCTGTGACGCCCGGTTGCCTGCCAGTACATGCCTGGGTCCTTTCCGTAGTTGTTCGAGTAGCGGTTGGTTCAGGTGAACTGGCTTACGAGCCCGAGTACGACCGGTGCCACCCCGAAGCAGAGGAAGGCGGGGAGGAAACACAGCGCGAGCGGCCCGGCGATGAGCACCCCGGCTCGCTGGGCCTTGGCCTCCGCCTCGTCAACCAGTGCGGCCCGGAGCCGGTCCGCCAGTTCTTCCGCGACATCCGCGAGCGCACTTCCCGAGCGCGCCGTGCGCTCAGCTGCTCTCGCGAGCTCCGCGGTGCCCGGACCGGCTCGCGCCGGCGCCCATGCTTCGGCGGGAGAGGCACCGAGGCGCAACAGGTTCGCGGTCGCTCGCAGAGCGTCGGCGTCGGGACCAGTCAGATCTCCGGTGACCGCGGACAACGCCGTCGGAATCGGCAGCCCCGCACGCAGACAGGCGGCGAACAGGTCCCACGTTCCTGCGAGGCACACGGGCCTGGACCGGCGCTTCCGCAGTCGAGGAAGACTCGAAGGCTTCGGGCGGCGGCCGAGAGACGACGTGTACTTCCTCCGTGCGGGCAGTACCAGCAGGGCAGCGGCCACGAGGGCGAGACTCGCGCTGTTCATCGCGCCACTCCAAGCCTCGTCAGACGCTCGCTCCAGACGACCCCGGCCAGGAGCAGTACCGAGCCGAGCATGAGGACGACCTGCCCCGGCGGGGTGGCGACGAGGACGTGCAGGGGATGCGCTCCGATCGCCTCTCCGAGCAGCACCCCGACCACGGGCAGGATCGCGAGTACGACGGCGCTGGCTCGTGGCCCAGCCATGTTCGCGTCGGCTCTCGTCATGAAGCGGGCCTGGGCGACGACGTCCCGCCGGACGGCGTCGAGCAACTCGGCGAGCGGCAGCCCGTGCCGCCGGCTGAGCGTCCAGGCTTGTGCGACCTGGTCGTGCGGTTCCGCGCCCCGAGGAAGGTCGACGGCGAACCGCGCCGAGACAGCCAGCGCACGCAACGCCGGCGCGACCGGGGCCGGAGCATCGCGGGCAGCTCGCTCGGCAGCGGTGACCGCCGAGACACCGCTGCGGAGCTCGGCCACGAGGGCCTGGAGCGCTTCTGCCATTGAATTCGCGGTCGTCACCTCGGCCCGGAATCGCTTCCGCGCCTTCCGGTGGCAGTGCACGGCCAGCACCAGCAATGCCGCTCCCACGCCGCCCACAGGCCCCGACAGCGCGACGACCGGCACCACCGCAAGTGCCACCAACCAGCGTCGATCCAGAGTGGCGGAGCGCCGACGCGGCTCGACGCGCGTGAGCGCGGCAAGGCGAGCTTTGGGCGGTCTGATCGCGGGCCACAGCAAAAGGGCGGCGGCCACACAAACCAGCATCACGTCCGGCATGACTCCCCCTCCGCTTCCTGGAGGAGCCCGCCCTGGCAGAAGCGGACTCCGCGGCCTTTCAGCAGGCTGGTCAGGAGAACTCGGCGCTTCGTCCAGCTGCCGTTCGACCAAACCGGCAGTACGCGGACATCGCCGTTGTCTTCCCGGGTCAGAACCCCGATTTCGGCCAGGCGCCTGCCGGCACCGTCCCGGCGCATGTGCAGGACCACCTGCACGGCCGCGGCGAGCTGGCTGTGCAGGGCATCGCGGGACAGACCTCCCAGTGCCGCCAACGCTTCGAGGCGAGCGGGCACCTCCGACGGAGAGTTCGCGTGTACGGTGCACGCGCCCCCTTCATGGCCCGTGTTGAGCGCGTTGAGCAACTCACAGACTTCACGTCCGCGGACCTCGCCGACCACCAGCCGATCCGGCCGCATGCGCAGCGCCTGCCGCACGAGATCGCGCAGGGTTATCTCACCGGCGCCCTCGATGTTGGGCGGACGGGCGATCAGACGGACGAATTGCGGGTGTTCCGGCTGCAACTCGCCCGCGTCCTCGACGGAAACGATGCGCTCCTGCGGCGCGACGGCGCCGAGCATGGCCGCCAGCAGCGTGCTCTTGCCCGCCCCGGTCGCGCCGGTGACCAGGAACGCCAGCCGGGTGTCGACGACGGCTTTGACTAGTGCGGCGCCCGCGGTGTCGAAGGTGCCGAGCGTCCTCAGTGTCTCGAGGTCGTGCACCGCGGGCCGCAGGACCCGGAGCGAGATGCACGTGCCATCCGCCGCCACGGGCGGTAGCACAGCGTGCAGGCGGACCCGTCCGCGTGGCCCGCTGCCGGGCAGCCAACCGTCCACATAGGGCTGCGCGTCGTCGAGCCTCCGGCCCGCCGCGAGCGCCAGCCGTTGTGCCAGCCTGCGAACAGCTTCCTCGTCGGGAAACCGGATATCCGTGCGCCGCAAGCCTTCCGGGCCGTCCGCCCACACCTCGTCAGGCGCTGTCACGAGCACGTCGGTGGTGCTTCCTTCGCTGAGCAAGGACTCCAGCGGGCCGACTCCGGTGAACTCGTGGCGAAGCACCCGGAGCGCGTCGAGCACTTCCCCGTGGCCGACCGGACGGCCGGCCTCCGCACGCACGGCTTCCGCGAGCGCCATCGGGTCCGTCGGGGCGCCGCTGCCCGCGAGCCGGAGACGGACGCGCTCCAGCAACTCCCCCTTCACGCCGCCACCTCGTGCGGGCGAGCCCATTGGCGTGCCGCCGCGAGCACGATCCGGGCGGCGGTGATCAGCGGGCTCCGCGGACGAGGCACGAACTCCCCGCGTTCCAAGTGACGGTCGAGGTACCGCTCCGGGGCCATCGACGTCAACAGGGGAATGCCGATGTGCTCGGCCGCGTCCTGCGGCATGAGCCCGTCCGGCGCGGGACCGCGGACCACGAGCCGTACCTTGTCCACGCCCAGTCCCTCGACCACACGCCGCGCGGCCGCACACGCCCGCACCTCGGCAGGCACCACGAGTGCGATCAGATCCGCCCGCTGGACGGCGGCCCTGCCCGCCGCGTTCAGGTGCCGTGGCAGATCGCAGACCACCGCCATCCCCGCGCGGCGACCTGCGTCCACAACGGACGCCACGGCCTGGCTCGTCGGCCCATCACCCTTGCGGTCACAGGAGACGAAGGGGAACCGCCCGAGCCGATGCCGGTGCTCGGGCAACGCCGAGCGCAGCGCCTCGATGGGAACGCGGCCGCCGTCGAAGCACAGCGCGGGCCAACGTGCGCCTTCCGCCGCGTCCGCCGCGAGCACGAGATCGAGCCCGCCACCCAGCTGGTCACAGTCGACCAGCAGCGCACCGTCCTGCCCGGCAGCCATGCCGAGCGCCGAGGCGAACACCGAAGCGCCCGCACCACCGCGACCGCCGATCACACCCACCACGCAACCACCCGGCACACCCGGCCCCTCCGCGACGTCGGCCAGCGCACCGACGAGTACCGGCTCGGCATCGGGCAGGGACAGCACCTCCTCCACTCCGGCCGCGAAAGCACTCGCCCAGGTACTTTTGCTCGGTTCGCCCTTCGTGACGAGGAAGACCTTCGCCCGCGGGGGCAATCCGACCTCGCCTTCCACGACCTCCTCGTCGATGAGCACCAACGGCGCCCTCGCCCACGCGGCGCCCGCCGAAGCCAGGTCCGGTGCGCGCTCGACGGCGCACCCCACCGCGGCGGCGAGCCGCAGGACTTCGTCGAGCAGTGCCTCGTCGGACACGATCACGAGCGGACGGACGTCGGTCATCGCTACCCCCAGGAAAGCGGTTCACGGGAAGGAAATCGAGTTGGGAACAGCCTTGCCCGGCGGAGCGGGGAAGGACAAGAAGGAGTTGGGCAGGCTGTGGACAACCGGGGTGTTGTGGACAACTCGCTGGATCGTGATTCACCCCGCACAGGATTCGCACTGATGGGCGAAATCAACAGGAGTGTCCCGACCAGGGAAGAGGCGACCCCCGCCAGGGGGGAGGGGCGGGGGTCGCCGGGGGTTCAGCCCCGGGGGGTCGGGCTGAACCAAGCCGGTGGATCACCGGTCGCCCCACTGTAACTCCGGGACCAGCGCCCGAGCGCCTTTCGGCAGACCCACAATTCGATAACGTCACCAGCAAACGTTTTCCAAGCGGGGTAACGGATTCACCCGCCGGGGCAAGCACCCGTCGTCACCTCACCGGCGCGCTGGCGGAAAGCTTCTATCCTGAACGGGTGGCAGAACCGACCAGCTCGCCGGCGAGCACAGGCCCCGTCGCGGCCTTCTTCGACCTCGACAAGACGATCATCGCGTCGTCCAGCGCGCTCGCCTTCAGCAAACCGCTGATGCGGCAGGGCCTCATCAGCAGGCGAGCCGCGCTGAAGAGCGCGTACGCACAGCTCGTCTTCTCGCTGTCCGGCGCGGACGAGGGCAGGACGGAGCGGATGCGCGCGGAGATCTCGGCGCTCTGCACGGGCTGGGACGTGGCCCAGGTTCGCGCGATCGTGAACGAGACGCTGCACGACATCGTCGATCCGCTCGTGTACGAGGAGGCCGCCGAGCTGATCGCGTCGCACAAGGCGCAGGGGCACGACGTGATCGTGCTGTCCGCCGCGGGCGAGGAGGTCGTCACGCCCATCGCGGACATGATCGGCGCCACCCGCAGCGTCGCGACGAGGATGGAGGTCGTCGACGGCCGGTACTCGGGTCAGGTCGATTTCTATTGCTACGGCGAGCAAAAGGCCGTCGCGGCGAAGCAGCTGGCCGCGGATCACGGCTACGACCTGTCGCGCTGCTTCGCGTACACGGACTCGAGCACGGACGTGCCCATGCTGGAGGTCGTCGGCAACCCGTTCGCGGTGAACCCGGATCGCGCGCTGCGACGGCTCGCGACCGAACGGAACTGGCCGATCCTGACCTTCGACAACCCGGTTTCCCTGCGGAACCGCATCCCCGCGCCGTCCGCCACGACACTCGCCGTCGGAGTCGGCCTGGGAGCGATGGCCGCGGCCGGCGTGACCTGGTACGGACTGGCCCGGCGCAAGCGCGGCGGCAGTCCAGAATAGTCGCTCAGCGTGCTCTCATCACCGAATCGAGTCTCTGTACCGGTGCACTCGACAGACCCCTTGAAGTGACCGCCATCACTGGGTACAAAGTGAGTGCGGACATCTTGTCGGCCAGGGAACGGGACGAAGATGAGCCCCGATCCACCCCGAAAGATCTCCGTGCGCGGACCTCCGGGCACCCACGCGCAGCGCGCCGCGGGAGGCTTGTCGTCGAGGGACTGCGTGCCGGGACGCCGGACGCCGAGTCCACGTAGGTACGACACGAGTTGCACGCTTGGTCACCCGAGTGGTCCGCGCCGGCGGGCGCCGCCGGCCTCACCGCCGGCGGCGCCCGCGCACGTTCGGGGGGTGGTTCCCCGACGCCCGGCGTTCCGCACGCCGCCGCACCGCAGGAACGCCGGGTCGGGGCCGAACCCCTTACCCCGAAACGGCGTACGCCGAAAGACATACGAGCGTTGACCTGCGTCCCGGCGAGTGAGTAGCTTCCCCGTACCGGCCGCTTCCGGTGGAATTATTTCCGCGGTGGCCGGCACTGGAGGGAGGCCGTTCGTGATCCGGAGGAACCATGCGCTCGCCGCGCTCGTCGCCGGTCTGCTCGTCGTGACCGGGGTCGGTGCCGCCGGACAGGCGGGTGCGCAACCGGGGGTTCCGGGTGTCGACCGGCAGGCCGCTGCCTTGCTGCGGGGGATGAGTCTCGAGGAGAAGGTCGGGCAGCTCTTCGTCGCCGACGTGTGGGGCAAGTCCGCGGACCAGGCCGACCCCGGCAACCGCACGAAGTACGGCGTCGACACCCCGGCCCAGGTGGTCGAGCGCTACCACCCCGGCGGGGTCATCTACTTCAACAACGCGGGTACGGACAACGTCGACGACCCCGTCCAGGTCGCGAAGCTGTCCAACGGCCTGCAGCGCGCGGCCCTGTCCTCCGGAGCGCGCCTGCCCCTGATCGTCTCGATCGACCAGGAGGGCGGCCGCGTCACGCGGATCGCCGCGCCGGCAACGGAGTACCCGGCGAACATGGCGGTCGGCGCGGGCCGCAGCGCCGAGGACGCCAGGCGGCTCGCCGCGATCAACGGGCACGAACTGCGTGCCATGGGGATCAACCAGGATTTCGCGCCGGACGCCGACGTGAACTCGAACCCGCTCAACCCGATCATCGGGTCCCGCTCGTTCTCGGCGGACCCCGCGCTGACCGGAGAGCTCGTCGCCGCCGAGGTCGAGGGGTACCAGGACGCCGGGCCCGCGACGCAGACCGTGTCCTCCGCGGCCAAGCACTTCCCCGGGCACGGTGACGCGGCGACGGACAGCCACACGGGCCTGCCGGTGATCAGCCGCACGGAGCAGCAGTGGCGGCAGATCGACCTGCCGCCGTTCCAGGCGGCCATCAAGTCGGGTATCGACGTGATCATGACCGCCCACATCACGGTGCCGAGCCTCGACCCGTCGGGAGAGCCGGCCACGCTGTCGAAGCCGATCATGACCGGCATCCTGCGGAACGAACTCGGTTACCAGGGTGTGGTGGTCACCGACTCGCTGCAGATGGCGGGCGTCCGGCAGCTGCACCCCGACTCGGAGATCCCCGTGCTGGCGCTCGAAGCGGGCGTGGACCAGATGCTGATGCCGCCGGACCTCGGGGTCGCGATCAACGGCGTGCTCGACGCGGTCAGGAGCGGCAGGCTCACCGAGCAGCGCATCGACCAGAGCGTGCTGCGCATCCTGGAACTCAAGATCAAGCGCGGCATCCTCGCCAAGCCACTGGTCAACGAGCGGGCGGTGAACCGCACGGTCGGCACACCCGAGCACCTGGCGGCGATCCAGCAGCTGACCGACCGCACCACGACCGTCCTGCGCAACGACGCCGGGCTGTTGCCGCTCAAGAACCCGGGCCGGATCCTGGTCGCGGGCTGGAACAACCCGAGCTATCCCGGTTATCCGGCGGAACCGGTCGCCACCCTGGCGAAGGAGCTCGGCGGCACGGCGGTGTCCACGGGTGCGAGCCCGACGGCGAGCCAGATCGACGAGGCGGTCTCCGCGGCGCAGCGGTCCGACACGGTGGTGGTCCTGACGAACGGGCTGCGGACGTCGACGGCGCAACAGGATCTGGTCCGGAGTCTGCTGGCTACCGGCAAACCCGTCGTCGCGGTCACCGTCCAGGAGCCGTACGACCCGGGTTATGCCGACGTGCCGACGTGGGTGGCGACGTATGACTGGCGCGACGTCACGATGCGTTCGCTGGCCATGGTGCTGCTCGGGAAGATCTCGCCGCAGGGCAAGCTGCCGGTGTCGATCCCGGCGGGCAGTGACGGGCGGACCGTCCTGTACCCCTTCGGGACGGGGCTGACGTGGTGAGCCTCAACCGTCGCGGGTTCCTCGCGGCAGGTGCCGTCGCGACCCCGTTGCTCGCCGGGGGTTCGGCGATCGCCGAAGCCGTTCCGCCCGGGGTGGTCCCGGCCGCCGATCAGCTCGCGGCACAGGGCTGGCGCAGGTTCGCGGGCCGCAAGGTCGGGGTGCTGTCCAATCCCACAGGCGTGCTGGCCGACTTCACCCACATCGTCGACTCGATGGTTGCGGCGGGAGTCCGTCCGGCCGCGGCTTTCGGTCCCGAGCACGGCTTCCGGGGCAGCGCCCAGGCAGGTGGTTCGGAGGGCAACTACACCGACCCCCGCACGGGAATCCCGGTGTACGACGCGTACGGCGCCAGCGCGGACAGCCTCGCGGCGATGTTCACCAAGGCCGAGGTGGACACGATCGTCTTCGACATCGCCGATGTGGGTGCCCGCTTCTACACCTACATCTGGTCCATGTACACGGCGATGGTCGCCGCGGCTCGCGTCGGCGCCACCTTCGTCGTCCTCGACCGGCCGAACCCGGTCGGCGGCACGGCGCTCGGGCCGATGCTCGATCCCCGGTTCGCTTCCGGGGTGGGCCTGCAGCCGATCGTGCAGCAGCACGGGATGACGGTCGGTGAGCTCGCCCGGTTCTTCACCGGTGAATTCCTGCCGTCCGCGGACCTCGACCTGGAGGTCGTGGGGGTTCGCGGGTGGCGGCGCGACATGCTGTTCGGCCAGACAGGGCTCAAGTGGATCCCGCCGAGCCCGAACATGCCCACCCCGGACACCGCGCTCGTGTACCCCGGGCTCTGCCTGTTCGAGGGCACCCTGTTCTCCGAAGGACGCGGCACCACCCGTCCGTTCGAGATCATCGGTGCGCCGGGCGTCGACTGGCGGTGGCGGGACGCTCTTTCCGCGTTGCACCTGCCTGGCGTCGAGTTCCGCGAGACCTACTTCGTGCCCACGTTCGGCAAGTTCGTCAACGAGACCTGTGGGGGCGTACAGCTGACGGTCACCGAGCCGCACTCGTTCGACGCCATCCGCACAGCCGTGGCGATGCTGGTGACCGCGAAGAAGCTGCACCCCGACCTGTTCGGCTGGCGGCCGGACCTGGCGATCGACAAGCTGTCCGGCTCCGGCCGGCTGCGCACGATGATCGACGCGGGTGCCGGGGTGGACGAGGTCGTCGGGTCGTGGCAGGCCGAGCTGGCGGGGTTCGTGAGCCGCCGACGGCCCTACTTGATCTACTGGTGAGGTTGTCATGCGTATCGGCAAACTCGTGGTCGCGCTGTTCGTCGCGGCCCTGACCCTGCCAGGAGCGAGCGCCATCGCCGAGGTGCACCAGCCGTGGGTGGGCCGGTTCGACCGGCCGCAGCAGGGCTTCGCGCCCGCCAACACCGTCTTGCGGCCGGGTGCGCCCGCGGAGGTCGGTCTCGACGGGGCCCCGATCCACGCGGCCGAGCAGTTCCTGGAGAACTGGACGCAAAGCGATCGCGAGACAGGGCATCCGCGCTTCTCCGGCGCCGTGGGGCTCCTGGCGCACGACGGGGTGATCGTCGACCAGTACGCGACGGGGCAGGCGTTGCGCTACGCCGACGCCGCGGGCACCGAACTTCCTGCCGCACAACAGGTGCCGATGCGCCCCGACACGATCTTCGACATGGCGTCGATCACCAAGCTCTTCACGTCGATCGCCGTGATGCAGCTGGTCGAGTCCGGTCAGGTCGACCTCTCCGCGCCGGTGGCGCGTTACCTGCCCGAGTTCGCGGCGAACGGCAAGCAGGACGTCACGGTGCAGCAGCTGCTGACCCACACGTCCGGGCTCGACGCCGACCCCAGTCCTTCGCTCTGGCAGGGGTACGCCGACATCCCCGCGCGCCGGAAGGCGGTGCTCGACAGCCCGCTCGTGCACCCGCCCGGTACCGCGTACCTGTACTCCGACATCAACCTGATGACGCTGGGGTTCCTGGTCGAGCAGCTCACGGGTTCGCCGCTGGACAAGGTGGTGCACGACCGCATCACGCAGCCGCTGGGCATGACCGACACCGGTTACAACCCGCCGGCGAGCAAGCTCGACCGGATAGCCGCGACCGAGTACGAGACGAACCCGCCGCGTGGCCTCGTGCGGGGGCAGGTCCACGACGAGAACGCGTGGGCACTCGGGGGCGTGTCCGGGCACGCCGGCATCTTCTCCACCGCAGGGGACATGGCGGTGCTCGGACAGGCGATCCTCAACGGCGGCAGCTACCGGGATGCGCGCATCCTGCGCCCGGAGACCGTGCAGCAGATGCTGACGAACCACAACCAGGCCTTCCCGGGGAACGAGCACGGCCTCGGGTTCGAGCTGGACCAGATGTTCTACATGGGCGCCTTGTCCTCGCCGGTGACGGCGGGGCACACCGGGTTCACCGGGACGACGTTCGTGCTGGATCCGGAGTCGCGGTCGATCGCGATCCTGTTGACCAACCGGGTGCACCCCTCGCGGAACTGGGGGTCGATCAACCTGGCCCGCGAGACCTGGGCGACGGCGCTCGCCAAGGCGATGGCGGTCGAGCCCGTGCACGGGCCGGAGGCGTGGTTCAGCGGTCTGGGCAATTCGAGCACCGGCACCCTGACGACACCGGTGTTACAGCCCCCTGGCGCGACGCGGGTCGAATTCGACGCCTTCGTCGACACCGAAGCCACGGATCCGCTCGTTCTGGAGGCCAGCGAAGACGGCGTTACATGGCAAGCGGTGCCGTTACACGCCGCTGGTCGTGGCGCTCCGCCCGGCACGGTCACGTCTTTGAGCGGACACGGGCATCGATCTTGGTGGCGGGTGACGGCAGAAGTACCGGCGTCCGCCCGGGTGATTCTTCGCTGGCGCTACACCACGGACACCTCCTACACCGGCCGGGGCGTCGCTGTGGACGGTGTCCGAATAACCAGCAACAACAGCACTCTGTTGGATGACGAAGCGCGCTCTACGTCACTCTCAGCGATCGGCTGGGTGCGAAACTCACGCTAGCCGAGATCGGGATTTCGAGCCGGAAGCGGCTTACCATGCGGCCGGGCGTCCTCTAGCACTGGACGAACGGGCGGGCTACCGACGATCGTCGGCTGTTTCGGGAACCACAACAAGTTGCCAAGTCGTTAACAACTCGACGTTAACAACTTTGACCTGGTTGGCGACTTTCTGGGCAACTGAGTCAGCGCAGCTCGGCCGTGCAGGGGCGGGCGAGTTGCGATCATCCCGAAGGATGTGGGTAGCCTTGTCTCAAATGCCTACGGTTGGTAACTTTCCCACGGAGTCGGGTACCGATTCCGTAACCGCGTCGGCACCGACGGAAGCGATTCCCGCAGGCAGAGAGCCTGAAAGCAGCCCGTTGGTGCGGATTCGGTCGCTTCTGCCCGGTTTGGCCCGTGCCGAGCAGCGGGTGGCGAAGGTCGTGCTCGACGACCCGTCGGCCGTGGCCCGCCGGAGCATCACCGAGGTCGCGCTCGCGGCGAACACGAGCGAAACCACAGTCACCCGATTCTGCAAGGCCGTCGGCGTCGGTGGTTACCCGCAGTTACGCATCGCTCTCGCTGCCGACACCGCCCGGACCGAGGCGCGGTCGACCAGGAACCTGGGCGGGGAGATCGGCGTGGACGACGACCTCGCCGCGGTCGTCGGCAAGGTCAGCTTCGCCGATGCCCGTGCCGTCGAGGAGACCGCCGACCAGCTCGACATCGCGACGCTCGAGCACGTGATCGAGGCGCTCGCCGAGGCCGGCCGCGTGGACGTCTACGGCGTGGGCGCGAGCGCCTTCGTCGCGGCCGACCTGCAGCAGAAGCTGCACCGCATCGGACGCGTGTCCTTCGCGTGGTCCGACACGCACATCATGCTCACCTCGGCGGCGGTCCTCCGCCCCGGCGACGTCGCGATCGGCGTTTCCCACACCGGCGCGACCACCGACACGGTCGAGGCACTGCGGGTCGCGCGTGAGCACGGTGCCACCACCGTCGCGCTGACCAACTTCCCGCGCTCCCCGATCACCGAGGTCGCGGACTACGTGCTGACCACGGCCGCGCGGGAAACCACGTTCCGTTCCGGCGCGACCGCGAGCCGCATCGCGCAGCTGACGGTCATCGACTGCCTGTTCATCGGTGTGGCCCAGCGCCACATGGAGGCCGCTTCCCAGGCGCTGGACGCCACCAGGGAAGCGGTCGGCGCGCACCGGCTCGGCGTGCGGCCGGACGGCAGGAGGCGTCCCCGTGAAACCGGTAAGTGAGCAGAACTGAAATGAGGCGCATGATGACGGTGCCGAGTCAGGTAGTGCACGTCGATTCCCCGACCGAGCAACGCAATCCCCGGACGACAGACATCGACCGCCTGCCGACTCGCGAGATCCTCAGCGTGATCAACGCCGAGGACCGCCGGGTGCCCGAAGCCGTCGCCGCGGTGCTGCCGCAACTCGCGGACGCCGTGGACTACGCGGTGGAGGCGCTGCGGAACGGGCACCGCGTGCACTACGTCGGCGCTGGTACGTCAGGGCGGCTCGCCGTCCTGGACGCCGCCGAACTCGTGCCGACCTACAACGTGCCGGAGGACTGGTTCGTCGCGCACCACGCCGGTGGCGCGCAGGCGCTGCAGCGCGCGGTGGAGAACGCCGAGGACGACGCGAAGGCAGGCGCCGAGGAGCTTTCGGCGTCGGTCGAGCCGGGTGATTTCGTGCTCGGGCTGACCGCGTCCGGGCGCACCCCGTACGTGCTGGGCGCGTTGCTCGCCGCGCACCGCAAAGGTGCGCACACCGCGCTCGTGTCCGGCAACCCGCGGGCGATGCGCCCTGCCGGGGTGGAAGTGCTGATCGCGGTCGACACCGGGCCTGAGGTGATCGCCGGTTCCACGCGGATGAAGGCGGGGACGGCGCAGAAGCAGATCCTCACGGCGTTTTCGACGGCGACGATGGTGAAGCTCGGCCGGACGTATTCGAACCTGATGGTGAGCATGCGCGCCACGAACGCGAAGCTGCGCGGCCGGACGCTGCGCATCCTCCGGGAGGCGACGGGCGCGGGCGAACGCGAATGCGCCGACGCACTCGCCCAGGCGGACGGTGATCTCAAGGTGGCGCTGATGCACCTGCTGTGCGGAGTGGACGCCCCCACGGCGACCGCGATGCTCGCGGCGAGCGGTGGCCACGTCCGCGAAGCGGTCGACGCCTGCGCGGCCTGCTCGGCGTAGCACTTCCCGGACCGCGGCTCGCGGGTCGCGGTCCCGGAAAGCGCTTTCTCGATCACGCTCGCGTACGGCGGCGGATGGGGGCGGAACCCGTACTGAAACCGCTCTTGAACATGGGGGCCGGGTGGCGCAAGCTACCGCGTCAGGGCACTTCTTGAGGCGATCGGTGTCTGCCGCGAAAGCGCCCTCCTCGTCCCTGGATTTCGCTGTACCTTCCAAACGAAGATGCGTAACGGCTGTCAACTCCCGTGCGACTGGATCAGCACAACCAGCTTGCACATGGCCTGGGGGTTTGCGTGGCGCGAATGTGGGATTGCCCGAAGTGCGGACACTATTGCGCAGAAGCGGTGTGTTGCCACTGTCTGGGTGATGGACAACGGAATCTCGCCGGTGAAAAGGTGAGCGGTCGCCGCGGGTCAGTCGCGCTTGAGTTGAATGCGACGCTTCACCCGAAGCATCACCTCGGGGAACGTGTGGGCCGCTACCTTCCCGGTACTACAGCTGCCGAGAATCAAGCCAGGGCGAGAAACCGACGCAAGGGCAGTCGCAAAGGCGGCAAAGCCAAGCGGACGGTTGTCGGGCGGGCTCTGTTGAAGCCGCACTCGTCCACCAATTCCCGGACGAAATGGATCACTGCCGTCAAGGGCATCACGTCCGTCGTGACGAACCCGGTGGGCAACGGGAAGCGACGCTGACTCTCCTCGACTGAGCCCAACCCCGGGCGTCAACTCGCGGCTTCGGCGATGCCGCGTGCCTCCCGGGCGCCCTTCTCCATCGCCTCGCAGCAGAACAGGAGCCAGCCGCGCACCCCGTCCGGCTCGCCCGATGCGAACGCCTCCGCGGCGGCCCGGTACTGGGACAGGCGCCGCAGGCAAGCCACCTCGGGCACGGACAACGACTTCGGGTCCGCACCGGTCGCGACCATCGTCAGGCGGGCCGCGGCCCTGGCGATCACCCCGTCGGCCGTGCCGAACGGGCTCAACGCCAGCAGTTCACCGTGCACGACGGCCGCCTGCAGCGGACCGGGCACCGACGTCGCCCCGGTCACCAGCTGCGACAGCAACTCCAGCCGCGCTCCGGCACCCGGCCGCGGGCGACCGAGATCGCCTGCGGACTCCACCAGGTCCGCCGCCGCCAGTACGTGCATCCGCGCCAGCGCCTGGCCCGGCGCTCGGCGCCACGTCGGCAGCAGCGACTCCAGCGCCTCCGCCACCCGCAACGCCCCGGCGAGCACCGGGTCCTTCACCGCGGCGTCCGCGGGGATTTCCGGGTCCGCACCGTCGATCGCGGCCGAGGCACGCGCCGCCCGCACCGATGCTTCGGCCGCCGTCGCCGAGCCGCCGCGCAGGTTGGCCGGGTGGCGGTGCACCGCGAACACCGCGTCCTGCGCCGCCTTGACCGCTTCCGCGACGCCGTCGAGCTCCAGCAGCGGCGCCAGTGGATCACTCACGCGTCCAGCACCTGTCCCTCGCGCCGCACCACCGGCGGCTCCTTCGACCAGGCGAAGTTGATCCACTTGTCCGTCCGCCGCCACACGTACTCGCACTGCACCTGCGAGTGCGGCTTCTCGTAGATCACCGCGCAGCGCACCTCGGCGACGTGGTCGGCGCAGAAGTCACGCACCAGCTTCAGCGTCGCACCGGTGTCCGCCACGTCGTCCGCCACCAGGACCTTCGCGCCGGCCAGGTCGACCGCGTTCGGCACCGGCGGCAGCATCACGGGCAGGTCGAGCCGCTGGTCGACGCCCGTGTAGAACTCCACGTTCATCACGTGCAGGTTCTTCACGTCCAGCGCGTACCCCAGCGCACCGGCGACGAACAGCCCGCCGCGCGCGATCGACAGGATCAGGTCGGGCTCGTACCCACTGTCCGCGATCGCCTGCGCCAGCTCCTTGCTGGCCGACCCGAACAACTCCCAGGTCAGCTCTTCCCGCTCCGCCATTCGCCCTCCTCGCGGCCACCGATCACCGCGAGCATATGTCCCGGCAGAATGGCCTGCCGCACAACGCCGAAAGCACTGTTTCAGCACGGCCACTTGCGGTGGCAGGCGTGCGAGGATGGGCGTGAACCAGGGGCGAAAGAGCAGGTCGCGCGGCCTGCTCGGCTGCACCCTTTCGCGCTGCGTACTAACGTCGCTACCGTGCTTCCGGCGTCAGCCACAGATCCGTAACTTCAGGAGGCCGTGCACCATGACAGAGCAGTCCCCCGGATTGTCCAACCTGCTCACGGAGAACCGGACATTCCCCCCGAGTGCGGAGTTCGCCGCGCAGGCGAACGCCACCGCCGAGTGGTACGAGCGTGGGGACGCCGACCGGGAAGCGTTCTGGGCGGAGCAGGCGGAGCGGTTGACGTGGGACACGAAGTGGTCCCGGGTGCTGGACTGGTCCGGTGCCCCGTTCGCGAAGTGGTTCGTGGGTGGCAAGCTGAACGTGGCCTACAACTGTGTGGACCGGCATGTCGAGGCCGGGCACGGGGACCAGGTCGCCATCCACTGGGTCGGCGAACCGGGCGACACCCGCGACATCACCTACGCCCAGCTCAAAGACGACGTCTCCCGCGCCGCGAACGCCCTGCTGTCGCTGGGGGTCAAGGCCCATGACCGGGTCGCGATCCAGCTGCAGATGATCCCCGAGGCGATCGTGGCGATGCTGGCCTGCGCCCGCATCGGCGCCCTGCACAGCGTGGTGTTCGGCGGGTTCTCCCCCGCCGCGCTGCGCTCCCGCGTGGACGACGCCGCCGCCAAGATCGTCATCACCTCCGACGGGCAGTTCCGCCGCGGCAAGGCCGCCCCGATGAAGGCCAACGTCGACCAGGCCCTGGAGGGCGCCGAGTCGGTGGAGAAGGTCATCGTGGTGCGCCGCACCGGCGAGGACGTCCCCATGGACCCCGAACGGGACGTGTGGTGGCACGACCTGGTCGACGCCCAGTCCCCCGAGCACACGCCGGAGGCGTTCGACTCCGAACACCCGCTGTTCATCCTCTACACCTCCGGCACCACCGGCCGCCCCAAGGGCATCCTGCACACCTCCGGCGGCTACCTCACCCAGGTCGCCTACACCCACCACGTCGTGTTCGACCACAAACCCGGCCGCGACGTCTACTGGTGCACCGCCGACATCGGCTGGGTCACCGGGCACTCCTACATCGTCTACGGGCCCCTGGCCAACCGCGTCACCCAGGTCGTCTACGAAGGCACCCCCAACACCCCCCACGAGGGCCGGCACTGGGAGATCATCCAGAACTACAAGGTCTCCATCTACTACACCGCCCCCACCCTGATCCGCACGTTCATGAAATGGGGCGACGACATCCCCGCCCAGTACGACCTGTCCTCGCTGCGGGTGCTGGGGTCGGTGGGTGAGCCGATCAACCCCGAAGCCTGGATCTGGTACCGCGAACACATCGGCGCCGGCAAAGCCCCGGTGGTCGACACCTGGTGGCAGACCGAAACCGGGGCGATCATGATCTCCCCGCTGCCCGGGGTCACCGCGACCAAGCCCGGTTCCGCGCAGACCCCGCTGCCCGGCATCTCGGCGATCGTCGTGGACGACACCGGCAAGGAGGTCCCGCACGGCGGCGGCGGTTACCTGGTGCTGGACAAGCCGTGGCCGTCGATGCTGCGCGGCATCTGGGGCGACGACGAGCGCTTCAAGGAGACCTACTGGTCCCGTTTCGCCGACCAGGGCTACTACTTCGCCGGTGACGGCGCGAAGTACGACGACGACGGCGACATCTGGCTGCTGGGCCGCGTGGACGACGTGATGAACGTGTCCGGCCACCGCATCTCCACCACCGAGGTCGAGTCGGCGCTGGTCTCGCACCCGACCGTCGCCGAGGCCGCCGTGGTCGGCGCGACCGACCCCACCACCGGGCAGGGCATCGTCGCGTTCGTGATCCTGCGCGGCAACGCGGTCGACGGCGGCGAGGAAGCCGTGCAGGAACTGCGCAACCACGTCGCGAAGGAGATCGGACCGATCGCCAAACCGCGGCAGATCATGGTCGTGCCCGAGCTGCCCAAGACCCGCTCCGGCAAGATCATGCGCCGCCTGCTGCGTGATGTGGCCGAAAACCGCCAGATCGGCGACGTCACCACCCTCGCCGACAGCTCCGTCATGGACCTCATCTCCGCCGGGCTGAAGTCCGGCAAGAGCGAGGACTGACCCCGGCACGACGAAGGCCCCCTTCCCCCCGCGCGGGGAAGGGGGCCTCGCTGTTTCCTTGGATCGCTCAGCCGGTCACGTCGAGGTGTGCCTTGACCGGGGTCGGCGTCGGCGCCTTGCCGTTGGCGGTCGGCTTGTCACCCGCCGGCGCGGAGCCGCCGTTGGACGGCGAAGCGCTCGGCTTGGACGACGGCTTCGTCGTCTTGGACGTGGTCTCGGTGGGCTTGGTGGTGGGGGTGTCGCCGTCCCCGCCGCCGTTGTCGTCGTCACCCGGGTAGCAGGTGGCGGAGGCCAGCTCGATCTTCTGGACGCCGTCGACGTTGATCGACAGGGCGGTCACCGTGACCGAACCGTCCTTGTGCGTGACCTGCTTGTTGACCTCGACCGACAGCAGGCCGGGGACCTTGATCGCGGTGTTCGGCGGCACCGCGACACCGAGGTTGATGTCGCCGATCTTCGCCTTCGCCAACGACGAGGTGGCCTTGCCGTTCTCGCACTCGGCCTCGATCGCCGACGCGCTCAGCAGCGGCTTGCCGACACCGAGCCCGACGCTGACGTCGAGGATGCTGGCCTTCGCGGTGCCCGCGCCGGCCTGCGCGTTGAGCGCTCGCAGGTCCACCAGCGACGCCGGCAGGCGCAGCCGCGCGACGGACTCCTGCGAGAAGCCGTCCTCGTCGTTGACCGACGGGGTGGGCTTGATCGTGAGCAGGCCGGTCGCCGAGATGGCGAAGGCGGAGTTCACGCCGTCCGTGGTCCGCGTCGTCGCACCGGCGGCGGGAGCGAGCACGGTCCCCGCGACGAGCAGGGCCGACAGCGCGCCGATGCCCCCGGCAACGGCCTTCTTCCTGGACAAGTGTTGGGTCACCTTTCTGTGGGGAGTGGTTTCCGGGGAGCGCGCGGCGCTACGTGATGTTCACGATCGTGCCGAGCGGCAGTTTGACGAGCTGTTCGAGCGCGTCCTGCGGCACACGGATGCAGCCGTCGCTGTTGGCCTTGCCGACGAAACTGTCGTTGGGCCACGTGTGCAGGCCGACGGTGCCCGGGCCACCGCCGAACGTTTCGAGGGAATCCGAGTGGTAGGAGAGCGGCAGCACGATGGGGCTGTAGGTGTTCTTCGTCTCCTCGATCGAGGCGATGATGTACGCGCGGCCGGCGGGCGTCGGGTGCTCCGGCTTGCCCGTGCCGATCGTCCACGAGCCGGTGGTCTTGCCGTTCTCCAGGATCTGCAGGCGGAACGAGGCGCGGTCGACCTGGACGGCGTAGTCGTTCTGCGCGGTTTCGGCGGCGCCCTCGGGTACGTGCACCCAGCCGGCGGAGGCGTTGGGACGGGTCGGCAGCAGCACCTCGGCCCACTCACCCTGCTCGGCGACCACGGGTACCCACGTCGGCGAGCCCATCTGGATGCTGGGCAGCTTCGCGATCGGCTTGCCGCCGACGCCCGCGTAGACCACGAGATCGCTCTTCGGGTGCAGCACCTTGCCGGCGGCCGCACCCGCGGCGGCCTGGGGGTCCGTGGGCGCGCCGGTGACGGTGCCGAAGGTGTTCGCCTCCGGCAGCTGGGTCAGGTCCTCCTGGGTCACCGCGACCGGCGCGACCTGGGTGGAGTCGTTCCCGGAACACGCGCCGGCCAGCAGGGCCAGCACTGCGACCCCAGCGACGGCGAACGTTTTCCGGGCGCGCGAAACCGCACTTCTCTGCATCTACCAATCCTCGGGACGACGACTGCGCACAGGAATTCCGCGGGCGGCGTCTCCCCCGGGGGACGCGGCGCACCGCCAGTGCGTCTTGCAACGGAAGTGTTATCAGCCGCCCGATCCGGTGATCAACTATCGGGTGTTTCATGTGGAATCTCCTGACCTGCGGAAACGTCGCATTTCCCGAGTTCGGCGAAAAAGTCCGGATACACCCGATCGGGTAAAAATCTGTAACGTCGAAGCCGCCGGTCAACCCCGGATGGGGGACGTGGAGGTGGCCCGAGGTGGGTGCCACGAGGGCCGGTGGGCACAATCGGCGGACGGAACCCGCTGTTCCCTTTGTCGAACACGTGTTCTAGACTTCGGCCGTCGTACCCCACGAAGAGGGAGACCTCACCCGCATGAGCTTGGACACCACGACCGCCCCGCAGGAGCAGGCGATCGACGAGGAGAGCGTCAAGACGTCCGCCCCTGCCGCGGAGAAGGCCGCCGAGCCCGCCGCCCCGGCTCCCGCCGAGGAGGAGAAGCCCAAGCGTGGCCGCCCGAAGGGCGCAGCCGCCCGCAAGACCCGCACGGTCGAGCTGACGCTCACCGTCACCGGCACCGCGGACGGCGACTGGCAGGCGGAACTCAAGCACGGCAGCACCTGGGTCGCCCGCGGGCTGGCCATCTCGGCCGCGGCCGTGTCGCGCGCGGCCAAGGAGCTGCACGAGGACCTGTCGACGCCGATCGACGAGGTGATCAACGAGGCCCGCGAACAGCAGCGTGCCAAGGTCGCGCAGCTGGAGGCGGAGCTGGAGCAGGCGAAGCAGGCCCTCGCCGAGCTCGACGCCTGACACCCCTGCCGCGGTAGCTGCTCGCCGAACCACGGCGAGCGGCTACCTGGCCGCCGGTGCCGGACTCGACACAGCGGCGGTCACCCGGCAGGATCCGGCGAGTGCGGAGGCGTCTGACGCCCGGCGCTCGCCCTGACCGCACCACCCCCGACTCGCCGGGGCGGATGTCCACTCGATCAGGCATCCGCCCCGGCGTTCTCGTCTCTGCCGGTCCACACGTGCCGTACGATCCGTATACAACGTGTATGGAGGGGGATCCGGGATGCAGGCGACCGCGAGAGGGACGTCAGGCCGCGACAAGGCCTACGAGTTCCTGAGGCGCACCGTGCTGACCGACCCCGCGATGGAGGGCGCCTTCATCAGCGAACAGGACGTCGCCGAGCAGGTCGGCGTCTCGCGCACGCCGGTCCGTGAGGCGCTGTTGCAGCTCGCCGCCGAGGACCTCGTCCAGCTCGTGCCCAACCGCGGAGCTTACGTGGCCCCGCTGAGCGGCCGTGACCTCCGCGAGCTGTTCGAGTTGCGCGGCATGATGGAGCGGTTCGCCGCACACAAGATCATCACGTTCCGCCGCCCCGCGCCCGTGGACGAGATGCGCGAGGTCATCAAGCAGCAGCGCGCCACCACGGCGGACCACGAGTTCATCACGCTCGACCACCACTTCCACAGCCTCATGGTCGACGCGGCGGGCAACGCGATGCTGTCCAAGGCGTACGCGAACCTGCGGGCCCGCCAGATCCGCGCGGGGCTCATCGCGCTGTCCCGCTCAGCCGACCGCCAGCACAAGGTGCTCAGCGAGCACGACGCGATCGTGCGGGCGCTCGCCGGCTACGACCTCGACTCGGCACTGGTCGCGATCGACTACCACCACCAGAAGACGCTGGAGCTTCAGCTCACGGCCACCTGAGGGCGCGCCTCCCGGGCGAGCACGACGCCGAGCACGCTCACCACTCCCGCGACCAGCACGTACAGCGCGAGCGCGAGCCACGTGCCGAACCCGGCCAGCAGGCTCGTGAACAGCAGCGGAGCCAGCGCACCACCGATGATGCCCGCCAGGGTGTACGCCAGTGAGCTGCCCGTGTACCGCAGGCGTTCCGAGAACTGCTCCGTCACCAGCGCCGCCTGCGGCCCGTACAACGCGGCGTGGATCACCAGCGCCACCACCACACCCAGCAGCACGGCGGGGAACGACCGCGTGGACACCAGCGGGAAGAACACGAACGGCCACGCGGCGGCGGCAACCGTCGCGACGAGGTACAGCCGCCGCCGGTCGACGCGGTCGGACAGGGCGCCGAACGCGGGCATCAGCACGAGCTGACCGGCCGAGCCGATCATCACCGCGGTGAGGCCCTGACCTCGCGACATGTGCAGTTCCTGCGTCATGTACGTCAGTACGAACACTGTGAACAACGCGTATAACACGTCAGGGCACACGCGGACGAAGATCGCGGCCAGCAGACCGCGCCGCTCGTACTTGAAGACCTCGGAGATCGGCGCGCGTGGCCGCTCACCGCTTTCGGCGATGCGCCGGAAGACCGGGGTCTCCTCGAGCTTCATCCGGATCCACAACCCGAATGCGACCAGTGCACCGGAGAGCAGGAACGCGACCCGCCACCCCCACGATTCGAACTGCGCTTCGGTCAGCACCGCGGACAGCAGGGCGAGTACACCGTTGGCGAGCAGGTTGCCCGCCGGCGGTCCGACCTGGGCCGCGGAGGACCAGAAACCGCGTTTCGCCGGGTCACCGAACTCGCTGGAGAGCAGCACCGCGCCGCCCCACTCCCCGCCGATGCCCACACCCTGCGCGAAACGCAGCAGCACGAGCAGGACGGCCGCGAGCGCCCCGACGTTCTGGTACGTCGGCAGCACCCCGATGAGGAACGTCGCGACACCGGTCAGCAGCAGGGTCGACACGAGGACGCGCTTCCGGCCGAGCACGTCACCGAGCCGCCCGAAGACGAAGCCGCCGAGCGGGCGGGACAGATAGCCGACCGCATACGTCGAGAATGCGGCCATCGTGCCGACGAGCGGGTCGCCCGCGGGGAAGAACTGGTGCCCGAACACCGTCGCGGCGGCCACGGAGTAGGCCGCGAAGTCGTACCACTCCAGCGAGGTACCGGACAGGCTCGCGACGAAGGCGCGGCGCAGCGACGCCGCGTCCACCGCAGGTGGGGCAGAGGTCATTGCTCACATCCTGGGTTCCGGGGTTGACTCGGTTGCGGTAATACTCGTTGTATACAACCTGCATGCGCAAGCCCTGGCGGGTAAGAACTGCGTTACCGGAACGGAGAGGGCCATGACCGAACTGCGCTTCGAGCTACCTGACGGCACCACCGAGGGCATCCATGTGCACACGTTGCTCAACGGCGGATACGCGGGCCGCAACCAGGAGGACGTGGCCGCACACGTGGCGGAGCTGGCCGAACTCGGCGTGCCGGCGCCGGCGAGCACACCCGCGCTCTACGCGATCGCGCCCTACCTGGCCCAGCAGACCGACGAGGTGCCGGTGCAGCACGGCCGCACCTCCGGCGAGGCCGAATGGGCGCTCGTCATCACGGGTCCCGAGCCGGGTGACGTGCTACTCACCGCCGCCTGCGACCACACCGACCGCGAGCTGGAGGTGCACGGGGTCGCGTGGAGCAAGAACGCCGGGCTCGACGTGCTGGCCCGGCAGGCCTGGCGGCTGACCGACGTGGCCGACCGGATCGACTCGCTCACCCTGCGGGCGTGGGTCGACGACGACGTCCTCATCCAGGACGGGAAGCTCGCCGAACTGCTGCCGCCGGAGTACTGGCTGAACTTCCTCGCCGACCGGGGCCTGCGGGAACCGGGGGTCGCGGTCCTGTCCGGCACCATCCCGATGCTGCCCGGCGTCGACCAGTTCGCCGGCCGGTGGCGGGTGGAACTGGGCGACCCGGCGACGGGCCGCGCGATCGAGCTGTCCTACCGGGTGCGGCGACTGCCGGAGTTCGGCGAGAAATAGCCGGGAATTGGGATTTAGGTTAGCCGAAACTAACTGAGGATTCCCTTTTCCGGGCAGTCGGACTATAGCAGCGTGCCTGTGTTTCAATAATGCGGTGACGGAAACACGGGACCCCGCGTCCACCCACTCGCGCGAACCGCACCACGACAGTCTCGGCAGCAGGCTGAACTGGCTGCGTGCGGGCGTTCTCGGGGCCAATGACGGCATCGTGTCGGTGGCCGGGATCGTGGTCGGGGTGGCCGGTGCGACCACGGACCACACGGCGGTGTTGATGGCCGGAATTGCCGGGCTCGTCGCCGGTGCGCTTTCCATGGCGGGCGGGGAATACGTCTCGGTGAGCACCCAGCGCGATACCGAGCGGGCGATGCTCCAGCTGGAAAAAGAAGAACTGAAAACGATGCCGGAAGCCGAGGAACGCGAACTCGCCGGGATCTACGAGGACAAGGGCCTGTCGCCGGAGCTGGCGGCGCAGGTGGCCAGGGAGCTGACCGAAAAGGACGCTCTGCAGGCGCACGCCGAGGCCGAGCTCCACATCGACCCCGACGAGCTGACCAGCCCGTGGCAGGCCGCGGGAGCGTCGTTCCTGTCGTTCTCCGTCGGCGCGCTGCTGCCGCTGCTCGCGATCGCGTTGCCGCCGTTGTCGTGGCGCGTGTGGACCTGCGTCCTCGCCGTGGTCGCCGGGCTGTTCCTCACCGGTTACGTCAGCGCCCGGCTCGGCAACGCGCGGGCCCGCAGGGCGGTGCTGCGCAACGTCGGGGTCGGCCTGCTGACGATGCTGGTGACGTACTACGTCGGGGCGTTGTTCGACGTGGCGGTCAGTTAGCGGTCCGGGTGGCGGACAGGAGCAGGCACAAAACCGGGAAGACCTAGCTCCCGCCGCCTGGCCCCTCGTAGGAGACGATCGCTTCCCGCAGCTCCTCCCGCACCTCCGCGTTGTCGTTCAGCACGGGAAACATGCCGGGACTGGCCGCGAGCCCCCAGGCCGCTTCGAAGGACGGCAGCGGGAGCGGGAAGTCGAACCACCGGGTGCGCACTGACGTGAACCCGGCCTCGTGCAGCAGCCGTTCCCTGGCGTCGGGGCCTGCCAGGGACGGCTGGACGACCGGGTTCGGCAGGGAGTCCGGCGGCAGGTGCCGGGCGAGGACGGTCTCTGTCGCGGACCACAACGGGTTGGCCCGCATGTCCACGTACGCGGCGAGGCCAAGAACGCCGCCGGGCCTGAGGATGCGGGCGGTCTCCCTGACCGTCTTGCCGGGCTCGCCCACCTGCAGCACCCCGAACAGCGACACCGCCACGTCGGCGGAGGCGTCCTCCAGAGCGAGGTCCTCGATCGACATGACCTCGAACCGGGCGTTGTCAGGAGCGTTCGCCCGTGCCCGTTCGACGAGGCCGGGCGCGTGGTCCACGCCGAGCACGGAGACGTCCGGGCGGCGTGCGGCGAGGGCGAGGCCCAGCTGCCCGGCGCCACAGGCGAAGTCCACGACGAACGCGCCCGGCGGGACCGTGATGGAGTCGAGCACGGCTTCGACCACAGGGTTGCCCGGCATGGCCGCATCCTGCCACCCGCCGGCCCCGCGAACGCCGGATCAGCGCACGCCCGACATCAGCTTCCGCACGAACGGGCTGATCAGCGCGAGCAGCACACCGACGACGACGGCGATCCCGCCGATGATCCCGAAGTACGGGGTCTCGTCGTCGGCGCTGTAGTACTGCGCGAGCGAACCCGACAGCGCCGTGCCGAGCGACACCGACAGGAAGAACAACGCGACCATCTGCGTCCGGAACGCCTCGGGCGCGAGCTTCGTCGCCAGCGAGAGCCCGACCGGCGAGAGCAACAGCTCGGCGATCGTGAACACGAGCAGGATGCCGACGAGCGCGAGGAGCGGCGCGCTGTTCGGCCCGCCGCCCGCCAGCGGCAGGAACAGCAGGAACGCCACGCCCATGATCCCGGTGCCGAGCGCGAACTTGATCGGCGTCGACGGCTGGCGCCGCGCCAGCTTCGTCCACAGCAGGGCGAACACCGGCGCCAGCACGATGATGAAGACCGGGTTGATCGACTGCACCCACGAGACCGGCATCTCCCAGCCGAACAGGTTCCGGTCCAGCCGCTTGTCCGAGTAGACCTCGACGACGGTGAACTGCTGCTGGTAGAGCGACCAGAACACGACGCTCGCGATGAACATCGGGATGAACGACAGCACCCGCTTGCGCTCGACCGCCGTGATCTTGCGGCTGGTCAGGATGACGGCGAAGTAGATCACCGCCGCGACGGCGACGACCCACACCACGACGTCCGACAGGTTGGCCGCCGTGACGACGCCGGTGAGCAGCGCGACGACGATCACCGCCACCACGAGGACGAGCACACCGATCGCATGCGGGCGGTTCTTCCGCGGGAGCGGGTTGGGCACGGCGCGCGCCGAGTCCGGCAGGTTGCGCCGGCCCAGCGTGTACTGCACGAGCCCGAGCGCCATACCGATCGCGGCCAGCCCGAACCCGAGGTGGAAACCGACGTTGCTCTGCGCGAGGCCGGTGAGCAGCGGCCCGACGAAGCTGCCGAGGTTGATGCCCATGTAGAACAGGCTGAAACCGCCGTCACGACGCTCGTCGTGCTCGGTATACAACGTGCCCACGACCGACGTCGCGTTGCCCTTGAGCCCGCCACTGCCGAGCGCCACGCACACGAGCCCGACACCCACGCCGAGGTAGCCCGGCAGCACCGCGAGCGCGATGTGCCCGACCATGATCAGCACGGCGCTGTAGAACAACGTGCGTTCGGCGCCGAGCAGCCGGTCGGCGACCCAGGCCCCCGCGATCGTCGACAGGTACACCAGCCCGCCGTACGCGCCGACGATGCTGGTGGCGGTGGTCTCCGCCATCGCCAGCCCGCCCTCGGCGACGGAGTAGTACAGGTAGATGGGCAGGATGCCCAGCATCCCGTAGTAGGAGAAGCGCTCCCACGCCTCGACCCCGAAGAGGTTCGCCAGTCCGAGCGGGTGGCCGAAGAACCTGGTGTCCCGTTTCGCCTCGGTGGAGGTGGCCATTCGCCGACCCGTCCAATCCACTTGACAACGTTGGCAATTCACATACTAGGACGCTCGTACTGTTACCTGTAGAGTGGGTGGAGGTGCGCCGGGAAGTCTGGTCGGCAAGACTCCGTCCAACCGACCCCGAAAGAGCGCCCGTGCAGAAGCCCCGTGCCATCGCCGGAGAATTCGCCCGCTACCTGCGCACTGAGACCACCGGCGGGCTGATCCTGCTCGTCGCCACCGCGGTGGCCCTGCTCTGGGCGAACTCGCCGTGGGGCGACGCCTATCGCGGACTGCGGGATTTCACGATCGGACCACATTTCCTGCACCTCGACCTGTCCGTCGGCGACTGGGCGAAGGACGGCCTGCTCGCCCTGTTCTTCTTCGTCGCCGGGCTCGAGCTCAAGCGCGAACTCGTCATCGGGGAGCTGTCCCGGTTCAAGCAGGCGGTGCTGCCGGTGGTGGCGGCGCTGGGCGGGATGGTCGTGCCGGTGTTGCTCGCACTGGGCGTGGCCTGGGGCTCGGCCGGCATCGACCGCGGCTGGGCGATCCCCGTGGCCACCGACATCGCGTTCGCGCTCGGCGTCCTCGCGCTGACCGGTTCGAACCTCCCGGGCAGCGCACGGGTGTTCCTGCTGTCGCTGGCCGTCGTGGACGACCTCGGCGCGATCCTCGTCATCGCCGTGCTGTTCACCAGCCACTTCAACCTGGTCGCGGCCGCCGTCGCACTGGCTGCATGCGCGTTGTATGCACTGCTCCAGCGCCGCCGGGTGCGCACGCCGTGGCTTTACGTGCCCCTCGCCGTCATCACCTGGGTAGCCGTGCATACAACCGGTATTCACGCGACGATCGCCGGCGTCGTGCTGGGCCTGCTGACCCGCGTCCGCCCGGACCCCGGCGAGGACGAGGCGCCCGCGCTCCGCCTGGAGCACCGGCTGCAGCCGTGGTCGGCCGCCGTCGCGGTGCCGGTATTCGCATTGTTCGCCGCCGGGATCGAGGTCGACGCGAACTCGCTGTCGGAGGTGTTCACCACAGCCCTCCCGCTCGCGGTGCTGCTCGGGCTCGTCGTCGGCAAGGCCGTCGGCATCCTCGGGGCCTCCGCGCTCGCCGTCTCACTCGGGTTCGCCGAGCGGCCGCGCGGCACCGGCTGGCGGGACATCGGCGCGTTGTCGCTGCTCGGCGGGGTCGGGTTCACGGTGAGCCTGCTGATCGCGGAGCTGGCGCTGACCGGTGCGGCGAGCGAGCGCGCCAAGACCGCCGTCCTCCTGGCGTCCGCGATCGCCTCGCTCGCCGGGGCGGCCGTGCTCCTCCGGCGCAACAAAGTGCACGGCGCGCGGGAGGACTGACCGAGCCGGGCGGGGCGGCACATGGCACGATGACCCCCGTGAGCAGCCAGGAGCACGAACGCAACGGCCCAGACGGCCTCGGGGCCGTGCCCTACATCCCCCTGTCCAAGGACGACGGCACCGCCGACGGCGAGCAGTCGATCGGCAGCCTCGTCAGCCAGGCGACCCAGCACCTGTCCACGCTGGTGCGCGCCGAGGTCGAGCTGGCCAAGTCCGAGGTCGCGGGCGAGGTCAAGAAGGGGATCAAGGGCAGCGTCTTCTTCGTCATCGCGGGCGTGGTCGGGCTCTACAGCTCGTTCTTCTTCTTTTTCTTCCTCGGCGAGCTGCTGTCCGAGTGGCTGAAGCGCTGGGCCGCGTTCCTCATCGTGTTCGGCCTGATGCTCCTGGTCACCGTGCTGTTCGCGCTGCTGGGCTGGCGCAAGCTGAAGAAGATCAGGGCGCCCGAGCGCACGATCACGAGCGTCAAGGACACCGCCGCGGCGCTCAAGCCCCGGCGTGAGGCCGCCGTCGCCGAGCGCGGCTGACCCACCCCCTCCCCGTGCAGCCGCCCGATCCGTCCAGCGTCCGGGTTGACGGCCCCTGGACGCACCGCGACGTGTCCGCCAACGGCATCCGGCTGCACGTCGCCGAGGCGGGCACGGGCCCGCTGGTGTTGCTGCTGCACGGCTTCGCCGAGTTCTGGTGGGCCTGGCGGCACCAGCTGGTGTCGCTGTCCGACGCCGGTTTCCGCGTCGTGGCCGCGGACCTGCGCGGGTACGGGGACTCCGACAAGCCGCCACGCGGTTACGACGCCTGGACCCTCGCCGGGGACGTCGCCGGCCTCGTCCGCGCGCTCGGGGAACGACGCGCGCACCTCGTCGGGCACGCGTGGGGCGGCATGCTCGCCTGGACCGCCGCCGCGTTGCACCCCCGGCTCGTCGCCTCGGTGAGCGTCCTGGGGGGCGCGCACCCGCTGGCGTTCCGCTCGGCCGTGGGCCGCACCGCGCTGCGGCGCGGCCGGAGCCAGACCCGCGCGATGGGCCACCTCTTCCGCTTCCAGCTGCCGATGCTCCCCGAGCGCCGCCTGGTCGCCGACGACGCCGCGCTCGTCGAGACCCTCCTGCGCGCCTGGTCCGGGCCGGAGTGGCCGCGGGCCGACGACTTCGCCGAGACCGCGCGGCGCTTCCGGCACGCGATGCTCGTGCCCGGGGTCGCGCACAGCGCGCTCGAGTACTACCGCTGGGCCTTCCGGGCCCAGTTCCGCGGCGAGGGCCGCCGGTTCGCCGACGCCGTCGGTACCCGCGTCGCGGCTCCGGTGCTGCAGATCCACGGCGAGGCCGATACGTGCGTGCTGCCCGAGACCGCCCGTGAGTCGGCGCCGTGGCACGGTCCGTACTCGCGCTTCGAGACGCTTTCCGGCGTCGGGCACTTCCCGCACCTGGAGGACCCGGCGCGGACCGACAAAGTCCTTCTCGAATTTCTAGGCGGCGCAGGAACCGGTGCTGACGCGCGCGCTTAGCGTGGGCGCGGCCTCGATCACCGGGGCGACCTGCTGGGCGGTCAGGGTGAAGCCCGTGTCGGGGTCCTCGACGGACGCGCCGAACACGACGCCGACCACCTCGCCCTGCGGGTTCACCAGCGGACCACCCGAGTTGCCGCTGCGCACCTGCGCCCGCACGGTGAACACGTCACGGCGCACGGTGCGCGAGTCGTAGATGTCGGGGCCCTGCAAGGTGATCTCGTTGCGGATGCGGCCCGCGGTCGCCGTGTACGGGCCGTCCAGCGGGTAACCGAGCACGATCGCGTCATCGCCCGCCTTGCCCCGGGAGGACGCGATCCGCAGCGGCGGGGCCTGCAGCCGGGGCACGGCGAGCACCGCGACGTCGACCTCGGGGTCGAAGTAGATCACCCGGGCGGGCAGCCTGCCCTGCGAGGTCTCGACCGCCGTCTCGTCCGTGCCCGCCACCACGTGTGCGTTGGTCATCACGCGCTGGGGCGCCACGACGAACCCGCTGCCCTCCAGCGCGCGGGAGCACGACGACGCCGTGCCGCGGATCTTGAGCACGCTGCCCCGCAGCTGCTGCGCGACCGTGCTGTTCTGCAGGCTCGTGTCCGGCGGGGCGACCTCGTTGATCTGCGTCTTCTGGAACGGGTCCACAATGGACGGGAAGCCGGAGACGTCGAGCAGCTTGCGCAGGTCGGCGGGCAGCCCCTCGGCCGCGGGCGGCATCGCCTTGTCCACCGCGCCGAGCACGGCCGAGTTGTTGATCGCCTTCGCCAGGCCCGGCAGGCCCGCGACGCCGGTGAGCGGCACCGCGATCAGCCACGCCACGACGAACACCACGACGGCCTGCACGATCGCGCCGAGCGTCTGGTCGATCCCGCTGAGCTTGTCGGTGTTGATCCGGCTCTTCACGGCGTGCTTGACGCGCCTGCCGAGCCACACGCCCAGCGTTTCGCCCAGCGCCACCAGGAACACGACGGTCGCCACCGCGAACGCGACCTTCGCCGCCGGGTTGTCGAACAGCTGCACGACCAGCGGCGCGATGCGGATGCCGAGCACCGCGCCACCGATGACGCCCACCAGCGCGGGCAGCGCGATCACGACGCCCTGGCGCGCGCCGGAGATGGCGGCGAGCAGTGCCAGGACGATCACCAGGACGTCGACCCAGTTCATCGTGTCTCCCAATCGTGCTCGCGCAGTGCGGCTTCGAGGTCGCGGACGTCGCCGCGGTTCCACTCGCGCTCCCACCCGCCGAGGGAGAGCAGTACCGACAACAGACCCGCCGTGAACCCCCACACGAACAGCCCGTCCACGGCGAACGCGGGCCCGACGTAACCCTGCCGCCGGACCTGGAAGCGGTTCGCCGGGTCAGCGAGGTCGCGTACCGCGACCCTCGCCACCGCGGCCGTCTCGCCGGGGTCGACGGCGTGCACCGGCGAGGGGGTCTGCCAGTGCGCGAGCACCGGCGTCACGGCGAAGCGCGAAACCGGGACGAACAGCTCGGGCAGCACGGCGACGGGCCGGACACCGGCGGGGTCGACCCCCGTCTCCTCCTCCGCCTCGCGCAGTGCGGTGTCGACCGGGTCCTCGCCGTCCTCGGCCCCTCCGCCGGGGAAGGCGACCTGACCGGCGTGGGAACCGAGCGTGTCGGCCCGCCGCAGGAGCAGGACGTCGGGGCCGCGGGGGCCTTCGCCGAAGAGGATCAGCACGGAGGCCGAGCGGGTGTACTCGCCGTTCGGCGGCGAGAAGCGGGTGAACGTGCGCGAGTCGACCTCGCCGCTGATCTCGACCAGCGGGCGCAGCCAGGCGGGGACCGAGCCCGCATCGACGAGCGGACCGGTCACGAAGGACTCTCCACGGCCTGGCGCACCGCGTCAGGGTTGCCGAAGGTCGGTGGGTTCCGGATGAAATGCACCTGCCCGTCCGGCGTGACCAGGTAGGACACGGGCAGCCACGACGGCACGCGCAGCGCCTCGCGCACGGGCCCGGTCGTCCCCTCGCCGTCGAAGACGCTGGGCAGGTGCACGTTCAGGTCCTTGAGCAGCGCGAGGCCGTCGGCCTGCGAGCTGGCGGCCTGCACGAGCAGCACCTGCGCTGCCCCGGGCTGCGCGGCGTACTCGGCCAGCACCGGCAGTTCGGTTCTGCACGGGACGCACCACGTCGCCCACACGTTGACGAGCGTGGTCTTCCCCGCCAGCGCGCTGCCCACATCGACCGCCGAGCCGTCGCCGAGGCACTGCGCGGACACCCCCTTGAACTGCGCGACCTCGCCGTTGCCGGCGGGGCACGGCGGGAGCGCGGCGGCGGCGCGGGCGGCGGTCAGGTCGGGACCGGCGGCGTTGCGGGTGCCATCGGTGCGCGGCAGCACGGCGATGATCACGCCGAGCACCAGCACGCCGACCACGAGCGCCCACTTGGTCGCCCTGGTCACGACGGCCGCACCATCGCGAGGATGTGCTCCCGCTCAGGGCCCTTGACCAGCTTCGCCGCTTCCTCGAACCCGGTGGGCCCGGTGCCGTAGGACGGGCAGTCGCGCGCGAGGGGACACGCACCGCACGCCGGTTTCCGCGCGTGGCAGACCCGGCGGCCGTGGAAGATCACGCGGTGGGACAGCATCGTCCACTCCTTGCGGGGGATGAGCTCACCGACCGCGTGCTCGACCTTCACCGGGTCCTCTTCGGACGTCCAGCCCCAGCGCCGCACCAGCCTGCCGAAGTGGGTGTCGACGGTGATGCCGGGGATGTCGAAGGCGTTGCCGAGCACGACGTTCGCGGTCTTGCGGCCGACGCCGGGCAGCGTGACGAGGTCTTCGAGCTTGTCCGGCACCTCGCCGCCGTACCGCTCGACGAGCGCGGCGCCCAGCCCCATCAGCGAATTGGCCTTCGCGCGGAAGAAACCGGTGGGACGCAGCAGTTCTTCGAGTTCGGCGCGGTCCGCGGCGGCGTAGTCGGCCGCGGTCTTGTACCGCGCGAAGACGGCGGGCGTGACCTCGTTGACCCGCACGTCCGTGGTCTGCGCGGACAGCACGACGGCGACCAGGAGTTCCAGCGGGTTGGTGAAGTCCAGTTCCGCGTGCGCGTCCGGAAATTCCTCGGTGAGACGACGCAGCATGCGCCGAGCGCGTCTCACGAGAGCGAGCCTGCTCTCCCCGGCACCCTTCCGGGGTACGTAACGAACGGCGGGTGGCACCCCGATAGCCTACGGAAGGCACCTGGAGTGCTTCCCGGTGGCCGACTGCCACAACCGAACGCACTGGCGCGAGAACCGAGCCCACTCAAGCGAGGATCTGAAGTCGATGACCGTCTGGTTCGTAGTAGCCGTGCCCCTCGTGATGATGTTCTTCGCGCTGGCGATGGAGCGCGTCGAGAGCCGCCTCAAGCACGTGGCCGTGCAGGAGGAGGAGGTCGAGGAGTTCCTGGAGCAGGCCCGGCCCAACGAGGTCAGGGCGCTCTACGGGCACGGCATCGGGCGGGCGCTGGAGCTGTTCCGGCTGCGCCGGCTCGGGGGGCGAGCGGCGAAGCTCCGGTCACGCCGCGCACAGGACTGACCCTTGTGAGTTAGGGGAGCCTCGCCTCTTACATACCCTCGGTCAACTCGCCGTGTGCAGCGGTTAAGCTGGCTGATCGGACGAGATCGTCACCACCCTCCTGGGCGTTCGCACGCCGCCACCCGGCGAGCCGTGCGGCGATCTCGCCCGAACGGCCTAGACTGCACGCAAGTGATCGGTGACACGCTCCTGCACCGGGGGCGCTGCCGCCACCAATGAGGAGGCACGAGGTGGACGAGACCCTGGCCCGGGCGGGCATCTTCCAGGGGGTCGAACCGGCCGCGGCCGAGGCGCTCGCGCAGACCTTGGAGACCGTGGAGTTCCCCCGGGGTCACGTGATCTTCACCGAGGGCGAACCGGGCGACAAGCTGTACATCATCCTGTCCGGCAAGGTCAAGATCGGCCGGAAGTCGCCGGACGGGCGCGAGAACCTGCTGTGGATCGCGGGCCCGTCCGACATGTTCGGCGAGCTGTCGATCTTCGACCCGGGTCCGCGCACGTCGAGCGCGACGACCGTGACCGAGGTGCGTGCGGTGACGATGGACCGCCCCTCGCTGCGGAAGTGGATCTCGACGCGGCCGGAGATCGCCGAGCAGCTGCTGCGCGTGATCGCGCGGAGGCTGCGCCGGACGAACAACATGGTCGCCGAGCTGATCTTCACCGACGTGCCGGGCCGCGTGGCGCGGGCGCTGCTGCAGCTGGCGCAGCGCTTCGGCAGCCAGGAGGCGGGCATCCTCCGGGTCACCCACGACCTGACGCAGGAGGAGATCGCCCAGTACGTCGGCGCGAGCCGCGAGACGGTCAACAAGGCCCTCGCCGACTTCGCCCACCGGGGCTGGCTCCGCCTGGAAGGCAAGTCCGTCCTGATCCTCGACCCAGAACGCCTAGCCCGCCGCGCCCGCTAAGCGCGAAACCCCCAACAGCGGCACGCCCCCACACCAACCCGCACCGACCCTCACCGCACAAGGTAAGCGAGCGCCAGCGAGCAATACCGAAGGCGACACCCGCACCCAACCCGCACCGGGACGGGGGGTCCAGGGGGGCGGAGCCCCTCCTGGCGGGGGTTTGGGGGTCCGACCCCCAATGCGATGCCGAAGTGAACCCGGCGAAGCGAGCGCCAGCGAGCGAGCAGGGTTCACGCTGAACGAAGGGCCGGGCGCCACCCCCGACGTGGCGCACCGGCCCTTCGCTGTGCGCGAGCCATCCCCCGACGGATCGCGCTCCCCGCCCTCCGGAATTTAGGCCCCGACCCGATGCCCGGAGGGAGTTTTCTGTTATGTCAACCATGCCACGGCCCCTACCCCGAAGTTCAAGGCCGTTCACCCCGAAGGACGCCGCCGTGGCCTGTTCGTTGCGCGACTTCCGGAAAAATCCCGGCTCCGTTATCCAACCGAGACCTCCGTCGCTGAACCGGTGACGGCACCCCGACTGGTACAGGCGTACCAGAGTGAGGCATACTGGTACACATGTCCCAGTCCGTCTCCCTCGCCGACTACCGTGCCGCCCTCACCACTCCCGGCTCGCGCCGTCCGCTGATCGCCTCGCTGCTGGCGCGCCTGCCCATCGCGATGATCGGCCTGTCGGCGCTGCTCTACGTCCAGCGGGAGACGGGCTCGTTCGCCGCGGCCGGCCTCGTTTCCGCGGGCTCGCTCGTGGGTGTCGCCGTGGGTTCGGTGGTGCAGGGGCGGTTGATCGACCGCTTCGGCCCGACGCGTCCCCTGCTCGTCACGATCACGTTGTTCGCGCTCGCCATGGTGGCGCTGACGCTCGCGATCGAGGCGCACGCCGCCACACCGCTGCTCGTCCTGCTCAGCGGCGGGATCGGTATCACCGAGCCGATGGTCGGGTCCGCCTCGCGGGCGCTGTGGGGGCGGCTCGTCGCCGCCGAGCAGGCGCGCAACGCCGCGTACTCCTACGAGGCCATCAGCATGGAGGTCTTCTTCATCCTCGGCCCCGGGCTGGCCGGGTTGCTCGTCGCCGCGCCCTGGCCCGGCACGGGGATGATCGCGGGCGCGCTGTGCATGATCATCGGCGGCACGCTGTTCGCGCTGAGCCCGGCCGTCCGGGCGTGGGGCCCCGCGCCCGCCACCGGGCGGCGGCCGCTGCTGGGTGCGCTCGCCGGCCCCGGCATGCGCACGCTCGCGCTCGCCGCGCTCGGCTTCGGCGTCGTGATCGGGTTCGTCGAGGTGGCCGTGCCCGCGGCCGCGACCGAGGCGGGGCAGCCCGCGCTCGGCGGGGTGCTGCTGTCGGTGTGGTCGGTCAGCTCGGTGGCGTTCGGCATCGCGTTCAGCCTGCGGCCCTGGCCACGCCCGATGTCGCTGCGGCTGCCGGTGCTGCTCGCCGCGTTCGCGCTCCTCGTGGCGCTGCTCGCGATGCCGTCCAGCCTGTGGGGGCTGGCGCTCGCGATGCTCGCCGCGGGCGCCATGATCACCCCGCAGTCGGCGACCCACTCCGCGGCGATCGAGCTGGTCGCACCGGAGGGCACGGCGGCTGAGGCGTTCGGCTGGGTGCTCACCGCCGTCACCCTCGGGCTGGCGTTCGGCCAGTCCGTGAGCGGTTACCTCGTGGAGCACTCGGGCCCGTCGGCGTCGTTCCTCGCGGCCGGCGCGGCCGGGCTGGTGATCGCGGCACTCGTGTGGCTGCTGCGCTCGACCGTCCGGAAGCCCGCCCCGGCGCGCGAAGAAGTCCTGGTCTAGATCGCCGAGCGGAGGTAATCCAGCTGGGCGCGGACGCTGTGCTCGGCGGGCGCCCACAGCGCCGGGTCGACGTCGGCGTAGACGTGCTCGACGATCTGCCTCGGGGTGGCGTCCTCGCCGAGCACGCGCAGCGCGGAACGCACCTGGTCGAGCCGCTGCTCGCGGTGGTCCAGGTACTCCTGCGCCGTCGTCTTCAGCTCGGCCAGCTCGGGGCCGTGGCCCGGCAAGCCACGCAACCCTGCGGGCAGGTCCAGCAGGCGGCGCAGTGAGCCGAGGTAGGCGCCGAGGTCGGACAGCACCGTCGTGCCGCGGCCGAGGACCGTGTCGCCGGTGAGCACGTGGCCGTCGTACCGCAGGCACACGGAATCGTCGGTGTGCCCGGGCGTGTGCACGACCTCCAGCTCCAGCCCGGCCGCCCGGACCACCTCGCCGTCGGTGAACGCCTCGCCGCCACGGCACAGCGACGGGTCGAAGGCCCGCACCGGCGCCCCGACCCGCTCGGCGAGCCACGGGGCGCCTTCGCTGTGGTCGGGGTGGTGGTGGGTCAGCAGGATCAACGCGACCGGCCCCAGCTCGGCGAGCTTCGGCAGGTGGTCGAGGTCGTGGTAGCCGGGGTCGACCAGGACGCATTCGCGGGCACCGGGCGCACGCAGCACCCACGTGTTCGTGCCCTCCAGCGTCATCGTGGACGGGTTGTTCTCCAGCAGCACGGAAGCGCTTTCGGACACGCGCCGGAGTTCGCCGTAGGCGGGGTGGCTCATGCGTCCTCCACGATCACTCTCACCCGGTCGCCGTCGCGAACGAGCGTCGGGATGATGGCCTGGATCCGGCGTTCCGCGGCGAGCGCGTCGGCCGCCGTGTCGAACTCGGTCAGCTCGCGCAACGTGTACCAGGTCGGCGGCATCAGCATGCTGCGCCCGGCGTCGGCGTCCGCCAGCGCGTCCTGCGGTCGCTGCCAGCCCGACGACTCCGCCTCGGTGGTCTCCCCGTCGGCGCGCTGGCCTTCGGGCAGGACCGCGACGAAGAACCGAGTGTCGTACCGGCGCGTCTCCTGGGGTGGGGTGATCCAGTGGGCCCACGGGCGGAGCAGGTCCGCGCGCAGGGTCAGCCCCGCGCCGTCGAGGAACGCGGCCAGCGAGAGCTCACGGGACACCAGTTGCCGCCGGGCGTCCGCGTACCGGTTCGCGTCGGCGACCACGCCGTCCTCGGTGCCGGCCAGCAGCACACCGGACTCCTCGAACGTCTCCCGCACCGCGGCGCACACGAGCGCGCGGGCCACCGGTTCCGTCCCGCCGAACCACCGCGCCCACTCGCTCGCGGGCGGACCCGCCCAGCGGACCGAGGCGTCCGCGTCCCGCGCGTCCACCCCGCCGCCGGGGAACACCGTCATCCCGGCGGCGAACGCCATCGCGGCCACCCGCCGCTGCAGGAACACCTCGAGGCCGTTCGCGGTGTCGCGCAACAGGATCACGGTCGCCGCGTCACGCGGCACCGGCGGGTTCGGCAACGGCTCGTCGGAGAACTGCACCCCGGCGGGCAGCTCGAAATTCAGTTGAGGCACGCCAAGCAACTTACGCGGCCGTCAGGCTCCCGAGAACCCGTCCACCCAGCGCTGGTCGTCACCGGAACCGTTGGTGCGGACCTTCGACGCCTCAGCGCGCTCACGCTCGGCCAGCTCGGCGTGCAGCTCACGCAGCAGCTGGCGGTCGCGTTCGGACAGCTGCGGGTCGTTGAGGTCCAGCTCCGGGATCTCGACGACCTCGCCGGGCCCGATCACCGCGGACGCGATGGCCTTGCCCTTCTCCGGGTCCTCGGCGAGCGCGGCCCGCAGCTGGGCCACCTCGGCCGAGCTGAGGTCCGTCGTGGCCTCGGCCCGCGTCTCCGGCGGCTCCTCGCGCGGCCCGAACTTGTGCCCGGGCCCCTTCTGCGACTGCTCGGCCGGGACAGGCTCCTCGTCCTTGGCGTCCGCCGCGACGTGCCTGCCCGACTTCTCCTTCGCCGTGGCGGCGGCCTTCGCGGGAGCCGGGCGGCTCGGCGCCGGAGCACCGTTGGACGCACCGGCCAGCCACACCGCGACGGCCGAGTTCAGCGCCTGGTCGTGGTAGCGGGTGCGCTCGGCGCCGGGACCGGTCACCTCGACGACCGCGCGGATCCCGTTGCGGCGCAACGCCGCGTCGATCCGGTACGCGGCCGCGGGCGGGTTGCCCTCCGGGCCGATCTCGACGAGCACGACCCGCTGCGGCAGCGGGCCGGGCACGCTGCCGGCCGGAGTGTTGCGCCACACGGCGTGCACCGACCGCAGGTCCGGCAGGACCTGCAGGGTGCGGTCCAGCGCGTCGGCGATGCCGCGCTCGGGCTGGTTGTCACCGGTGAAGTGGTGCAACACGCCGTTGTCGGCTTCGGCGTCGTCGACCGTGAGGTGCTCGGCGAGCGTGGCGTCGGAACGGCTCAGCTCCAGCACGAGGCCGAGTTCGTGCTGCTCCGACTCGCGCACCGGCAGCCTGCCCGCGATGAGCGCACCCGTCGTCAGCTCGGCTGCCTCGTCGAGGCGGGCCCGCGCCGTCAGCTCGCGCGCTTCGGACAGTGCGCTGTCGTCCAGCCGTCCGGCCAGCGCGAGCAGCAGGTTGTGCAGCCGCAGCGGGACCGCGAACCCGTCGGTTCCCAGACCCGCGGCGTCACTGTGGACCTCCACGATTCTCCTCCCAGCAGCCCGCCCGTGGCGAGCGAGCCGTTACGCAGCGGCGAGGCGGTGCCCGGTGTCCACTGCTCCCGTGCAGACCAGCTCCGAACTGGCCAGCGCGGCTCGGTGGTACGCGGGGAGGTCGAACTTCGGCGGCATCACCTCGACGCTGGGCTCCTCGTCGCCCAGCACCCGAAGGACCCGCTGCAGCTCACCGGTCAGCCTCGGCAGGCCGGCCAGCGCGGTGATCAGCAGCACGCGCTTCAGCTCCTCGCCTTCGCCGTGCCGCCAGCTCTGCCGCACCTCGCCCACGTCCGGCCGGCCACGCAACGTTGCGTGCACCAACGCGGACACTGAGTCCACGGAGTTCACCCGATCGGGCGCACTCCCCGTGAATGTGTACCGGTTCTCCGGGGCCTCGTCCACCCCAAGAGTGGAACTCACCTGGTGCCAATCGGCCCCGTGCGGCACGAGCCCCGCGACCAGCAGGCGATACTCCGGTTGGTCGAGGTCAATATTGTGCTTTAGCAAAGTGCGGGGGAGGGTCCGCGCGAGCGTCGTCATCGCGCCCTCGCCGAGCCAGTCCCGGTAGCGCCACAGCAGCTGGTCCGGCATCCGGCCGGCCAGGCGCAGGAGCAGCTCGTGACAAGCGGCTTCGATGTCCGGATCCATGTCAGACCTCCACGATCAGTTCGACCTCGACCGGCGACCCCAGCGGCAGCTCGGCCACCCCCACCGCCGAACGCGCGTGCGCGCCCGCTTCCCCGAAGATCTCGCCGAGCACCTCGGACGCCCCGTTGACCACCGCGGGCTGCCCGGTGAACCCCTCGGCGGACGCCACGAACCCGACGACCTTGACGACCCGGACCACCGAGTCGATCCCGACGAGCGCGTCGACGGCCGCGAGCGCGTTCAGCACGCACGTGCGCGCGTGGCGCTTCGCCTCCTCCGGGCTCACCTCGCCGCCGACCTTGCCCGTCGCGGCGAGCTCACCCTCGACGAACGGCAGCTGGCCCGACGTGAAGACCTGCGCACCGCTGCGGACCGCCGGGACGTACGCCGCCACCGGCGCGGCGACCCCCGGCAGCGTGATGCCGAGCTCGGCCAGCCGCTGCGACCAGCTCACGACTTGGCCCGCTTGAGGTAGGCCACGTGCTGCTCCCCACTCGGGTTCGGCAGCACCGTGACCAGCTCCCAGCCGTCCTCGCCCCACTGGTCGAGGATCTGCTTGGTCGCGTGGATCAGCAGCGGAACCGTGGCGTACTCCCACTTTGTGGCGCTCATGGTGGGGAGACTAGCCACCGGATCAAGCCCGGGCTGATCCGCCTGACCTGTCTCACAGTGCGTCACCGGAGCCCGACACGACGGTGCGAGTTGATTTACGCTGCGGTGGTGAGCACACCCCTGCCCGGCTGGACCGACGAACTCGTCCGCGCCCGGCTGCACTTCGTGACCGGCAAGGGCGGCACCGGCAAGACCACGCTCGCCGCGGCACTGGGGCTCGCGCTGGCCCGCGACGGGCGGCGGGTGCTGTTGATCGAGGTCGAGGGCAGGCAGGGTTTCGCCCAGCTCTTCGACACCGAACCGCTGCCCTACGCCGAACAGCGCGTCGCCTCCGCGCCCGGCGGCGGAGAGCTGCGCGCGCTGCACATCGACGTCGAGGCGGCGCTGCTCGAGTACTTCGAGATGTTCTACAACCTGGGCTTCGCCGGCCGGACCCTGCGCCGGATGGGCGCGATCGAGTTCGCCACGACGCTCGCGCCCGGGCTGCGGGACGTCCTGCTCACCGGGAAGATCAAGGAGTGCGTCGGGCGGACGGAGTCCGACGGCAGGCACACCTACGACGCGGTGGTCGTCGACGCGCCGCCCACCGGCAGGGTCGTCAAGTTCCTCGACGTCACCAAGGCCCTCACCGACCTCGCCCGCACCGGCCCGATCCGCGGCCAGGCCGACGGGGTCGTGCGGCTGCTGCACTCGGGTGAGACCGCGGTGCACCTGGTGACGCTGCTGGAGGAGATGCCGGTGCGGGAGACGGTGGAGGCCGTCGCCGAACTGGACGGCGCCGACCTGCGGCCCGGCGCGGTGTTCGTCAACCGGGTGCGCCCGCCGCGGCTGACCGCGCGCTCGCTCACCGCCGCCGCGGACGGCCGGGTGGACGCCGAGCGCGTGCGGACCGGGCTCGCGTCGGCCGGGCTCGAACTGCCGACGGCCACGCTGGAGGCGCTGGTGGAGGAGACGGTGGAGCACGCGATCGGGATCGCCGCCGAGCAGCGGGCCCGCGAGCAGCTGGCGGAGGCCGACCTGCCGACGCTGGAGGTGCCCGACCTGACCCACGGCGTGGACGTCGCGGCGTTGTACGACATCGCCGAGACCCTGGTGCAGCAGGGAGTGCGCTGATGCTCGACGTGGACAAGCTGATCGACGCCACGGAGACCCGGGTGATCGTCTGCTGCGGTTCGGGCGGGGTTGGCAAGACCACCACCGCCGCGGCGCTCGCGCTGCGGGCGGCCGAGCGGGGCCGCCAGACCGTCGTCCTCACCATCGACCCGGCGCGCCGCCTCGCGCAGGCGCTCGGGTTGCGCGAACTGGGCAACCATCCACGTCAGGTGCAGGTCGAGGGTTTCGAGCCCAAGGGTGAGCTGTGGGCGATGATGCTGGACATGCGCCGCACCTTCGACGACATGGTGCGCGCGCACGCCGGGCCGGACCGCGCCGAGCAGCTGCTCGCGAATCCCTTCTACCAGACCATTTCCACGTCGTTCTCCGGCACGCAGGAGTACATGGCGATGGAGAAGCTCGGCCAGCTCGCGGCGACGGGTGACTGGGACCTCATCGTCGTGGACACCCCGCCGAGCCGGTCCGCGCTGGACTTCCTCGACGCGCCGACCCGGCTGTCCAGCGCGCTGGACGGGCGGATGATCCGCCTGCTCACCGCGCCGGCGAAGGCCGGCGGGTGGGGCCTGCGCAAGGTCGTCACCGCCGGGTTCTCGATGTTCGCGAAGGCCGTTTCGACGATCATCGGCGGCCAGCTGCTGGCCGACGCGTCGGCGTTCATGCAGGCGTTCGACACGATGTTCGGCGGCTTCCGCGAGCGTGCGCGCAAGACGCAGGAACTGCTGCGCTCGCAGGGCACGTCGTTCCTCGTCGTCGCCGCGCCCGAGCCCGACGCGCTGCGCGAGGCCAGCTACTTCGTGGACCGGCTGTCGAGCGAGCACATGCCGCTGTCGGGACTGGTCGCGAACCGGACCCACCCCGTGCTCGCGGACCTGTCGGCCACCGCGGCGATCTCCGCGGCGGAGCGACTGGAGTCGAGCGCGCCGCTGGCGACCGCGGTGCTGCGGCTGCACGCCGACCGGGTGGCGCTGGCGGAACGCGAGGAGCGGTTGCTCGCGCGCTTCACCAGGGCGCACCCGGAGGTGCCGATCGTGCGGGTGCCCGCGCTGCCGAGCGACGTGCACGACGTGGCCGGCCTCCGCGACATCGGAGACCGGCTCGCGGCAGGATCGGCCTAGCCCGCTTTCACGTACTCCCGCTTCGCGGATTCCAGCAGTTCCGACCACGACGTGACGTCCGGCCGGCGCCGCAGCAGGGCGCGGCGCTCGCGTTCGGTCATGCCACCCCAGATACCGAAGTCGATCCTGCTGTCCAGCGCCTCCGCGAGGCATTCCGTGCGGACCGGGCAGCCCATGCACACGACTTTGGCCCGGTTCTGCTCGGCACCCCGGACGAACAGCTCGTCGGGATCGGTGTCCCGGCAGAGCGCGTCGGCCCGCCAGCTCCGTTCGATGGATTCCATTGCCCCCAGCTCCTCACCCTCGGCTCACGTCGGTCGTTCCCCCGGCGCCTCCCCGGCACCGGGTACGTGAGACGTTGACGGACTGTAGGACCATCCGGTTCCACTCGCCAAGATCCCGCGGGCAATTCGTTACCGGAACACGTCGCGCGAGGGCAGTTCTCGTGGTATCGGGTGCGGCGGCGCGGCGGGGTTCGCCCGGTTCCCACTACTCTTGGCTGCGTGCGGAAGACGGATGGTCTGTTCAAGCTGCTCGGTCTGTGCCTGCTCGCCGGGATCCTCGTCGCGGGGGTGCTGTTCCCGATCGTCGGGGCGGCGGGCGTCGCGTCGAACAGGGCGAGCGAGACGGTGGACAGCATGTCCGCCGAGCTCGCGAACGTGCCGCCGCCGCTGGTCACCACCATCACCGACTCGGCGGGCAACCCGATCGCGACGCTGTACGACCAGTACCGCATCCCGACCGCGGCCGACCAGATCAACGACGCGATGAAGTGGGCGCTGGTGTCCGTCGAGGACCGCCGGTTCTACGAGCACCACGGCGTGGACTGGAAGGGCACCATCCGCGCGGCGCTGAGCAACAGCGCCGGCGGGGAGACGCAGGGCGCTTCGACGCTGACGCAGCAGTACGTGAAGAACTACCTGATCAACGTCATCTACCGCGACGACGAGGTGGGGCAGAAGAAGGCGCAGGAGCAGTCGCTCGCCCGCAAGCTCAAGGAAGCGCGGATCGCGATCCAGCTCGAGTCCAAAATGGACAAGCAGCAGATCCTCACGAGCTACCTGAACGTCGTCGAGTTCTCGCGCAAGATCTACGGCGTCGGCGCGGCCGCGCAGGCCTACTTCGGCACCACCGCGGAAAAACTGACCGTGCCGCAGGCCGCGTTGCTGGCCGGCATGGTGAACAACCCGCCGTTCTACGACCCGTGGAGCCACCCGGAGCGCGCGACCGAGCGGCGCAACCTGGTGCTGGACCGCATGGTGGAGAACCGGAAACTCGCGCCCGCGGACGCGGAGCGCTTCAAGGCGGAGCCGCTGGGCGTGGTGCCGGACGGGCCGTCGAAGCCCGCCGCGAACTGCACCGGCGCCGGGCCGGAGAACGGGTTCTTCTGCCAGTACGTGCAGGACTACCTGCTCACGAACGGGATGAGCAAGGAGGACCTGTACACGGGCGGATACACCATCCGCACGACCATGGACCAGAACGCCCAGCACCAGGCGAAGCTCTCCGCCGAGGCGCAGGTGCGCAAGACGCAGAAGAACGTGGCGAACACGCTTTCCCTGGTGCGGCCGGGGAAGGACCGGCACGAGGTGGTCGCGCTCGCCGCGAACCGCGACTACGGCACGGACGCAAGCAAGGGCCAGACGACGTACGCGCTGCCCTCGGACGTCTCGAACGTGACCGGTGCGGGGTCGAGCTACAAGATCTTCACCGCGGCGGCGGCGCTGGAACAGCACAAGGTGGGGATCTACAGCACGATCCAGACCCCGCAGTCGTACGCGTCGAGGGTGTTCGTCAGCGGCCAGAAACCCGGTTGTCCCCAGATCGGCCGGGGCACCTGGGCCTACTGCCTGCAGAACTACGGCGAGTCCAACTACGGGCCGTCGATGAGCCTGCAGCAGGCGCTCGCGACGTCGCCGAACACCGGGTTCGTCATCCTCGAGGAGCAGGCGGGGCTGGGCGCCGTGCTCGACATGGCCCGCAGGCTGGGCATGCGCAACACCATGGCGTCCAACGCCGCCAACGGCGGAGCGGTCGACCCGGGCAACAAGAACCCCGCGTACAGCATGCCGCAGCAGAAGTACTACGGGCCGGGCGGCATTTCCCAGAACGGCCTCGGCGCTTTCACGCTCGGGGTGAGCCCGACGAGCGGCCTCGAGCTGGCCAACGTGGCGGCGACGATCATGAGCGGCGGCGTGTGGTGCCCGCCGACGCCGATCATGGGGGTCAGCGACCGCGACGGCAAACCGGTCCAGGTCAAGGAAGCGGCCTGTGAGCAGGCGGTGCCGGAAGGGCTCGCGAACAGCCTCGCCGTCGGCATGAGCAGGGACGACACCGACGGCACCTCGCGTGGCGCCGCCCAGGCGGCGGGCTGGACCCGGCCGATGATCGGCAAGACCGGGACCACGCAGGAGAGCGGTTCGGCGGCGTTCGTCGGGGCCACCCCGCAGCTCGCCGGAGCCGCGATGGTGTTCCGGCCGGACAGCCCGGTCGGCGGCCTGTGCGACGGCCAGGGCAACGTGACCCCCTGCTCGAACGGGAACATGTTCGGTGGGAAGGCCCCGGCGAGGACGTGGTTCGGCGCGATGAAGGCCATCCTCGGCGACCAGCCCGCCCTGCCGCTGCCGGCGTCGGACCCGGCGTACGAGCACTAGCGGCCAGTATCCTCGGCTTCGTGAGTACGGACGGTGACTACAGGAGCGCGGCCCGTCTGGCCGTGGGGACCGTGGCGCTCGGCGCGGCCACGCTCGGCTACGCGGTCGGCATCGAGCGGCGGCACTGGACGCTGCGGCAGGCGGAGCTGCCCGTCCTCGCCCCGGGGGCGCGGCCGCTGAGGGTCCTGCACATCTCCGACCTGCACATGATGCCGGGCCAGAAGTCCAAGCAACGCTGGGTCGCCGCGCTCGGGGAGCTCGAACCGGACCTCGTGGTGAACACCGGGGACAACCTCGCCCACCCGCAGGCCGTGCCGTACGTGCTGCGCGCGCTGGGTTCCCTGCTCGAGCGGCCCGGCGTGTTCGTGTTCGGCAGCAACGACTACTACGCCCCCAAGCCCAAGAACCCCGCCCGCTACCTCATGCCGCGCGGCAAGAAGAAGCGGATCCACGGCAACCACCTGCCCTGGCGCGACCTGCGGGCGGCGTTCGTCGAACACGGCTGGCTCGACCTCACCCACGCCCGCCGCACCTTCGACATCGACGGCCAGCGGATCTTCGCCGCCGGCCTCGACGACCCCCACCTGCGCCGCGACCGGTACAACCAGATCGCCGGCCCCGCCGACCCCGCCGTCCTGCGCGTCGGCGTCACCCACTCGCCCGAACCCCGCGTGCTGGACCCCTTCGCCGCCGACGGGTACGACCTCGTCCTCGCGGGCCACACCCACGGCGGGCAACTCCGCATCCCCGGCATCGGCGCACTGGTCACCAACTGCGAACTCGACCGGTCCCGCGCCCGCGGCGCCTCCCGCTGGGGAGCCCACATGTGGCTCCACGTCTCCGCCGGGCTCGGCACGTCCCCCTACGCCCCGGCCCGCTTCGCCTGCCCGCCCGAAGCCACCCTCCTGACCCTCGTCCCCCGCCCCACCCCGGGCGAACGCCACCAGGAGGACACCCCCCGAAAAGCCCGCAGCGACATCCGCTAGACTTCTACCCGGCCCGGCAAGCAGTACATCGGGGTGTGGCGCAGCTTGGTAGCGTGCCTCGTTCGGGTCGAGGAGGTCGTGGGTTCAAATCCCGCCACCCCGACGGAAGATCTGGGAGATCCCTGTCTGCGGAAAGCGCAGACGGGGATCTTCCTTTTTGTCTCCTGGGGGTCGAACCCCCAGACCCCCGCCAGGGAGGGCTTCGCCCCCCTGGACCCCCCGCTCACGGTGCCGGTCTCGAAGGAAGCCTCACCGTGGGGAGCGCGGTGCTGGGAGGGGTGGGGTGCTTGCCCTCCGTGAAGGTGAGACGGCAACGGTGGGTCTGGTGTGGTTGGGGCAGTCCCCGGCTTGCCCCTTCCTCCCTGCGGATCCTTGCGGTGGGGCGGGTGGGTCAAGGGTGGCGCAGCCATCGCGAAGCGACGCCGTCAGGAAGCTTCTATGTCAAGTGGTGGTGGTCGGTGTGGAG